>JAIPFI010000170.1 GCA_021736705.1 Methylococcaceae bacterium | reverse complement strand
ATTAACCGATATAACAGGCTAAAACAAAAACAGCAACGGCCGAAGAAATCAACAGGGGTTTTTTCAAGCCATGCCAGACTCTTTTAGACAAAGAGGGTTTGACGACCGGCTTAACCTTACGTACTACTCGTTTACGCGGTTTCTTTATTTCAGCCATAGCTTAATCTACACTCTGCAAAGCTTCAACACGCTGAAAACCACGCGGCAAGCCTTGACCTCGTTTCGCCCTTACCCCTTGATAGCCGACTAAATCAGAGGCTTTCAAAGTTAAAGTACGTTTGCCTGAAAGCACTTTTAAAGCAGCGCCTTCAGCAATCACCGCAAGACCCGTTACCTTATCTGCGCCTGACACTAAATCAGCCGGTAAAATTTGAATCAATTTATTACCTTTGCCTTTCGTTAACGCCGGTAAAGCGGCCACCGGAAAAATTAATAAGCGCCCTTGTAGTGTAGCGACTGCGATTAAATCTGTACTGTTATGAATTCTCACAGGCGCCAGTAATTGTGCTTCTTTAGGTAAAGTAACCACGGCTTTACCGGCTTTATTTTTGGAAATACACTCTTTCAACTGCACTCTAAATCCATACCCCGCATCGCTCGCCATCAACATCCAATCATCTTCATGGCCACTTAATAAATACGTGAATACCGAACCAACTGGCGGCTTTAAACGTCCAGTAAGTGGTTCACCCTGACTTCGCGCTGTAGGTAAATCATGAGTGCTGGTGACATAAAACCGTCCCGTAGAATCCATAATGTAAACTGGCTGAGTGGTACGCCCTAAGACAGAACATAAATAACCATCGCCAGAACGATAATTCAAACTTTCCGGTTCAACATCATGCCCTTTTGCGGCACGTATCCAACCTTTTTGCGAGAGTACAATCGTAATCGGCTCGTTATTAATTAATGCTGCTGTGCTGAGCGCTTGAGCGGTGCCGCGCTCAACAATTAAAGAACGACGATCATCACCGTATTTATCAGCATCTTCTAAAATTTCTTTTCTTACTAAACGATTTAACAGACGCTGCGAACCTAATAATTTCTGCAAATAATCACGTTCTTTCTCCAGTTCCGCTTGCTCGCCTTTAATCGCCATTTCTTCTAGCTTAGCTAAATGACGTAATTTTAATTCTAATACCGCTTCGGCTTGGGTGTCCGTAATTCCGAAACGCTCCATTAAGACGGGCTTAGGCTTGTCTTCCGTACGGATAATAGCGATCACTTCATCAATATTCAAAAAGGCAATTAATAAGCCCTCTAAAATATGCAAACGTGCCAAGACTTTATCTAAGCGATACTGTAGTCTCCTGCGTACTGTTTCGACACGAAAACTTAGCCATTCCACTAAAATTTCGCGTAAACCTTTGACTTTAGGCCGCCCATTTAAGCCAATCATATTCATATTGACGCGGAAACTTTTTTCCAAATCTGTCGTGGCAAATAAGTGCGACATAATCGCCTCAACATCGGCACGTTTTGATTTAGGCATGATCACCAAACGCGTAGGATTTTCATGATCAGATTCATCCCTTAAATCCTCAATCATCGGCAGTTTTTTCGCCTGCATTTGCGCAGCAATCTGCTCCAGTAATTTCGCTCCTGATACCTGATGTGGTAAAGCGGTAATAATAATATTATGCTCTTCTAGCTCATATTTAGCGCGCATGCGAATTGAGCCATGACCCGTGATATACATTTTTTGTATATCTTCCCGGCTACTGATAATTTCAGCATCAGTTGGATAATCAGGGCCTTGGACAAACATAAATAAGTCTTCTAGCGGAGCTTCTGGGTTATCTAATAAATGCACGCAAGCATTCGCCACTTCTCTTAAGTTATGCGACGGAATATCCGTGGCCATACCGACAGCAATACCCATCGTGCCGTTGAGTAATATATTTGGCAATCGATCAGGCAATAAGGCAGGTTCTTTTAAAGTGCCATCAAAATTATCATTCCAATCAACCGTTCCTTGACCCAGCTCGCTTAATAAAGTTTGCGCGTAGGCCGTTAAACGGGATTCGGTATAACGCATAGCCGCAAAAGATTTTGGATCATCAGGCGAACCCCAATTACCTTGACCATCAACTAAAGGGTAACGGTAAGAAAAGTTTTGCGCCATTAACACCATGGCTTCATAACAGGCACTATCGCCATGCGGATGATATTTACCCAAAACATCTCCCACGGTACGCGCAGATTTTTTATGTTTAGATAAAGCACTCAATCCTAATTCCGACATGGCATAAACAATACGCCTTTGCACAGGCTTCAAACCATCGCCAATATGCGGTAACGCTCGATCTAAAATAACGTACATAGAATAATCTAAGTATGCTTTTTCGGTAAAATCCTTTAAAGGGATTTGTTCAAAGTTATCCTGAATGCCCATATAGAGTGTGCAACTATTTAAGTGAGTAAAAGCGAACTATATTATCTTATAGTCTATACTTATCAAAATGCTTCGTTAAACCTAATAATAGATAAAAAGCCTAACGCCATCATAGAAAGTACTCTAGATTTACTCTACACTATCGATACAAGACCTAATAATCATAAAAAATAATCATAAAAATAAAGGTACTCACACATGAACTGGAACTCCATTGGTACTCGAGTTATTCTCAGTACACTTATATTTCTAATAGTCATATCTACGGCATCACTGTTCTTTATCTATGAGGCGGATAAACAAAAAATTATTACACAAAAAACAGAACAAGCAAAAAGCCTCTTGCTCGTCTCTGAGTCTGTGCGTAAAAATATGCTAAAAAAATGGGATGACGGTGTATTTACTACGGAACAACTCAATAATTACAATAGCATTGACAATGCAAACGAGCGACTTACAAAAATCTTAGCCACTGTGCCTGTCGCCACTTCATGGGAAATTGTACAAGCTAAAGCCGCAGAAGGAGACTTCAGTTTTAAAGCGCCTAATATCAATGCCAGAAACCCTAAAAATGAAGCGAACGAAAAAGAGCGCGAAGTTCTGAATTTTTTCAAACAAAACCCACAAGCTATTGAATACAGCTATGTCGATGAAATAAATGAAACCGTACATTATTTTCGACCCGTTATTTTGAGTACTCAATGCGAAATTTGTCACGGCACTCCAACTAACTCGCAAGCACTCTGGGGTAATGACCAAGGCTTAGATATTCTAGGCTATCAAATGGAAAATAAGCGCGCTGGCGATTTACACGGCGCCTTTGAAATCATGACTCCCCTAAAAGCAGCTTATGAAGAATTGGCGCAATCGATGTTCAAGCAAGTTGGCTTTACAATAGCCACTTTGATTATTTTAATATTCGGCCTATATTTATTAATTAACAGCATTATCATTACACCACTCACTGACTTAGCCCTAAAACTACAAGACATTTCTAGTGATGACGGTGATTTAACAGCGCGCCTGAATATAAAGGGCAAAACAGAATTTGCTTGGGTTGCGGCAAGCTTTAATAGTTTTGTCAAGAAAATCGGCAAAACCATTTATAAAATCAATGAAATTAGCGAACAACTAGCTAATTCATCACAACAATTATCAACTATCACACAAAAAACGGAGCAGGACATACAACAACAACAGACTGAAACGGCTCAGGTTGCTAGTGCCATGGAAGAAATGACATCTACTGTCAACAATGTTTCTAGGAATGCATTAAATGCCTCGGAAACCGCTGACTCAGCAAATATTGAATCAACAGCGGGCAGCGATATTGTCAATCAGGCGGTAAATTCAATTAACTCTCTTGCCTCTGAAGTCGAAAGTGCCGCTCAAGTTATCCATGATTTAGAATCAGACAGCGAAAGCATTGGACAAGTATTAGGCGTGATTCAAGGCATTGCCGAACAAACCAATTTACTGGCCTTAAATGCAGCTATTGAAGCGGCACGAGCGGGCGAACAAGGACGTGGCTTTGCTGTTGTCGCTGATGAGGTTAGAACCTTAGCCAGTCGCACCCAGAACTCAACCGAAGAAATTCGCCAAACTATTGAACGCTTACAAGCACGCGCCAAATCGGCCGCTAATGTTATGGAGCAAGGTCAGCGTCAAGCAAAATCCAGTGTCAAGCTGGCGGCCTCAGCGGGCGATGCATTAAGCCGTATTAATGAAAAAATTGATCTGATTAATAGTATGAACACGAAAATAGCTACAGCATCTGAACAACAAAGTTCGGTAACAGAAGAAATTAAACGTAATATTAATAATATTGGCGAAATTTCCAATCAAACAGCACAAGGCGCTCGCGAAACATCAGAGTCTAGTCAACAATTAATGGGCTTAGCCATTCAATTAAGTACGACCGTTAGACAATTTAAGATTTAACACAACTAAAACTAATGACCAAACGACGACAGCCTTGATAAATTCAAGGCTGTAATCACCTACTATACGACATCCATGTTAACCAAAATCCTTACTTTCTTATACTATTTCTGTGCCATTTTGTTTGGCTTATGGAGCATTCCCGCTGTTTATTTTCTTAATATTTTCCCGCAACATAATATCAATTTAGCACTAGCTGCCAGTTATGCTGTCTTACTTTTGTTACTACAAGCTATCCCTGAGCACAAAAAAACATGTCGAACTCTTACGCTCATTATTTTTTCGATGATTTTTCTGAGCTGGGATCAGATGACACCCTCACAAAATAAAAACTGGGCCGATAGTGTCAGTCGATTACCCTGGGCAACTATTGATGACAATAAAGTACATATCCACGATATACGCGACTTTACTTATCAATCAGAGACCGATTATCATATCCATTACATTGATAAAACCTATGATTTATCTCAATTAAATCAGCTAGATTACGTTCTCTCTTACTGGGATGATAATCAAGCAATCGCCCATAGCATTTTCAGTTTTGGCTTTAAAAATGGTGAGCATTTAGCTATTTCTAGCGAAGTTCGCAATCAGAAAGGTGAAGAATATGGTGGATTCACTGGCCTATATAATCAATTTGAACTCATTTATGTACTCGCTACCGAAAGAGACGTCTTACAGTTAAGAACAAATTTTCGTCAGGAAGATGTTTATCTCTATCCAACCAACTTATCTCAACAAGAAATTCGGAGCTTATTTAATGTCGTTATTGATCGTGTCAACACATTGCATAACACGCCGAAATTCTACAACACTGTCACACAAAACTGTTTTACTAGCTTAATGAACGATTTCCGGAAGGTAGGAAATCAAAGCCACCCTTTTGACTATCGAATCTACGCCAATGGTTTTTCCGATGAAATGTTTTACCAAAATGGCAAAATAAAAAGCGCCTTACCTTTCCTTGAAGCCAAACAACGTTTTAATATTAATCAATATATACAACCGAATATTTATCGTCGAGACTACTCTCAACAAATCAGGCCATACACGCACTAATCAAATATAAAGATTACAACGATAACTAGACTCAAAAAATAGGGCGGGCTTGGATCCCGCCCCTTTCATACACAACTACAACTCCCGCAATGCGCTAGAGTGCTTAATCCACATCATATAAGAATTTTTATGGCGATTAACCCATCCTCTGACTTCTATTTTCCGACCTTTTAACGCATTTAAATCATTAAAATAACCTAAATGCTCTTTTTTAATACCTACTTCAAAATTTTCCGCAAATTTCAAATACACATTTTTTGCTGTAACTTTAATCGCAGCAACGGTTCCAGATACGCGCTGCCAGCCTCGTTTATTCTTTTTGGTGAGCTGTTGAACCGATTTAACGCTGTACTCAGAATAAGCCCAAATACCCAGTTTACTTGCCTCGGCTTCCCGTTCCGCTGCTACTAATTGCGGTACGTACTTAAGATTAGGTGGAAACACAGTAACACTGGCAAAACCGAAAAGAACTAATTCACGATTAATATGCACACCTTGCTCAGTAAAAATATGTGCCAAATAGCGCTGGTATTTATCCCGCTGTTCTTGATCAAATTCTAGGCGAATTTTTTTACCCTTTAATGCTTCCGTCAACCATTCTTTAGCAGCTACACCACCGGCCTGTTCTACTTGATTAGGATGCTCTATTTCAGGCGTATTAATACCTAATAAGCGAATTTTCCTACCATCAGCTAACTGCACCGTGTCGCCATCATAAATGTT
>JAIPFI010000169.1 GCA_021736705.1 Methylococcaceae bacterium | reverse complement strand
CATCGACATTATGCAATAAAGTAACATCAGGTTCAGAAAACTCGATAGTTTGCATTTTGTCGTACAACTGCTCTGCAGCAGGCCGCATTAATGCACAATGTGATGGCACACTGACAGGTAATTTTAACGCGCGCTTAGCACCCAACGCCTTAGCTGCTGGCATTGCCCTATCAATAGCGGCACTATTACCCGCAATGACCACCTGACCAGGTGAATTAAAGTTCACTGCTGAACAAACCTCACCCTGCGCAGCGTCTGCACAAACTTGAATCACTTGCTCATCTGTTAAGCCCAGAATAGCAGCCATTGCTCCCGCACCTTCTGGCACTGCCTCTTGCATAAAGCGACCTCTAGCAGCAACCAAACTAATCGCATCTGCAAAACCTAGAACACCCGAGCATACCAAAGCAGTATATTCCCCTAAGCTATGCCCCACCATATAAGCAGGCCTTATCTCAGACTGGGCGCACCAAACTCGCCAAAGCGCAACACCAGCAGCCAGCATAGCGGGCTGCGTATTATGGGTCTGATTTAACTCTTCTGCCGGACCTTCGTTAACCAGCTTCCATAAATCAAAACCTAATACTTCCGATGCTTGCGCAAAAGTTGTCTCAACTTCCGGATAAGCTTCAGCCATTTCAGTTAACATAGCGACCGATTGCGAACCTTGCCCTGGAAAAACAAAAGCTAACTGTTTATTTTGTTTACTCATAAAAAACCTTTTAATACTTAATAAGTGCAGAGCCCCACGTAAAACCTGCACCAAATGCTTCTAACAATACCACTTGACCACGCTGAATACGACCATCTCGAACGGCTTCATTAAATGCCAGTAATACCGATGCGGAAGAAGTGTTCCCCTGTTCTTCTAGGGTGACAACAACTTGATCCATAGACATTTTCAGCTTTTTTGCTGTTCCTGCAATAATACGAATATTTGCTTGATGCGGCACCAACCAATCTACATCCGTTTTCTGCATATTATTAGCGGCTAAAGTCTCATCGACAATGCGCCCCAAAGTATTCACTGCCACTTTAAATACTTCATTTCCTTTCATTGAAATATAGCCGACAGTATCAGGCTTTCCTTGAGCTTGTGGATTAGGGCAGCTTAACAAGTCCTCAAAGCGCCCATCCGAATGAATATGAGTAGATAGCACGCCTGCTTCATCTGAGGCTCTTAATAAAATTGCGCCAGCGCCATCGCCAAATAAAATACAAGTACCTCGATCCGACCAATCCGTGATGCGTGAATTAATTTCTGTACCTACGATTAAAACCGTTTTAGCTGCGCCTGACTTAATATATTGATTAGCAATATCTAGCCCAAAAATAGATCCAGAACAAGCAGCCTGTATATCAAAAGCTACGCCAGTTTTAACGCCCAATCGGTGCTGCAGCATACAAGCCGCACCAGGATAGACATTTTCCGGTGTGCCAGTAGCAACAATAATCAAGTCAATTTCGTTAGGAGAAATATCCGCCATCTGAATCGCTTGACGAGCGGCAATTTCAGCCATACTTGAAGTAGTTTCATCTGCTGCAGCAATACGACGATTTTTAATTCCAGTACGCTCAAAAATCCAGCTGTCAGAAGTATCCACAACCTTGGAAATATCTTCATTAGACTTTATTTCAGCAGGTAGATAGCCGCCAGTACCGATCACTTTTGCATAAGTTGTCATGCGTTTTCTCTCCTACTTAAAGATTTCTCAACTTGCTCACTGATTTTTTGAATGACATTTTTTTCGATTTCAACTTCAGCAACATGAATTGCTGTTTGAAAGGCTAAAGAATCAGCACCGCCATGACTTTTAATTACCAATCCTTTCAAACCTAAAAAGCTAGCTCCATTATGTAGCCTAGGATCAATACGATTTTTAATGGTCTTCAATACAGAGTAAGAAAGCAGTGCAGCAAATTTTGTGAACAGATTCTGACCAAACGACTCCTTCAATACCGAAGTAATCATTTTTGCAGCACCTTCAATTGATTTAAGCGCTATATTACCAACAAAACCATCACAGACAATTAAATCAACTTTTTCATCGCCTGCGTTAAGCGAATTACCTTCGACATAACCAATATAATTTAATACTGAATTTTCCAGCAACTTAGCCGCCGCTTTTACTTGCTCATTGCCTTTTGTTTCTTCTTCGCCAATATTCAATAAACCAACTTTAGGATTAGAAATATCCTCTAAAGCCTTAACCACCTCAGCGCCCATAACGGCGAATTGAAATAAATTTTCTGCGGAACTATCTACATTAGCGCCTAAATCCAAAACATGAGTATGTCCAAAGATAGAAGGCATAGACGACATGATAGCCGGCCTATCGACACCCGGAATCATTTTTAAAACAAATCGAGCAGTCGCCATCAGTGCACCGGTATTCCCTGCACTGACACACGCATCAGCCTGCCCATCGCGCACCAGATTAATCGCCACACGCATAGATGAATCTTTTTTGTTTTTCAACGCCTTCGCAGGCGATTCATCCATCGCTACGCACTGCGATGCATGCTGGATAGATAAGCGCCCTTCAAAGTCAAGTAAAGCCTGCGTGAGCAATGGCTGCAAAACTTGCTCATCACCCACCAAAATCAACTGCAATTCAGGATTACTACGCAAACACTCTAACGATGCCGGCACAGTAGTGTTAGTGCCGTGATCGCCACCCATCGCATCAATTGAAATTATTAAACTCACGTGTACGAAAACTCCAGACGTTATTATAAAAAAGCCGGACATATAGCCCGGCTTTCAAAACTCATAAAACTAATATTGCACAAAAAGATCGTGCAAACCTTAGATTTTAGTCTTCATCTTTCGCAACAATTTGACGGCCTTTAAAGAAACCGTCTGGCGTAACATGATGACGTAGATGTGTTTCACCTGTTGTTGGATCCTGTGACAATGTTTTTGCTGTCAATGAATCATGTGAGCGACGCTGTCCACGTCTTGAGCGAGTTACTTTACTTTTTTGTACGGCCATTATTGGTCTCCGGTAATTTTTAATTTAGCTAAAACAGAAAAAGGGTTGTTAGATTCTTGTTTTATTTCTTCGGGCTCTTCAAAGAGGGGCTTAGTTGATGAATATTCCATGCAACTACTTTCATGTCTTGGATAATCAGGTAAAGCAATAATTACTTCATCCTCAATGATTGCAGATAGGGACATTTTTTGATCTGAAACAACCATCGGCTCAAACCCTTCCTCTAAGCGGTCAGCCTGTTCAATTGTTTGCACCATACCAATCTTCACAGTTTTATCCACAGTCCATGGCAGCGCTTTCAAACAACTCTGGCACGTTAAGGTTATATGTCCCTCAATACGCCCCTCAATAATAGGAACTTTACCTTCTTTATAAAACTGCAAGTTGACATTTAACTCACCGTCTTTATCAAAAAGAAAATCAGACAGACGCACCATTCTCTGCAAACCTATTCGGCCTACTACGTGGCTGTGCCGCTCTGCAAACACAACAGGATCTATAATTTCAGGTAATTGATCTAACATATCTATGCAATAATATAGGCTTTTATCACTCCCTGTCAATGCAATTCTAATGAAAACCCATAAGCTGGTCTTAGCTTCTAGCTCTGAGTATCGAAAAGCTCTACTAGAAAAATTACAATTAAGCTTTATCTGCGCAAATCCCGATATTGATGAAACCACGCAAAAAAATGAAACAGCGTCGGAACAGGCATTACGTTTAGCCAAACAAAAAGCCTATGCTCTCGCAGGCAAATATCCAACACATATTATTATTGCTTCTGATCAAGTAGCCATGCTAAACAAGACTCAACTACATAAACCAGGTAATAAAGAGACTGCAATCAAGCAATTACAACAATCTTCCGGTAATTGTGTTAAGTTTTACACTAGCGTTTGCGTGCTAGACACATCAACAAATAAGTACAGAAGTAATGTTGATATATGTTCTGTATATTTTAAAAACCTAAGTGATCAACAAATAAAAAACTACGTACTTTTAGAGCGCCCCTATAACTGTGCCGGTAGCTTCAAATCAGAAGGCCTAGGTATTGCTTTATTTAAACGCATTAAAGGCGATGATCCGAACTCACTTATCGGCTTACCATTAATCAAATTGATTCAACTGCTCGATACATTTAATATTAATATATTAGAGTAATTAAATGCATTTTAAAACCCGCTTGGCACTCCAAATCATTGAAGACAAAAACCATAAAAAAGCAATGATTTTAAGTTTTACTGTAAAATAGACTCTAACGTATATCCATCAATTTCTATTATTTCTTTAAGCCGCCTTAATCCATCCATTTGTATTTGACGTACACGCTCACGCGTCACCCCTAGCTCGATCGCCACCACTTCAAGTGTTGCACTTTCATAACCACACAAACCATAACGCCGACAAATGACTTCAGCTTGCTTTTTGGTTATCTGCATCAACCAAGCATTTATATTTACTTTAACTTTTTCCGCATGCACCTGTTCTAACAAAGGACTCACACTTTCATCAGCAATAGACTCAACAAAGGTTGTTTCTGAATCAGAAGCAATCGGCGCATCAACCGATGTCACCCACTCATTTAATTTAAGCATTTTCTGGACAATTTCGACTGGCTTTTCTAGAAACTTTGCAATATCTTCAGCTTTTGGTTCAGCCTCTAAAGTTGATGCCAAATGCCGTTGCGCCTTTAAATAAACATTCATTTCTTTAACTACATGAATAGGCAGCCTTATAGTGCGTGTTTGGCTCATAATAGCTCGCTCAATGGTTTGTCGTATCCACCACGTTGCATAAGTAGAAAAACGAAAGCCTAATTCAGGATCAAACTTCTCCACCGCTCGTATTAACCCAAGATTACCTTCTTCAATTAAATCAAGTAAAGGCAAGCCTCTATTTAAATAACGACGCGCAATTTTTACCACTAAGCGCAAATTACTTTCAATCATTATCTGCCGGGCGCGCTCGTCACCTAACAAAGACTGCTTGCCATACACCTTTTCTTGATCAGCCGTTAAGAGCTGTGAGCGGCTCAACTCATTAAAATAAAACTGAGCCGCATCAAAAGATGAGTCATTTTTACTATCGACCATTGATGTTGATACATCAAGTAACTCATGAGTCACTTCAATATCTAAGTCAATATTTTCCTCAACGGCAACAAATAAAATATTCTCTTTAGTACTCATTAAGTCTTCCTTCACTATCAAATCCTACTTGTCGTCATTTCACTTTAAATAAAACTTCGAACTCTAAAGTCCATGCACTTAGATAAAAATTATTTTGATAAATATATTGTGGGGTTTACGGGCTTTCCATTCTTCCTGATTTCAAAATGTAATGCGGACTTACCATTCACACCTATTCCCATTTCTGCTATTAATTGCCCTTTTTTGACTTCTTGCCCTTCTGTTACTAATAGGCGCCGGTTATGTGCATAAGCACTCAAATACAAGTAATTATGTTTGATAATCAGAAGCTTTCCATATCCCAACAAACCACTACCGCTATAGGCAACAACGCCCGACTCAGACGCTTTAATTTTCTGCCCAACATACCCAGAAATATCAATACCCTTATTACCTGTATTATAAAAGTTTCGTGTTATTTTCCCTATCACCGGCCATTGCCAGTTCAATTCCGACGTTCCCTTCTTATTTATTAAAGTTTTTTCATTTTTGGGCTGTGTTTTTTTTCTATTTAAATGCGAATGAGAAAGCCCTCCTTTAAAAAGTTTTAATTTCTGGCCGACGAATAATTCATAAGGCGCAGATATGTTATTCCACTCAGCAAGCCGTTCGTAACCATAGCCAGTTGCAAGACCAAGAGCGTACAGAGTATCACCCTTTTTTACCGTATAATATGAACTACTCGTCAAATCACGATTTTTTGACTGTATAGGCGCTTGAGTTTGAGTTCCAGCGCACCCACTCACAATAAAGCCAAAAAAAAATAAAAACATCCATCGACTCAAGCAGTTAAAAAAATCTTGACAACCCATCATCTTATTCTTGTACCTCCTAAGAAAAGAACAGTGCAAAGTAACATAACTCACCTACTTCTTTTTTAACAAAATATCTTTCGCTTGATTAATTTGCGCTGCAAGATAACTTGACCCTCCTCGGTCGGGATGATTTTTTAAAATTAATTTTCGATGCGCATCAATAATTTCTTGCTGAGTTGCTGATGCGCTGACACCTAAAATTTTATAAGCCT
>JAIPFI010000168.1 GCA_021736705.1 Methylococcaceae bacterium | reverse complement strand
AAATAGGTAAATGACATAATAGATGGTCAAAGAATGCACATAAAATAATGTCTTCATCCTTGGAATACAGGCAGCTTAGGAATGTGCATGAAATAATGTTTTCATCTTAGGAGCGCAGGCAGCTTGCCTGCGAAAGGCAGACGAGCCGTCTGCGCTCCCACAAAGTAAGCTACCTAAGTTACTTGATGCAATACTCCTAACTCACACCTCGTGCCCTGAAGAATATGCAGCGACCGCGTTATGCACCTTTTTTTGTATTGCGCGATGTGGAGCGGAATAAGAAAAATAAAGAAGCTAATACTAGATGTAGCGCAATACTACATAAAAAAGCAAGCACCAACCCGATAACAATAGCGTCTGAATTTAACGGCACACTCATTGAGTAATTGAACAACACTTCATTTGCTAGCTTAAAATCAAGATGCTTAGTTAAATGTAACAACTGCTGCACTAAGCTTCTATCTTGCAGCGCACTTAATTCCTGTTGTAAATATTCATTCCGTTGTATTAAATCAGCAATCACCTGCGCTTCTGCTCGGATAGCTGCTACCGTATTCATTCTGTGTGCAAGCAATAATTCATGCATATCCCCAGCGTAAAATCGGTCGGCAATAAATTGATATTGTTGCAACTGACTAACCGACTCCTGATAATGCGCGCTGATATTTTGTTGATATTGAATAATAAAATTAGGTATTTGAATCCCTAATAATAAACAACCTGCAAAAAATAATTTATCCAATAAGTTTTTCAAGCTTTGCGCTATAAACATAGAGTATGTTCCAATTATGTATTTCCACCTTAGGCGTCTACAAGACGAAAAAAATCATATCAATGGAGTAGAAATTTAAGCGAGGGAAAGAATTTAAATCTAACACTTATGGCTCTTGTGAATGTCAAGACGGCAAACTCTCGGCTAATTTTTCGGCGAAAATTAATTTTGCCTTTGCTTTGCCATGGCGTCGAATTACTTTTTGTAGCTCAATCTCTAGCTTAGCCAAGTCATCAGCCGAATCTTCACTTTCTTCATCTTCTTTATCTAAAAGCTGCGCCTTTTCTTTCTGTAATTTTGCCACTTGTTGTTGAAAAAAATCACATAAATCTCGGGCATCTTCCAAAGCATCCAAAATTCCAGCACTATCAGCCGCTGTGCCGGTTTCAGGCTCGGTATCTAACTCAAAATCATGACTGGCTAAGGTCAGTATGGTCGGTGGTAAATTTAATAACATGGGCTCTAAGGAATCACCATTCATCGTTAGAAATTGTTGCTGATGTAATTTAAAAGGCAAAAAAACCATAGCGGCACCAACTGATTCAGCCTGCAATGCAGCATAACTTATATTGGCCACCAACTTAAAAGTAGCTGGAATTCTAATATCTATAAGATGTTGCTTTAATGCTTCTGTATCAATATCCTTGCCCTCGACAGGCAAACAAAGTAAACGCAGCTGACTTCCCTCCCACGCCTCATTCCGCTTCATAAGGAATGCCAACAATAAAGCTAAATGACTGCTATCGCCGCCCGACCACCAAATATCAATACGCAGAGTCTCATTATTGCTCGAACTAATCTCTACTTCACTCTGAGGTTCTACTAAAATTAATAAATTACATTGTAATTTCAAAGCAACTCTTAAATGCTGAATGCTAGGGCGCAAATACGTACTATCACCTTTAATTTGCCAAGGTAAAAGAATGGTATTAGCACGCAATGGCCCAATACCATGCGCCTGTATTAAAGTATGAATTCCAGTACTAATAGAGGGCGCGGCAAGCACTAAAGGAAAGGCTTGCAGCTCCTGTTGTTGTAACTCTTCCAGCAAAGCAGCCTCTTCTTGCTGTCTACGCCTGACTAATTCAGCACCTGATCCCTGAACAATTTTGACGACCGTGGTAAAGCCACTGTGCACTTCCAACAAGGAGGCAAATTGATACAACATTTTGCTGCCAGGGTAACGAATCGGAAACAACAGAATATTAGGTCGCCAATCACGAGGGTGCTCTGGAGATTTATAGGCGGCTAATAAATGCTCACGCACACGAAACAAATGAAAGGAACGCCAACCATCGGCCCAGCGGGAACGCATACCGGTGTTACGCAAATAGTAATAAATAGCAACCAAAATCGCTAGAGCAACAACACCAGCAAAAATATTAATCGCCAACATCGCCCCTAAACATAAGGTTCCACCCAATAAACTGAGATTTTTATTAAACCAGCGAAAGCTTGGGCGAAAGGACGGGCTTTCAGACGAGGCCTCAAAGTAAGTCGCAAAATTGATTAAGCCATAAGAAATCAAGAAAAACATACTAACCACGGGCGCAATTACATCTAACTGCCCCATAAACACAGTTAGCAACGCAATCACGGCAGATAATAATACCCCACGCTGGGGATTGTTCGTCTCGCCTACGCCTTTAGCAAACGGCAATAAACATTGCCATAATCGATCACTCGCTAAGGACTGCAACACTCGGGGAGCGCCTAAAAAAGAAGCTAATGCCGAGGAAAGTGTTGCGGCAAAAACACCGGCAACAATCGTATAATCAATGGCTGCGACTTGAGTCATAGGATTAGCAATATTAATCAAATCCGTTTTAGTTATAGACCCGGCATAAAAAAACACTGCCAATAAATAAACAGCAATTGATAAGAAAACTGCGCTAAAGGTACCTACAGGCAGACTATACGTTGGGTTTTTTAAGTCACCGGACATATTCACGCCTTGTGTAAAACCTGTCACCGCGGGAAAAAACAAGGCGAACATCACCCAAAACCGGACATTTTCATCTACTGCAACCCAATTACTTGCTAATGTTTCCACACTCCAAGACGCTGCTGCACCCCAAAAAAATGAACCAATCGCCAGTGCTAAAATGCTCATTACGACAAATTGCACACGGTTCGCCCAATCGGCACCCAACCAAGCAAAGAAACCGAGCACCACAATTGCTATCGCCGCTAATGACTGAACACCTAGCGCTAAAGTATTCGGCAACATCGTAATCAGTATTTCAGCAAAACCAAGACAGTAAAAACCGATAGAAATGGCCTGCGCTAGAAATAAAACAATGCCAATAGCACCACCAAAAGCATGCCCTAAAGTTCGAGAAATCAGGTAATAAATTCCCCCAACCTTAACGTGTAAATTAGTTGAAATCGCTGCAAGAGATAAACTACTGAGTACCGAAATTGAATTGGCTAAAATTAAAATAATCAGCGTTTGTGCCAAGCCTGCAGTGCCGACGATATAGCCCAAACGTAAAAATAGGATAATACCAAGAATAGTAAGAATACTAGGCGTAAAAACGCCTGCAAAAGTGCCTAATTTAGCCGATATTTTCATAAAATGTCTGTTTGTTATCAGCGGATAGGAGTTTTACAGAAACGCTGTAGCCATTCCTAAGAAAACAAAAAAACCGAATGCATCAGCAAAAAAAGTCACCAGCACATGAGCGCCCATCGCAGGATCTAAATCATATTGATAACGTAGCCACGGGATTGAAACAGCCACAAAAGCAGTCAAAACAAAATTGAATAACATGGCAATACCCATCACCACACCGATTCCTGCACTGTAAATATTACCAACAAAAACGCCCATTACGGCTCCCCAGATCATGCCGTTAATTAAACTAATGCCGACTTCCTTGATATAAAATTGGCGAATATTATGCGCTGTTACTTGTCCCAAAGCTAAAGAGCGAATAATCAAAGTGCAAGCCTGATTACCTACATTACCTGCCGTCGCGCTGACAATCGGCATCAGCGTGGCTAACATGACTAATTCAACAATTTTATCTTCAAATGCCCCAATAACACGCGTGGCAATAAAAGCAGAGAATAAATTGATAGCTAACCATAACCATCTATTTTGTGCGCTAGCAAAAATACTTGAAAAACGGTCTTCACGACCCACAAAACCAATTTGGCGCAACATTTGCTGCTCCGAACTTTCGCGCATAAAATCAACAATATCATCGACACAGATACGACCAATGAGTTTATTTTCATCATCAACAACCGGAGCCGCTGTTAACTCATAACGATCAAAAGCAAAAGTAGCTTGCTCGGCACTATCCGCTGTCATAAATGTAATCATACCGAGATTCATAACCTCACTTATCTTACTGTCAAACGGTAAGGTAATTAATTTTTGCAGCGGCAAAAGACCCAACAAAGTATTATGTTGGTCAACAACATAAATATGATGACTATGTTCAGGCAAAGTACCTAATTTACGGCAATAGGCGAGTACTTGTTTAACCGTCTCCTCAGGTCTTGCGGTCAACATACTAAAATCCATTAACGACCCGACTGTACCGGCTGGGTAAGATAACGCCACTTCCAATTGCTTGCGTTGCTCGGCTGTCAGCGATTGCAGAATAAGCTCAACCGCTTGTTCAGGCAGATTCGAAGCCAAGCTAGCCAAATTGCCGATTTCTCCGCTTTGTAAATTATCAGCGGTGTTGACCATCTCTGTTATTGGCATGTCTGCCAGTATTGATTCTCTCACGGGTGCTGCCAAAGACAAGAGTATCGCACCACGCTGATCTATTGGAATCTGCATCCAAACATCGCGTCGATCATCGAGTGGTAAACTTTCAAGAATATGGCCAATATCTGCCGCATGCAAATGACTCAATTTTTGTTTTAGCCGCTGTTGCTGCTGTTCACTTAATTTAACAGAGGGGCTTTGAGCGTCTTTTGGTGTTTTATGCTGAATCAAAAAATGTTGAATATCATTCAATACTTGTTTGAGATGATCTTTACTAATAAACCCATGCTGCATTGCGGGACTCCTTGACTTAAATATAAAGAAAAACATTTAAAATACTGACAAGCGATACCAAAAGATAAACGTGAGAAGAACCTTAGAATATTAGCGAGTTAAAGCCGCACCCTACCAGACTAAAATTATTTTATGCGCATTCCTTAGGCAGATGCATGAAATAATATCTTTATCTTAGAAGCGCGTGCTGTCTGCGCTCCCACAAAAATACGTTATCTAAATTATTTAATATATATTACTTGCCTCGTATTAATGAACAAAAGCAATATTTCATATTCGAGTTCAGGTAATAATAAATTCATCGTCATCATCTACTGATGGCATGATATGGAGATCTTGGAAATGCTCTAACTGCTCAGCTACTTCCTTATAATCTTCAAATTTTGCTAAGTGATATACCGCTTCACCTTCATAAACCAGAGGAATTTCCGAACGTCCAATGACTAATCCGTTATAAGGAGAAAGTACTTCAAATTCCGCATTACTGATGGGGTCGCTAATGACACCCAACACTTCTTTACGTTTAATATAACTCCCTAACGGTTTAACCGTACGAAAAATACCGCTCGCAGGCGCTCTCACCCAACTACTGGAGCGCGCAATATAAGGCTCCTTTATCCCTTTTCTATTTTTCCGCGAGGTAATCATGCGCAAATGCCCCATCACTTCTAATATGCCTTGTAATCCCGCACGAATACAAAATTCATCGAAGCGTAAAGCTTCTCCTGCTTCATAAAGCAGCATAGGAATGCCCTGCTCCGCTGCCGCCTCTCTTAAAGAGCCATCACGTGAATTAGAATTAATTAAAACGGGGACATTAAAGGCTTTAGCCAATGCCAATGTTGCTTCATCATCTAAATTAGCGCGAATTTGCGGCAAATTACTACGATGAATTGCACCTGTATGCAAATCAATTCCATGCGTACATTGGGCAACAATCTCACGCATAAACAACTCGGCTAATCTAGCCGCCAAAGAACCTTTAGCCGAACCTGGGAAAGACCGATTCAAATCTCTACGATCCGGTAAATAGCGTGAATGATGAATGACACCATAAACATTGACCATGGGAATGGCAATTAAAGTACCCCGCAACCGTTTTAACGCAGGCTGTTTTAATAAGCGTCGAACAATCTCCACGCCATTCAATTCATCACCATGAATTGCCGCACTGACAAATAGCTTGGGTCCTGGGAGCTTACCATGGAGCACATGCACCGGCATGGTCATCGGTGTATTTGTGTATAAAGGAGGCAAAGGCAAATCGACCACTAAATTACTCCCTGGCTTTATCACCTGCCCATTGATAATCAAATCGGCCTTCATGGTGCTAGCCTTTGCCATGGGTGCGAGTTTTAGGCAAGCTGGTCGCTGTAGCAATAGGGGCTATTTTTCTTTCTATGCATTGGATAATTAAGTCCGCAATATCTTTACCA
>JAIPFI010000167.1 GCA_021736705.1 Methylococcaceae bacterium | reverse complement strand
TTTTTTGTCGGTAGGGCTGAGGAACGAAGCTACCAACTTAAGGTGGGACAGAAATTTTGAAAACAGAAGTCAGGAGTGCAATAGCTTTAGCTATTGCTGTTTCGGAAATAGCTAAAGCGTGTCACTCCAGTGATTTGTCCCACTTTAAATGCGTAGCCAATAAAAATAAGTAAAATGCGAAATAAAATGAAATCATGTTTCCCGAATTCAAGTCATCAGTGCATAACACAAATAAATTGAATTAATTTGCGCCACTCTGGAGAAGATTTTTTGCAGATTAGCTTACTTGATCAAACAGCGAGCCACGTCTTTCTTTTTCATTGCTTGGGTCTGCATTGATCTGAGTCATTTTCAATAAATCAGCTTGTGCTTTGGCTGACATAGAGCTTGCTTGGCTGGCGACTTTGAAATCTTGTGAAGAAGGGGAGGCGGGCGCTAATGCGGCGCGCTTAATCATATCGGCTTTACGTAAAGTCGCCGCTGGATCACCGGCGACGGCTGAGGTATCAATCTGGACTTCACCGCCAATCGCATAACGTTGTCCGTTAGGCCCTCGTTGATAACTAAAGCTTGCACCACTTGTGGCAATGCCTCCAGCAGCACTTAGGTGTGCTTGTTCATGGGCTTTAACTTCTCTATCGCGTTGTTTTAATTTCTGAACTTGTGCTAATTCTTCAGCACTTAAATCCTGATTAGAATCATTTTCAGCTTGATGCTCTTTTTTGACGTTGCTTGTTTCGCTAGGCGATGATTTTGTTTCAGGCGCAGCCTTTTCTCTTTCCTGCATAGGTGCAGTGTAAGGATGACTTATACTCGGTGAAAAGTGGGATATGGCTGATAACATAATCAAACAATCAAGTGTTTAGAGGTTTCATTGTAGTGACGGAGTGGTAGGAATGTCAATTTTATGATCTTGTTTGGTTTGATATTTTGTTTTGTAAATGAGTGCTTTGTAAGTACTTTAAATATCAGTACATTCTAATGAAGTCGAATATCCTATATAATCGGCGTTTAAATCATAAGGGGGTATTTATGCAAGCAGAGTTTTGGTTGGAGCGTTGGGAGCAAAATCAGATTGGTTTTCACGAGCAAGAAATTAATAGTCATTTACAAAATTACTGGGCCAAGCTGAACCTGCCTAAGAAAAGTAAGATATTTGTGCCGCTATGCGGTAAAAGCAGCGATATGCTGTGGTTACTAGCGCAAGGCTACGAGGTTTTAGGGGTTGAGCTAAGTCCTTTGGCGGCGCAAAGTTTTTTTGCTGATAATCAACTGGATGCAAAAGTGAGTGAATGCGGTGCTTTTCATTGCTGGAAAATTGATGGTTTAAGTATTTATCAAGGTGATTTTTTTGCTTTAAGTAGTGATTATTTGGCTGGATGCAATGCAATTTATGATCGCGCTTCACTCATTGCCTTGCCTGCTGAAATGCGCCAAAAGTATGCTGAACATTTAAAGGCAATTGCCCCGTCATTAACCGATACCTTATTAATTACCTTGGAGTACGATCAAACCGAAATGCAAGGCCCACCGTTTTCTGTTTCTGAACAAGAAGTGTATTCTTTATTCGGGGAAGCATGTGAAATTGAATGCTTGTTTGCAGAAGATAGTTTAGAAGAAAATGAACACCTTAAAAATAGAGGTTTAAGTCATTTGATGGAAAAAGTGTATTGGCTGAAGACCTGTTCTATTGAAATAGAACAATAAGGCATATTTCATTTCACCGAGGAGCGCGGGCGGCTCGCAAATATATGGCTAATAAAAGCGGGCAAGCTGCCAGCACTCCCAGCATTTTAACAATAGAAAAGTGCTGACTATAAGAGCAATAAATAATACATGATCATCAATCCACAAAAGATAGTATCAACACCAATACTGTATTCTTTTCGTCGCTGTCCATATGCGATGCGCGCACGAATGGCGCTGAAATATGCCGGGGTGAGTGTGTATTTACGTGAAGTTGAACTACGCAATAAACCCGCGGCATTATTGCAGTATTCACCCAAAGGCACTGTGCCGGTTATTGTTTTTTCTGATGGCTCGGTGATTGATGAGAGTCGGGATATTATGTTGTGGGCATTGTCTATTAATGATCCGGAGCAATGGCTGCCTAAACAAGCGGATTTGTGCGCACAGATTAATTGGCTGCTTGATAAAAATGATTTTGAATTTAAGGCAATTTTGGATAAGTATAAATATCCCGATAGATACCCAGAGAAAACAGCACTTGAATATCGTGCTTTTGGTGAACAATTCCTGATGTTGCTTGAAGCTAGGCTTAGCCAACATTGGTTTTTAGTCAGTGATACTGTATCAATGGCCGATATAGGGATTTTCCCTTTTATACGTCAGTTTGCAGAGGTTGATCGTGCTTGGTTTGAGCAAGCTAATTATCCGTATTTGCAAGCATGGCTGGATTATTTTCTGCGTTCAGATATTTTTACCAGTATGATGCAAAAATATGTTCCTTGGACAGAAAATGCAGAACCCATACTGTTTCCATAGTAAAATGATCGGTTTTTAATAGTGCTCCGGATTTACGTTTCGGTTCGCAGAAAGGTGTTATATGTCTAAAATTATTGTCTCCGCTTTATACAAGTTCGCTACGCTCGAAGATTTTACTGAACTCAGAAAACCATTGTTACAACTGATGGAAGATCATCAGGTTAAAGGGACTTTACTACTTGCTAAAGAAGGAATTAATGGCACGATTGCTGGTGATCGTAGTGGTATTGACGCAGTACTTAATTGGCTGCGTTCTGACCCTCGGTTAGCGGGTATTGAGAGTAAAGAATCTTATGAGTTGGAAATGCCGTTTTATCGCACCAAGGTCAAACTAAAGAAAGAAATTGTCACCATGGGCGTGGAAAACATTGATCCGAAAAAAATTGTCGGCACTTATGTTAAGCCGCAAGATTGGAATGCTTTGATTTCTGACCCTGACGTGATCTTAATCGACACGCGAAATGATTATGAAGTGCAAATCGGTGGCTTTAAAAATGCAATTAACCCTGTTACTGAGACTTTTCGTGAATTTCCTCAGTATGTAAAAGATAATCTTGATCCTACTAAGCATAAAAAAGTTGCCATGTACTGTACGGGTGGAATTCGTTGTGAAAAATCCACGGCTTATTTAAAAGAGCAGGGCTTTGAAAATGTCTATCATTTGCAAGGCGGGGTTTTAAAGTATCTGGAAGAGGTGCCGGTCGAGCAATCGCTTTGGGAAGGTGAGTGTTTTGTTTTTGATAATCGCGTTGCGGTTAATCATAGCTTAGAAAAAGGCCAATACGATCAGTGTTATGCTTGTCGTTATCCGATTACTGAAGAGGATAAATTAAGCGAGCATTACCAAAAAGGCGTGAGTTGTCCGCATTGTTACAACAAAGCCAATGAGCTGCAACGGCAACGTTTTCAAGAGCGAGAAAAACAGGTGCAACTAGCTAAGCTGCGCGGTGAAGAGCATATCGGCTCAGCAGCGCGCCATGCATCCGCAGAGCGTCGTATATTAAAACAGCAGGATAAAGCGCAGCAAAGAGAGAAAGTGCGTAATAAGAGCTGATAAAAACCGAAACTGACTTGAACAGGAGTAAAAAAGCTTTAGCTTTTTGCGTCATATACAGCAATAGCTAAAGCTATTGCACTCCTTTTGCGTAGGAACGGCTTCTAGCCGCGAAGAAAACAACGCCGCATGATTTTTCGCGGCTTTTGCGCTCCTACATGCGATTAAACCTTCAACTCTCAAAAGATAATTGATCACCAAAGCTAGCTTGCCAGTCATTGCTAAATTGATCTACTGCAGGCTGTACAGCTGGGTGATTCATCATTTGCTCGGCTATATCTACGGGCAAAGTAATTGAGGCAACACCCAGTTGTAAAATATCCAGTACTTGCTGCGTATTTTTAAAGCTTGCTGGAAGTAGTTTTGTCGATAAGCCTTGTTGATTGATTAACTTTTGTAAATCAGCAACCACCGCAATTCCATTAGCGCCCATTGCATCGATGCGATTAACATAAGGGGCTAAATAATCAGCGCCACATAAAGCAGCAAAAAATCCTTGTTGCACACTGTAAATAGCGGTTGCTAATACGGTAATTCCCTCAGCTTTCATTAATTTTATGGCCGCTAAACCAATACGCGTTGCCGGTACTTTGACCACAATATCATAAGGTAAGGCATGTAGTTTTATCGCTTCTGCTAGCATGTCTTCAGCGGTTTGGCTGACGACTTGCACATGAAAGCGTGCTTGTCCATTGAGCGCTTTGGCTAAGGCGGGTAGGGCTTGATTAACCCCCAGTCCAGCCTTGGCTAAAATGGAGGGATTAGTGGTGACACCAAAAACAGGTAAAGATTGATTAAGGCTGGCAACTTGCTGCGCATCAGCGGTATCAAGGTAAAGTTCAAACATTTTATTTGCTTAGTGTTTATTTAGGTGAATGGTTTGCTTGGGCTTGGATCGCGGTCATAATCACGGTATTGACTATATCTGTGACCGTACAGCCTCGGCTTAAATCGTTAACGGGTTTATTCAAGCCCTGTAAAATAGGGCCGATAGCAATAGCGCCAGAAGAGCGTTGTACGGCTTTATAGGTATTATTGCCGGTATTAAGATCAGGAAAAATAAATACATTCGCATGACCAGCAACTTCACTTTCAGGCAGTTTGGTTTTGGCCACGCCTGCATCAACTGCCGCATCATATTGCATAGGGCCTTCTAGTTTTAATTCAGGGTGCGCTTGTTTCGCCAGCTTAACCGCTTGTCTTACTTTATCAACGGCTGCGCCTTTGCCTGATTCGCCGGTCGAATAAGAGAGCATAGCAATACGTGGGGAAATATTAAATATTTCTGCGGTTTGTGCGGCACTGAAAGCAATATCCGCAAGTTCTTGAGCATTGGGATCGGGATTTACCGCGCAATCACCGTAGACTAAAACTCTATCCTCTAAGCACATAAAAAAGACACTGGAAACAATAGAGGTTCCTGGTTTGGTTTTAATGATTTGAAAAGCTGGGCGAATGGTATGTTGCGTGGTATGTACTGCACCTGAAACCATGCCGTCTGCATCGCCCATATGAATCATCATCGTGCCGAAATAACTGACATCGGATAAGGTGTCGAAAGCCATATCATAAGTAACGCCTTTGTCTTTACGTAGTTCATAATATTGTTCGGCATAAAGTTCGCGTAATTCCGAATGCAGAGGATCAATAATATTCACTGCATCTAAGTGCAAACCTAATTTTTTAATCTTTTGCTGTATATCTTCGACATTGCCTAATAGCGTCAGTTTAACGACATTTCTTAATAGTAGAATTTCAGCGGCATGCAAAATACGTTCTTCAGTACCTTCAGGTAAAACAATATGCTGTTGATTCGCTTGAGCGCGTTGCATTTGCTCATACTCAAACATTAAAGGGGTAACACGGTCAGAGTGTTGCGCAGCAAGTCGCTGTTTTAGCTCCTCAAAGCTTAAATTACTTTCGACTAAACCTAAGGCTGTGGCAATTTTGCGTTCATCTTGCGAATAAATCTGAGCTTTTATATCTTTTACTTTCATGGCGGCACTAAACGTATCTTCTTCGATGGATAATACCGCAAAAGGCGTATCATCAAAGCCTTCTAGCAAATGCCTTATTTGTTTGGCCGTATTTTTCTTTCCCGTTAACAATAAACCCGCAATTTGCGGATAATTAGTAGAGGTATAGGCCATAAAACAAGCAAGGATAATATCGGCGCGATCACTTGGCGTAATGACTAAATCACCCGCTTCAAGATAATCTAAAAAACTGGGTACTTGCATTGCCGCGACTTTATATTGACTCACTAAGCGATTTAAGGTTTGTTTCTCGCCTAATATAACCTCGGCATTAAGCTGGCGTGCAATATTGCCAACGCTCGGTTTTTCTAATGAAGGCTCGGCAGGGACAATATAAACAGGAAAATTATTTTCTGGGTTATGTTTAAAGCGCATGCGTAGTGTTTCAATTTGATTTGCTGCAACACCATTAATAACGCTTGCTAATAAATCACAATCAAATTCAGTTAAAACATGTTTAAGGCGATTGACTGCATCGACAATTTGCAAATTATTGCGCCCTTGACCTTGAACAACGGGCATAATCAAACAGCCTAAGTTATTGGCCACTTCGGCATTAAAATCAAAGTCAAAAATAGAATTGTCACCGACATAATCAGCCCCGACACACAAAACATGAGCACATTTTTCGGCAAA
>JAIPFI010000166.1 GCA_021736705.1 Methylococcaceae bacterium | reverse complement strand
TTTCTATAAACTTCAGCCATTATAGGTAGCAGCAACCGACTCAGAAAATATTTAGTCATCAACCACAACGGGCGTCTGTAAAAGCGCCTCTAATTTTTTTGTAGCCTCATCACAATTATCTAATGAACTAATCACTCGCTGCTGAGCTAGAAAATCAAGCATTAAAAAGTCGTCATTACTAATGGATCGAATAACATAAGCATTAAGCGCTGCGCAAGCCTCCTGCATGATCAGTTCAGCGTCTGATAAAGCACCGTTTTCTTCATCCATGGTTAGAATCATAACCTGACTGCTTGCCGCATTTTGGCGTCTAAAAATCGACTCAGCATTCTGCCTAAGTTGCACCATTTTTTTTTGACCTAAGGGGGCTTGAATAAAGGCGCAGCCTGTAAATAAAGCAAAAGTAATAATTATTACGGAAAATTTTATAACTTTCTGGTTAAATAGCTGCATATTTTCAACATCATTTTTTAATATTATGAATCAAGTACATAAACCTGTAGTGCTTTGCTTTTCTGGACATGATCCCAGTGGTGGAGCTGGTATACAAGCTGACATTGAAACACTTATTAGTCATCAATGCCATGCCGCAAGCGTTATAACAGCTTTAACTGAACAAGATACCAGCAATGTAAAGAACATGCTGCCTCAATCTGCGGCGGCCATTATTTCTCAGGCGCGTACTATTTTGGAAGATCTGCCGGTTAAAGCCATTAAAATTGGCCTGATTGGACATGTTGAAACCGCTAAAGCAATTCATACTATTTTAACTGAATACTCTGCATTACCGGTTATTTTAGATCCTGTTTTAGCAGCAGGTGGCGGCACTGTGCTATCTAATAATGAATTAATAGATAGCATAATAGAATTGCTATTACCCCGTACAACCATCCTCACCCCAAACAGTGTAGAAGCAAGGCAACTAGCAAAGTGTGATGACTTACAATTAGCAGGTCTCAAGCTATTAGATCTAGGTTGTGATTATGTGTTACTCACCGGTTCACATGAAAAAACCCCCATGGTTAACAACCAATTATTTAATGAAGGTAAATGCATCGAAACCTATACGTGGGATAGATTAGCTCATAGTTACCATGGCTCTGGCTGTACTTTAGCATCCAGCATTGCCGCGATGCTAGCGCACGGATTAGAAGTTGAAACCTGCATACTGGAAGCACAAGAATATACCTGGAGCAGCTTAAATGAAGGCTATAAACCCGGTAAAGGACAACATATTCCAAATCGTTTATTTTGGATGCAAGAAAACACATGATGTTTCCGAAAACGGGTCTGTACGCCATTACGCAGACCGAAAACAAAACGCCTGAGCAAGTTATCAATGAAGTCAGCGCGGCTCTTAAAGCGGGTATTAGTGTATTGCAGTATCGTGATAAGCACCCCGTTGATGCTATTTATTTAGCGGGCGCATTAAAAGAACTTTGTTATGCGCATAATATCCCTTTTATTATTAATGACGACATCAAGCTAGCCAAACTTATTGGTGCTAATGGCGTACATATTGGCCAAGAAGATGGCCAACTCAGTTACGCGCGTAAAATCTTAGGTAAAAATGCGCTTATAGGCGTTTCTTGTTATGACAGCCTAGAGCGTGCATTAGAAGCCGAACAGAACAGCGCTGATTATGTTGCTTTCGGGCGATTTTTCCCCTCCAATTCAAAGCCACTTGCCGCTCCCGCAGATATATCCACCTTACAGAATGCAAAAAACAGCATCAAAGTGCCCATTGTTGCTATTGGCGGGATATTACCCGGCAATGGCGCAAAGTTATTAACCGCTGGCGCAGATATGTTAGCGGTAATTGGTGGGATTTTTGATCAAGCGCCGTATCAATCAGCTTTAGCCTATCAAGCTTTATTCAAATGAAAAAACTCGCAGGTCTATTTTTGCTTGCACTGAT
This sequence comes from Methylococcaceae bacterium, assembly GCA_021736705.1. Lineage (GTDB taxonomy): Bacteria > Pseudomonadota > Gammaproteobacteria > Methylococcales > Methylomonadaceae > Methyloprofundus. The sequence goes on along the minus strand of JAIPFI010000166.1, from coordinate 4,349 downwards.
GACGGCATGCACTCACCCTAAAACGCAGCAAGACTTAAGCATAGGCAAACAACTAAGCTTTCAACGCAACAAAGGTAATTGCCTCGCTTGTCATGTCATAGACGATGGCGAAGCACCGGGCAATATCGGGCCTGCTTTACAACATATACAAACACGTTTTACAACAAAAGAAGAGTTAAAGGCACTTATCTGGGATGCCACACAATTCAACCCGCAAACCAGCATGCCGCCTTTTGGTAAAAATAAAATTTTAACGCCCGATGAAGTAGATCATGTCGTGGATTATATTTGGTCACTTAATAGATAAATACTTATGCTTACAACACGCCGTCGTTTTGTTAAAAAAATCCTAGCATTAAGTAGCTATGCTCTAAGTCTAAGCTTCTCTCAAGTCAGCTTAGCTAACTGGATAGCCAATCATTTCAGCCGACAAACTATCAATCAATCGATTACCCAACTTTTTCCTGATCAAGAGCTGCAAACTAGCAATCGCATTCGTTTACAACTACCTAATACGGCAGAAAATGGTGCCGTTGTTCCCATCACTATTAGCAGCACCATTCCAGACGTTGACACTCTCTATATTTTATCTGAAAAAAACCCTGTTCCCCTGATTGCTCAATTCAGCATTGACCCTGACTTGGAAACCTATCTAGGAGCGCGCTTTAAAATGCAAGAGACCTGTGATGTGATTGTCGTATTGAAAGCCAAAGATCAATACTATCAAGCACGGCAAAAGGTGAAAGTTACTTTAGGCGGCTGTGGAGGTTAATATGTCAACGATTAAAATTCGCAGCAAACGTTTTGCTGACCACACCCTTATCCGTACTTTAATTGCTCACCCGATGGAAACAGGACGCAATAAAAATGACGCCACAGGTGAACTGATTCCTGCACATTTCATACAAACTTTAACCCTTACACATAATGGCAAAGTCATGAGTCAATGCCAAATGGGCTATGGTGTATCTAAAAATCCTTTTTTCTCCTTTAAAATAAAATCAGCCAAAGCAGGCGATACCATCGGTATTAGCTGGCAAGATAATTTAGCTTATAGCGATACCCTAGAGCATATTATTTTATGAAATCATTTTGTCTGTTTATCTATCTAATTATCTCCAGCTCATTGGCTTGGGCAGATCCAGAACAAGATAGAAAACAAATACTGGATTTTTACCAACAAATATTCCCACAATTACCACTTGCTGATTATGCGCAAGGCGTTTATGCGATTGATAGCGATGCAAAAAAATCCTGGCAAGCTATTGAAGAATTTCCACCGTATGAATTTGCCCTAGAAGAAGGCAAGGAACTGTTTAATCGCCCCTTTAATAATGGCGCTCGCTACGCCGATTGCTTCCCGAATAAAGGCATCGCTATTGCGCAAAACTATCCTTATTGGGATGAACAAAAACAAAGCATTATTACCTTAGCCAGCGCGATTAATGCTTGCCGTTTACAAAATCAAGCCCCAGCGCTACCTTATGCCCAGGGTGAAATAACTAAGATTCTCGCCTATATGGCCTTTACTTCTCGCGGTCAACTCATTAACACAATAATCCCTGAACATTCACAGCAAGCACTGTCTGCTTATGAGCAAGGCAAAGCCTATTTTTATAGGCGCCGTGGACAACTGAATTTTTCCTGTGCGAGTTGCCATGTGGATAATGCCGGAAAATTTATACGCTCAGAGATACTGAGTCCCGCGCTCGGACATACCACGCACTGGCCTGCCTACCGTTTAAATACAGGGGAAATGGGCACTTTACACCGCCGTTTTATGGATTGTAATAAATTGATTCGCGCGCCAATTGATGCCGCACAAAGTCCGGCATTGCGCCAACTCGAATTTTTCTTAAGCTATATGGCAAATGGCTTAGCTCTCAATGGCCCTTCAACACGCAAATGATCAAAACCCAAGCAAACTGCGCTGATAACAATGAATCTGATTTAATCCATTTTCAACTCGCCAAAAAAATGATTTTGGATAATATTAGCGCCATTCAAGATCAGCAACAAATCCCCATAGAAAAGGCAAAAGGTCGTTGCTTAGCAGAAGCGATTATTAGCCCAATCAATGTCCCTGCACACACCAATTCCGCTGTCGATGGCTATGCGTTACACAGTCGCGATTTGCCTAGGGAAAATGAGCAATATACGCTAACCATTCAAGCCACAGTTCTGGCGGGGCAATTTTTTAGCGGTTTATGTTTACCTAGGCATTGCATACGCATTATGACCGGCGCACCAATGCCGCAAGGTTTAGATACCGTTATTATGCAAGAACATTGTCAGCGTGAAGCAGACACCATCCGCATTGATGCACGTCATAAAGCAGGACAAAACGTCCGCTTAGCAGGCGAAGATATGAGTCAAGGCGCAACAGTATTAACGGCTGGGAAAAAGCTAACCCCCCCCGACATCGGTTTATTAGCTTCATTAGGGCTGCCAGAAATTAAAGTAAAACGTAAATTACGTATTGCTATTGCCTCTACCGGCGATGAAATTTACAGCCTTACGCAGACACCACCCGCTGGCGGGCTTTATGATAGTAATCGTTACAGCCTGCTTGCCGCTCTCGATAGACCCGATATTGACATTATTAACTTAGGTATTATTAGAGACCAAGAAACTGATTTATTACGTAGCTTTAATGATGCCGCGAATTATGCGGATATTATTATTTCGACGGGAGGCGTATCTGTTGGTGAAGCAGACTTTACCAAAGCCGCATTACAAACCAGCGGCCAGATTAATTTTTGGAAAGTGGCTATAAAACCAGGACGACCTATCGCTTTTGGCAAGATAAAACAAAGCACTTTCTTTGGCTTACCCGGCAACCCCGTTGCCGTACTACTTACTTTTTATCAATTTGTGTTGCCTGCCATAGAAAAAATGCTAGCTATGACTGATCAGCCTATCGCGCCTATTATAAAAGCACGTAGTTTGGAAACATTGCGTAAAAAGCCGGGTAGAACAGAATTTCCACGCGGCATTGTCAGTCAAGCTGAAAATGGCGAATGGCAAGTACAAACGACCGGAAAACAAGGTTCAGGGATTTTAAGCTCCATGAGTACAGCCAATGCGTTTATTATTTTAGAGCACGATAGAAGTACCGTAGAACAAGGTGAATGGGTTGATGTACAGCTATTTTCAGGGTTGTTTTAGAATCTGAAACAATCCTAAAAATGGTAGGGACTGATGTCTGCCCTACCATTTTTAGGCGTCCCATCAAGGTCGCGCGATTAAGGGTTTATGCCTGCACCTGATGTATATGAACATCGCGTTGCGGGAATGGAATCTCAATACCTTGCTTACGAAATGCCGCCAATATGCGCATGTGAATATCATGCGCAACAGTTAAACGGTGACCTAATTCATTAACAAAAACACGCGCGGAAAAATTCAGTGAGCTATCGCCAAATTCGAGAAATAATACCACCGGCTCTGGATCTGTCAGGACTAAAGGCGTAGAGCTTATCGTATCTAAAATAAGTTTATGCGCGACCTCGACATCGGTGCCATAAGACACGCCGATAGGAATAACCACGCGTGTGATCGTCTCTGTTAAGCTCCAATTCACTAACTTATTGGTAATAAATGTTTTATTAGGCACAATTACCTCTTTTCTATCCCAATCCAAAATAGTGGTTGCGCGCATTTGTATACGCATCACGGTGCCATCATTGCCATCAATCGTCACAGTATCGCCGACTCGAATCGGGCGCTCAAACAACAAAATGACACCCGATACCAAATTAGCAAAAATCTCTTGCAGCCCGAAACCTAAACCTACCGTCAAACCAGCGACTAGCCATTGTACTTGCGACCAACTGCCGCCTAATTCATTAGCAACAGCAATAAAACCAAACACAACTAATATATAGGTTGCCATTTGATTGATCGCGTAACGTGTTCCCGCCTCTATTTTAAAGTTTCTAAACAATAATAACTCCATAACGCCGGGAAAGTTCAGTACCGCATTACTAATAATAAAAACATAGAGCCCGGCAAATAATAAGTTCACCAAAGTAATCGCTTGAAGCACCTCTTGACCATCAACAGTGACGCTATGCTGCCATAGAACAATATTATCTAAGAATGAAAATGCCGGTACCATATTGCTCCATAACCACGATAAACCCACCAATAAACTGGCGATAATCAATATATTAACAATGCTCTTGGTCTGCTCGTTTATCTTGGGTATATCCAGCATTTCTTCTTGCGCTAATATTTCTTCGCTAGTAAAAGTGTCTGCTGATTTTTCAGCTGTTTCCTGTGCTTTACGTTTTTGTCGGACATTTTTCAACGCCATTATCCGGTTAGTTAAGGTCAACCAACGCAAT
>JAIPFI010000165.1 GCA_021736705.1 Methylococcaceae bacterium | reverse complement strand
GCTAAGCGCGCGTTAAAATTACCTGTCAGTGTGCCATCACATTGTGCATTAATGCGGCCTGCTGCAGAGCAGTTGTACGACATAATGCAAACTATCGAGTTTTCTGAACCTGATGTTACTTTATTGCATAATGTCGATGTTAATGTGCATAAAGTTGCTGAGGAAATTCGTCAAGCTTTGCAGGAGCAGTTATTCGAGCCGGTGCGTTGGGTTGATACAATTAATGCAATGACTGAGCAAGGTGTAACAACTTTTGTGGAAATGGGGCCTGGTAAGGTCTTGATGGGATTAAATAAGCGTATTATAAAGGCGGCAGATCATTTTGCCGTTTACAATCCAAATACTTTAACTGAATTATTGGAGCATTTTGCTAATGACTAAAAAAGTAGCTTTAGTAACTGGCGCGAGCCGTGGTATCGGTCGTGCGATTGCAGAAAAATTAGTAGCGGATGGATTTTTTGTTATTGGTACGGCAACTTCAGATAGCGGTGCCGATGCTATTACAGCGTATTTAGCAGGTAATGGCATAGGTATGAAATTAAATGTTGCTGATGCTGATTCTATTGCTGAAGTAATGAAAATGATTACTGATGAACACGGTACACCAGCAGTATTGGTTAATAATGCGGGTATTACGCGCGATAATTTATTGATGCGTATGAAAGATGATGAGTGGAATGATATTATCAACACCAATCTAACATCTGTGTTTAGAATGAGTAAAGCGGTATTGCGCGGCATGATGAAAGCTAAAACAGGACGTATTATTAATATCGGGTCTGTTGTTGGTTCTACTGGGAATGCTGGGCAAACAAATTACGCCACAGCTAAAGCAGGCTTAATGGGCTTTACTAAGTCCATGGCTAAAGAAGTAGGCTCACGCGGCATTACCGTCAATACTGTAGCGCCAGGTTTTATAGACACGGATATGACGCGTGAGCTATCTGATGAGCTTAAGCAAGGGCTATTATCCGGCATTCCATTGGCTCGTTTAGGTGATGCTAAAGAAATTGCTCATGCCGTGGCATTTTTGGCTTCTGAAGGAGCGTCTTATATTACTGGTGAAACACTTCACGTCAACGGCGGTATGTTTATGGCTTAAAATTATGTCATTTTCATAATTTTAAAGTATAATTGCCCCGCTTATAGAATTAACTATAAGTGAAACCAGATTAATAATAATTAGTGATGTTGCATAGTTTAAATCGGCATCCATTAAGGAAAAAATAATATGAGTAACATTGAAGAGCGCGTAAAAAAGATTGTTGCTGAGCAATTGGGTGTTAAAGAAGATATTTCTAATGATGCATCATTTGTTGATGATTTAGGTGCAGATTCACTTGATACAGTAGAATTAGTAATGGCTTTAGAAGAAGAATTCGAATGTGAAATTCCTGATGATGATGCTGAGAAAATTACTACAGTTCAGCAAGCAGTTGATTACGTGAACGCTAACAGCTAATTTCTTAGTTGTTATTATTTAATGGGTGATAATTCATTGCCCATTAATATCTATTTCCTTTCTTTTATATTTCTACTTTGGGTATTTCCATTGAGTAAACGTCGCGTTGTTATTACGGGCTTAGGCGCAATTACGCCTCTTGCTAACACTGTTTCAGAAACATGGGATGGTATTATTAATGGCAAAAGTGGTATCAGCCAAATTGATTCTTTTGATATTTCTGGGCATGCGACTACTTTTGGTGGTGTAATTAGAAATTTCGATATTAGTCAGTATATTCCTGAAAAAGATGCTAAACGTATGGATGGTTTTATTCATTACGGAATTGCAGCAGGATGTCAGGCAATCGAAGACTCAGGAATAGAAGTTACGGAAGAAAATGCAGAAAGAATTGGTGTTGCCATTGGTTCCGGTATTGGTGGTATTACAGGGATAGAAGAATGCCGCATGGTCTTTGAAAAGGGTGGGGCACGTCGCATTTCACCTTTTTTTGTGCCAGGTAATATCATTAATATGATTTCCGGTAATCTTTCCATTAAATACGGCTTAAAAGGTCCAAATTTTGCCATTGTAACGGCATGCTCAACGGGCACACACTGTATTGGTGATGCGGCACGTAAAATTCAATATGGTGATGCAGATGTTATGATTGCTGGCGGTGCTGAGCGCTGTACAAGTTCCCCCACTGCTATGGGCGGATTTGCTTCAGCAAAAGCCTTATCGCGTCGCAATGATGATCCGCAAGCTGCGAGTCGTCCGTGGGATGCTGATCGTGATGGCTTTGTATTAAGCGACGGTGCTGGGGTGGTTGTTCTTGAAGAATTGGAACATGCTAAAGCACGAGGCGCAAAAATTTATGCTGAAGTGATTGGCTATGGTATGAGTGGTGATGCTTATCATATGACTACGCCTTCTCCTGGTGGTGAAGGTGCAGCACGTTGCATGAAAAATGCTATACGTGATGCTGGCCTAAATGCAACAGATATTGATTATATCAATGCGCATGGAACCTCTACACCAGCGGGTGATTTAGGTGAAACGCAAGCGATGAAAGCGGCATTAGGCGATCATGCTTATAAAATCGCAGTTAGCTCGACTAAATCGATGATCGGTCATTTATTAGGTGCAGCAGGTGGCATTGAAGCTGTGCTGAGTGCATTGAGTATTAAAAACCAAATTGCTCCACCTACGATTAATCTTGAAAACCCAGATCCTGAGTGTGATTTAGATTATGTGCCAAATACAGCGCGTGAGATGAAGATTGATATTGCTATTTCTAATTCTTTTGGCTTTGGTGGCACCAACGGATCTTTAGTTTTTAAACGATACGAATAAGTACGGATCGAGGTTTGCTAATGATATTAATCAATGGCGAACAGCGAGACACGCTAGAGATAACAGACCGTGGCTTGCATTACGGCGATGGTCTATTTGAAACTATAGAGATTATTCAAGGTCAGCCTGTTTTTTTGACGCAGCATTTAGCAAGATTAAAAACAGGCTGTCAAGTGTTACACATTCCTTATCCAAAAGAAGCTCTTCTACTGGATGAAATCCATCAAGTTAGCCAGTTTGTCATTCATGGTGTCCTTAAATTGATGCTTACTCGAGGTTCCGGTGGGCGAGGCTATAGACAGCCAGAGATTATACAGGCGACGCGTTTACTTGCTTTATACCCTTTCCCTGATTACCCAGCACACTATAACAGCGCAGGGATTAATGCGTGTTTTTGTACTTCTCGCTTAGGCCTTAATCCGATGTTAGCTGGAATTAAACATAATAATCGTTTAGAACAAGTACTTGCACGCGCTGAATGGCGAGATGAGTTTCAAGAAGGTTTGATGCTTAATTTAAATGAGCATGTTATAGAGGGAACCATGACTAATTTGTTTGTAGTCAAAAATGGCGTTTTGTATACCCCTAAGATTATTCTATCTGGGATAAAGGGAGTGCTCCGGCAACTTATTTTAGAATTTGCCAAGACATATGAGATTCCTTTTAAAATTAATGATCTAACTAAGGAGTTTGTTTTATCAGGGGATGAATTATTTGTTACAAATTCCGTCATTGGCATCTGGCCAATTAAATCAATAGCGGGACAATCTTATATGCCAGGTTTTTTGACGCAAAAAATAAGTCAATATCTAGCTGAATATAAAATAAGCGAAAAAGATATTTCATGCTAGCGCGCATTGTTTCTCTATTTCTTATGGCTTTAACGGGGCTTTTTACTTGGGCATGGATGGATTATCAGGCTTTTGTTGCGCAGCCTATTATTAGTGAAAATTCCAAGATAATTGAGATTGAAAAAGGCAGTTCATTTGTCTCTATTATTCAAGCTCTTGGTTATCAAGGTCGTTCATTTGATATGCTTTGGTTTAGATTATTGGCCGAGGAAGAAGGCTTAATTAATCAACTAAAAGCAGGAGAATATGAATTATCTGTAGACCTACTACCTAAAGATTTTTTAGTTTTATTGAGCTTGGGTAGGACGCGACAACATGAAGCAACTTTTCCTGAAGGATGGCGATTTAAGGAAATACGCCAAGCACTTACAGATAATACAAATATTGCGCATACAATAACTGAATTAAGTGATTTAGAAATATTACAAAAATTAGGTAGTGATTATACGCATCCAGAAGGTTTGTTTTTTCCAGATACTTATAGCTTCGAGAAGAATACCAGTGATTTAGCTATTCTCAAGTTGGCTTATAATAAAATGCAGCTTAAATTGGCATCATTATGGGAGCAGCGAGCTGCTGATCTACCTTTAAAGTCGGCTTATGATGCGCTGACACTAGCCTCAATTGTTGAAAAGGAAACGGGGCTAGTGTCCGAACAACCTATTATTGCCGGGGTTTTTATGCGCAGGTTACAAAAAGGAATGCGCTTACAAACCGATCCTACTGTTATTTACGGAATGGGGGACAGCTATCAAGGAAATATTCGCAAAAAAGACCTAGGCACTTTAACACCTTATAATACATATCGTATTAACGGACTGCCACCGACACCTATTGCAATGCCGGGTGAGTACGCTTTGTATTCGGTGCTACATCCAGAGGATAATGGCAGTTTATATTTCGTCGCTAAAGGTGATGGTAGTCATATCTTTTCGTCTACTTTGGCTGAGCACAATCAATCTGTGAATACTTTTCAAAGGAAGCATAAATAATGTTAGGGAGATTTATTAGTCTTGAAGGTGGTGAGGGTGTTGGTAAAACAACCAATATTGGCTATATTCAATCCTTATTGGCAGAGAACAATATTCCGGTGCTACTTACGCGTGAGCCAGGCGGGACGCCTTTAGCGGAAGCTATGCGCCAATTACTGCTTGATAAAAATCAAGAAGAAATGACTGAGCAAGCTGAATTATTAATGATGTTTGCTGCGCGCGCACAACATATAAAGCATGTAATTAAGCCCGCTTTAGAGCAAGGGATTTGGGTTCTATGTGATCGTTTCACTGATGCGACCTATGCTTATCAAGGGGGGGGGCGATCTATGGATTTTGCAGCGATTAATTGGCTGGAGAATTTTGTCCAAGGTGAGCTGCGACCTGATTTAACTTTGTTGTTAGATGCGCCAGTGAAAATAGGTATGGGGCGAGCAGCCCAGCGTGGGAAATTAGATCGATTTGAAGTAGAAAAAATAACGTTTTTCGAAAAAGTCAGGGAAGCTTATTTAGCGCTGGCTGAGCAGCAAGCTGAACGCATTAAAGTGGTTGATGCAACTCAAAATTTAGAGCATGTGCAAGCCGAAATTCATCAGTTGGTTACGCAATTTATTCATGACTAGCGAGCTTTATCCTTGGCATTATTCATATTGGCAACATTTGTCTGCTTATGTCGACCAACAGAGAATTCCCCAGGCCTTATTGATTAATGGCGTTGCTGGCTTAGGTAAGCAGCAGTTGGCGCTGTATTTTGCACAATATTTAATGTGTTCAAATAAGCAAGCTCAGACTTTTTGTGCTCACTGTGAGAGCTGTCAGTTATTTATTGCTAATACACATCCGGATTTTATTTGGGTTCAGCCGGAAGAAGTGGGTAAGGCGATTGGCGTCGATTTAATTAGAAGTTTAATTGTTAAATTAAGGTTAAAGCCTCAGTATAGTGGGTTTCGTGTGGTTTTAATTAGCCCCGCTGAAAAAATGAATAATAATTCTGCCAATGCTTTTCTTAAGTGCTTGGAAGAGCCTCCTGAGCGAACTATGTTTATTTTGCTGGCAGAGAAAATGCAGGTACTACCAGCGACTATTATTAGTCGTTGTCAGAAATTATTTCTGATGCCGACAAAGCTTGAGCTGGTTGATGTGTGGTTGCAAGAGCAAGGTGTTACTGAGCAGCAAGAATTGTTATTAAATCTAGCTGAAGGAGCCCCGTTATTGGCTTTAGATTATGCGCAAAGTAATGTGCTTGAGCAACGACAAAACTGTTTTTCTGAATGGCAAAAGATTCCCTTAGCCAATGCTTGTCCTATAGAGTTGGCTGAAAAATGGTATAAACTTCCTGCCAGTCAAATTTTGCCTTGGCTGATTAGTTGGACGGAAGATATTATTAAATGTCATTTTAATGTAGAAAGTTCATTGTTGCGTAATCCTGACTTGGAAAAACACTTGAATGTTTTGTCGAAGAGTTTAGACTTGCAGTGTGTGTATGACTTTCATCGTTTATTGCTAAATGATATGCAACGAATTCAAACGCAACTGAATAAACAGCTTCTTTTTGAAGAAATTTTGATTACTTGGGCTCAAGCCGCGATAAAGAAATAATTATGGCCGAACCATCAGCAGCACGACAAGGGATTCTATC
>JAIPFI010000164.1 GCA_021736705.1 Methylococcaceae bacterium | reverse complement strand
GGATTGAAAAAGGCTGAGAACTATAGCAGCTAGCCTTCTTTCAATCCGAGTATTTTCGATTGCACTTCGGAGTTGAATCCACGTTTTCCTGATTTAAGGCGTTTTTCAATTGCCTATTTCAATAAACCGCATCATGATCGCCCACATTCAGCAAAATAATTTCCGCGTCGCTGATCTGTAATTCCAACGTAATCCGGTAAGACAGGTTAATGGAAACCGAGTGGCAATGTGCCAATTTGCCTTGCAAGGCATGACAGCGCAAGGAAGGGTGGAACGGGTTTATTTCCAGCAATTGCAGGGTTTTGAGATACGGCTTTTTTAGATCAGGATGGCGTTTGATAAAGCGTAAAGCACGGCGGTTGTATTGCTCGGTAAAAACCAGCGTATAGCTCATGCCATGCTTTCCAAGCGTGCCAAGTGTTGCTCGGCTGATTCTTTAATATAGCGTCCTGCGGCGATATCAGCATTGGATTCGACCAGAGCGGCGGTGAGTTCACATTCACGCAAATACTGGTAGTGGGCGACATCCATCACCACAAAACGCTGTTTGCCGCGAACGGAAATAATCGCTTCATCATGTTGTTCCAAGGCGGTTTGTATCGCCATAACCCCTTTTATTTTCAGTTCGTTTGCACTGATACCTGTCATTATCTTTCTCCATAACCCTTTAACAATGCGTTTAATAATACGCTTAACCGTGTTCTAAAGACAATTTTCATGGTTACAGCCCGTTGTTGTCATCAATCCTATTCGTCTATTTCCTTTAAAAATTGACGGACAACGCTTTCACTATACCAGCGTCCTTTTTGTATCATTTCATCCAATAATGGCTTTACTTGGCTTATCAGGTGCTTTTGTTTGGCAACTGCTAATACGGTTAATGTACCGATGCAGTAGAGTTGCTGGGATTGCGCTATTTTATAGCCCATGCGCTCATCAATAATCAGCATATCTGCCGCCATTTCTTTGGCTAAAAAGATGGCTTCTGCTTCACCTTGATCCAGCTCATTTAATAAAAATCCTAAATACGCATTGCCTTGAATACTCATGACTTCAAAACACGGCTTGTCTATTTCCTGATAGCCATAGGATTTTTTATACTTTATTTCGTTATAAACGGCTTGTGGAATATAAATGGTATTAAATAATTCAGGCAATAAGGCTAATCGCCCTATTGAGGCTAAAGAAATAATGGGGGTTGTGTTGCTAACGACTTTCATGGCTTATTTTCCAGTAAGCTCAGTGTTCTCCCTATGTTGCTGACCATTTCATTGACTAACCCTGTTTCATAATCAAAAACCACCTCATTTTCAAATTGTAATTTTTGGATAAAACTCAGTCGATCATAACCGGCTAATTCTGCCGCTTTCCCCAAGCTCAGTTTTTGTTTTCGATATAACATTAGGGCATGATGAAAAAGCATGGTTTTGACAAATTCTCCCTGTTGCTCTTTTAGCGTAATTAACAGATCGTCCGCTATATCAATGGTTAAGTGCATTATAAGTTCCTTGGGTCATAAGGTATGGGGGCTAGGTCATTCAAAACAACAGCACGTCAATTCTCTAAAAAGCTTTTAAGGTTACTATCAATGCGCTGTTGCAAGCCTTGAGCCTTGGCATCTAAGCCTTGTAGGTGTTGGTGCAGTGTCAAAATCTCTTCGGTAAATTCGTCTTCGGTCATGCCATCTTCTTCTATCACCACACCGACATATCGCCCCGGGTTCAGGGAATAATCCTGTTCTTGGATTTCTTCTAATGTCGCCAGTTTGCATAAACCCGTGACATCTTCATAAATGCCTTCAGGGAAACGTTCCTGTAACCAGTCAATTTGATGCAGCCAGTACACCGCCGATTTTTCAAGCGTTTTAAACTCCAGTGGCATAACTGGATTAACAGCTTCGTGGAAATCATTCAGCAAATCACTGAGTTTTTTAAAGTCACGCAGGTTGTTGTCCTTCCAACGTTTGTCGTCTTTGGCTTTTAAGTACTTATCGGCGAATTTATAGAGTTTTTCCAATTGCCGATAACTTTTATCCAAGGTTTTCTTAACGCTGCGGGTGTGTTCTATCAATGCGTGGCATTGGGTAGCACACTGTTTTTGTGTGCTGTTGCTGCGTTCGGTGTCGGTATAGTGTGCTAATGCGGTTAATGCCTGTTGTTCGGCTGGGTTCAATTCATCAATGGTTGGCAGTGTGAGGGCTTCCAGCAAGGGTTTAAAATCAAAATCCGTGAGTAATTGCTGATGTGCGTCATCCCAATGTTTATGCTTTGCCCAATCGGTGAACTGTTCACTGAAATCAGTTAGAGCAGTACAGACGGCTTGATAGCTGTGCTTGATTAGCGGTAAGGTTTGCCTAATTTGTTGGATATAGTCATCAATCAATGCTAAATAGCGATCCGTTTGATCCTGTTGCAAGCGACTGATGATGGCAAGATTTTGTATTTGTTCATCAGTCAGTTCGCGGTGGGCACGGTCGATTTGCCGAAACACATTACGCGCATCGACAAATAATACCCGGGTATCTTGACTACTGGCTTTGGCCTTGTCGAAAAACCATAAGGCGGCGGGTAAGGTCACGGTATAAAACAGATTGGACGGCAAGCTGGTCATCTGGCTGATTAAGCCTTTTTCTATCAGACGGATGCGGATTTCTTGCTCAGAATGGCGGGCATCTGAAGCTGAATTGGGCATTACTAAAGCAGCACGACCGGAGTCATTTAATGCCGTGGCAAACAGGTTAATCCATAAATAATTGGCATTGGGGATGCTGTCTTTGTCTTCTTTTTTGGTGCCCGTGCTTTTGCTTTTGTTTTGTGGAATGCCGTATTCATTGAAATACGGTTTGTTTTTAACGGTATCCAGTTTTACGTCTTTGACATTAAACGGCGGATTCGCCATGACATAATCGTATTGTCCAAGGCAATCCAGATCATCCGTAAAGGTGTTGGCTTCCTTGATTTCACCTTTTAAGCCGTTAATCAGCAAGTTCATTTTTGCCAACTTGACCGTTTCACCTGTTTTGTCCTGACCAGTGACATAAATGTCTTTACTTTGGTCGCCATAATTGGCTTTATGCCGCTCAATGAACTGTGCCGATTGCACAAACATACCCGCAGAGCCACAAGCCGGATCAAATAGTTTGCCGTGATATGGCTCGATGACTTCCACCATGTATTTGACAACCGAGGTCGGTGTAAAGAATTCACCACCGCCTTGACCTTCTGACAAAGCAAACTTGCCTAAGAAATATTCATAGATTTTCCCGAGAATATCGCCAGTCGCATTATCAGGAATGTCATCAAAGATTTTCAGCAGTGTTTTTAGCAGCGTTCTGTCAGACTGGGTGATTTTGAAATACTCATCTTGAGGTAATACGTTTTTAAAATCATCCCGGTCGATACCCGCCTCAATTGCTTGCATCGCTGCCTTGACCTGTTCGGCATGATTTGTCGTTTCAGGCAAATCACGGAGATAACGATAACGTGCGTATTCGGGAAGATAGAAGCCACAGGTCGCAATGGCTATTTCTTGTTCAGTACGCGCAGTGCGGGAACTTTGTTTACTGATAAATTCTTGTTTAATCACATCTTCAAATTGCCGATATGTGATATCAGCAAACTTTAGGAAGATAAGCCCCAAAATAGGAGAAGCGTACTCGGTTGCTTTAAGCCCAGCTCCTTGCCGCAGTTGATTGGCAGCATCCCATAAATCATTTTCTAGTTTTTTTAGTTCTTGTGTATTCATTAACCTTTTCTCTAAAGTTCCCTCTAATGACTAAAACAAGCTTTAGTGAGATTGTAGTATTCCAGTGATCGTGTGTATTAAAGCCTATGTAGATTCTACGCTAACCGCCGGTATTACGGCATTAACCCATTAGCTCTGTCATGTGATGAATGAAACAGTAGCCCAATCTTAACCCGCATTATAAAGGTGGGTATGAAATTTTAGCTTTCCCAACAGCAACCCCCTCACCGCCAAAACCCCTGAAACCTCCACTTGGGTTATGGCGGTTTCAGGGGTGAGGTTTTGCAGGGGGACAAAATAAATCTGGGGCATCCTTTTTTTTAAATTCCCAAAACTGAAGGGACGCACTGCCGAAACCCCCGAAATTAAGGATTGGGTTTCGGAGGTTTCGGGGGTTAGGTTTTGGGATTAGGGAAATCCTTTTTTCTATAAACCCGCTAAAGCAGAGGGTTTCTATAAGGATTTGAAGACTAACAGGTGAAAATGTACGCTAAGGACTTAATTCAATTCTTGTAGAGAGAAACCTCCCATCCACGCCGCTCAAGTTCCTTTTGTAGCTCATCATCGGTGAAGTCGCCGATACCCTTTTCCACCCGTAACTGTGAAAGTTCTCTGAGTCCATCCAATTGTGAGCTATCAGTAGCCACCGTCCGTTCTTCTGATGCATTCATAAGTCTTCTCAACTCCTCTATCCGCGCAGCTTGAAATTCTTCCTGTCTTTCATATTCGCGCTGTTGTTGTTCGAGTCTTTTAATTACCTGTCTTTCATCGTCAGCTTTTTTGGCATTTACAGCTTCAGTGAGCATCTCTAGGAGAGCAGGTCTACTCATTTCCATCGCCTCCTCAGTGGTGCATTCTTTCATTTTAATAGCGTCTTTTATTTGCTTTTTGACGGTATCTAGGCTTGGCTTAATACCGTCTTTTATTTGCTTTTTGGCGGTATCTCGCAAACCTCTGGCGGTATCAAGGTTTATTGCTGGATAAACACCCAATGCCAATGTAAGACGCTTTCCGTCAAGCCGATAATCAAGCCTAAAGTATTTCGACCCATTAGGCATCACCTGAACATACATGCCACCGCCATCAAACAGCTTATACGCCTTGTCGGTACATTTGGCGGTATCGATACCGTCATTTGTTAATTTAATACTGTCATTTTTGGGTTTTTCATTCACTTTATACCGTTGTTGCCGCCTCTGCTATCAGGGTTAATGCCTGTCCAACTTCTATACGCTTATCTTGTTGGTAATCCACAGGAAGGTTGTTTAAACCGGCAATCCCCAATGCTTTTGCCATCTTTTGCCAGTCCACTCGATAACCGGAATACAGCCCAGGATTTCGCAACAATTCCCATAAGCGATTGGCAACCCCATCGGTAATGTTGGATTTCCCTGACTCTATCAATAGCGTCAATGCCTTGAGATAGGGCATGGATGAACTGGTCCACACTATTTCCACATCTTCGCCACCGATCAAAGTAACCCCGTCCTTGCCTGTCGTCCTAGTCACAAAGTCCATGAACACACTGAATGACAAATCACTCACCATTTGTTTTGGCAACTCCACAAACCCATGCTTGCTATGAACGAACCCAATTTCGCCGTTGTAATCCGGCACGCTGGGCAACAACATTTCAGGCACAAAAAGACCAACATCGGTCTGGATTAGCTCAATGACCCGGCTGCGCTCCATATACGACTTGTCATTACCCATCCCCTTTAAATAATGGGTCTCGAAAAAAGTACGTATCGCCATCCAGTCACTATTGGCGGCAATCTTGTGAGACTTCGTAGCTATGACCAAAGACAACAAGCCCTCACCATCCAGAAAGGCATCAATAAACGGCCACTCTTCATTGATACGGTCACGCTGCCGCACAATCCATAAATAATCGTTTTTAAGCTCACCCGCCACTGCACCCAATGCGCCGTGATGCTTTTCGATTTCCCGGATGTCATTTTCAAAAGTGGTTCTATCCTCTGCAAACGGATAAAGCACGTTCACTTTGTCGGAATGCCCAGTATCCATCAAGCCCCTGTATATAAGTATAAGCCGGGCATCATCCAGATACCGCCGCTCCAGCTTAATCCCCTGCCCAAAGGCTTGCTGACTCACGCCAATAAATTTGCTCAGCTCCTTTTGTGGCAACCCTATTTTTTGCACGATTTCTGTATCGACATTGCTCACGGTGACTCTCCAAGATAAAGGGAGATATTACCATAAAATCAAAAAAGACTAAACAATTAAAGTAAGTTAAAATAAATAAAATAAATCACTTGTAAACAAAGAAATCACCCCCACATCAATTACCGAACCCAAGATGGGCTCAAATTAACCCGCTAAAAAGGAGGGATTGATGGCAGAAATTATTTAGTCGTTACGCTTTCTCAAACTCAAAATTACCAATTCAAAATGTAACTTCTCATTACCCACAGGTAGCCGCTGCCCGAATCAAATCAGGCAACGGCGGAATGGTGTTTCCGCCCAGCAGCCTATCCTTAAGATAATGCCAAAACGAAATCTTGTGCTTTAGGCAGGTCTTTTTTAAGCTG
>JAIPFI010000163.1 GCA_021736705.1 Methylococcaceae bacterium | reverse complement strand
AGCCCGCCAATGCCCATCATCTATTCTAAAGGCGGGCTGAAGCCGCGCCCTACGGTTTTCAATATGTCCCGTGTTAAAATGATAGCCCAGTGCGCTAAAGGGCTGGCAGTGCTACATAAATTGGCTACCCTTTTAAAGTAAGATTCTATATTTCGTAGGGCGTGGCTTTAGCCCGCCAATACTATGCCTCAACTTTAAAAGGCGGGCTGAAGCCTCGCCCTACAGCTGTCAATATGTCCCGAGTTAAAATGATGGCTCATAAAGTAACAATCGAGTTTTATTAAATGTGCATTCCTTAGTTTTATAAACTCCGCTATAAAATTCAGCATAATGTAGAGCGCATCTCAACCCGCTCTACACATCATTATTAATCCAGATTTCTCAGTAAAGCGGCTCTTGATAAAAAATTAAAATCATCCCAATCTGAAAAAAAGCAAATACCGAAACAAACCCAGCTATACTTTTTCCTGGCTGGTCGAGCTTAAGCTCTAGCCAACGACCAATCGCCATAATCAAAGCAAACAGCCCCATAAAGGTATGTCCAATTTGTATTAAAAATGCACTCTTCGCTTGAAACCCTATATGCGAATGAGTTAATAACATCAAACCACCAACTGCACACAGTAAAGGAAAAACATAAGGCAATTTACTCTCAGGATTACGCGTCATTCTGGCGCGCAGTTCCATTATACCTAACAAGAAGACTAATAAAGTCGCAATACGGTGCTGTAATATTTCGCCATTTTCCAGCATGCTTTCCCAAAAGCCCATGGTACCATTCGGCCAGGTTTCAGCATCAGAACGTAATAAAATAAAGATACCTAAGCCAATAAATCCAACCGGCCAATAGCGGGCCCAAGTGAAAGATTTCTTATAAGAGAGCATCGCCAGCAAGCTCATTGCTGTAACAAAAACACCCGCAATATTATGATTATAATCTGACCATTCAGTCGATGCGGCTGATGGCATTTGATTAAGAATAGCTGTACGCCCTGCTTCTCCTGCCAGTAAAGCTTCATGACTGGGCGAGCTGAGCCTTGGTATATGTGGTGCAAAAGCATTCAGCGCTTCCATCCACGTCGCCGTTAAGCTGGGAATATCAATTGCAGGTGGCTGCGAAGCGAGACTTGCCGCGGTAAACAGCAAGGTAATTAAAACAAAAGTTTCCGCTTCAATATAATACGGAACACGATTAAATAAGGCATGCGGATTAGCGGATATTTTATATTCTAAAACAGCACGACGATTTAACCAGGCAAAACCTAATGCAATAACCAGTAACAGTATTTTAACCAATAAAATATTGCCGTACCCCGTACCAAAAAATCCATTTAAAGTCGTAATATAGCCAATTGCCATTGGCACACCTGAGATCAGGATACCTGCAACAGCGATGATGCCAACTATAGAAAATCGGTGTAGATACTCAGACCATAAACTTTCGGCAATTTGTTTTTCTCGGGTTAATTTCCAAATTGAAAGTAACTGAAAAACACCACCGACCCAAACCGCCGCAGCCACTTGATGCGAAGTAGTTAATGTCATTAAAAGAATCCGATCTTCAAAACGACCTGCGGCATGCACTAACCAAGCACCAGAAATAATAAACAACAGCGCAAGACCAGCCGCATTAATCCAATGCGTGCGCGAGCTATAATGCTTACGCAAATAAATATAACAATAAAGCGCAAATATCAACACCAAACCCATGCGCACAATACCACCGATAAATTGAGTCGTATCGGCAAATTCCGGAAACGGCCAGCGCTCTAAAATCGCGCTCATTAACCAGACTTTCAACACAATTTTAATGAACTGCACTAACACCAAAGCAAATGCGCCTTTATAGATTAAAGCAACGCTACACTCAGTTAATGCTTTATTTTGGCTTGCCGTCTGCGTCCACGGCTGTAAAACAAACAAACCCCATACGATCCCGCCAACAGCGAGCGCATAACAAATAAGGTCAATGCCGCCAATAATGGAGTCTAAAAAATCTGCAATACCTTCCATTTCAAATCCTTAAGGTTGCACAGTAAAATGAATAATATCATCAGTCAAATGCCCATCCGCAGCAAAAATCCGATAATGTAAGGCATATTTACCCGCGTCTAACGCAGGCATATCAACTAAAACAACACCGGCTGTTTTGCCTGCCTTTAGTGGCAATGCCTCTTCAATATCGCCAGTGCGTACTAGAAATATTTGCGACAAACCTACTTCCACGCTGGAATTAAAATTCAATTTAACCTGACTGGTTTGATGGGCATTGACCACGCCTACGCTCAATGAATGCTCAGTAACAACGGCGTGGGCATTAAGTTGACCTGCGTAACATGAAAATAAAAACGGCAGAGAACATACGAAACGTTTAAAGGAGTTCATAATAATTGATCGGTAAAGCGCTAAACATAAGCGATGACTAAATTTGCTTATTTTATAACCGAATATAGGCTGTATAAAGGCTATTTTGATTAAAGCTGCAATTTCTCAGGCCAAAATAACTCATTCAGTATCAAAACGCATCAAAACTGTGCAACAAAAGCACCGTTATGAACCTTGCTCATTCTAAACAAAAAACAAGATCACATAAAAATCAATAAGTTAGCGAGAATATAAAATTGGCATCATATATGCTTTAAGACATAGTATGTTTCTTTAAACATTCTTTCCTTGTTGTTTTACGCGCTCATGCTATAGCCCTCCTCCAAACCATTTGGGCTATAGCTTTTTTTGCTTAATCAAATCAGACAACTACTCGCCTAAAAAATCGCCTTTCTGATGCTGCCACATTGCATAATATTTGCCTTGCTGTACGAGTAATTGTTCATGCGTGCCCTGCTCTACAACTTCTCCTTGATCTAACACAATAATTCTATCCATACGCAAAATAGTTGATAAACGATGCGCTATAACAATGGCTGTTTTATCCTTAAGTAGCTCAAAAATAGCGACTTGAATTGCTTTCTCAGTTAAGGAATCCAAGGCACTCGTCGCTTCATCAAGCACTACGATAGGGGAATTTTCCAGAAAGGCACGCGCTATAGCGATGCGCTGCTTTTCACCACCAGACAATTTAACCCCACGCTCACCGACTTGCGTTTCAAACTGATTGGGTAATTGCTGCACCAACTCCAAAATCTGTGCTTTAGCGGCAATATTGAGTAACTGTGCATCAGAAATATCAGCGCCTAAAGTAATATTCTCACGCACTGAACGATGAAATAATTCAGGCTGCTGAGGAATTAAACTAATTTGTTGGCGTAGCGATGCCAGAGTAAAGTCGCGACTATTAATATCATCAAATAGAATGTCACCACCTTGCGGATCAATAAAACGGAATAATAATTTAGTTAGCGAGGTTTTGCCAGAACCAGACTGCCCGACTAAAGCCACTTTTTCACCCGCCTGGATATTTAATGAGAAATCAGAAAATAAAGGACGTTGTGCATCATAAGAAAAATCGACATGCTTAAAGCTAATTTGCCCTTTACAGATATTTTGCACTTTAGCCTGTGGCGTATCTATTTCAAAATCTTCATTTTTAAACACGGCAGTCATTTCTAAAGCATCTGCCAAGGCTGTAAAGAAGTGTCTTAAATTTAGCCCAAATTCCCGAAAGCGATGAATCAACATAAGGAGAATAGATTGAAATAAAACAAACTCACCGATCTGAAACGCACCACTTTTCCATTTATCAATCATCAAATATAGCAGTAACAACTCAATCCCGAAGACCATCAAACCTTGTACAGCAAAAGAAATGAACATTAATAACCACGCGATTTTTTTACGCTGATAAACTTGATTAGAAGCCTCATTAACGCGTTGCTGTTCCTGCTCTTCTAGCACAAAACTTTTGACGATAAATATATTGCTGATAGCATCAGAATAAACACCACCTACATGAGAGTCTGCACTAGCCACTGACTCATCGAATTTTAACCTCCAAAACGAAAAACAAATATTCCAAATCAAATACACGCCTACCCATGCAAGAAAATACAAAGCAAACTCGGGTTGTTGCTGATAAAAAAGATAAAAAGCCATACCGATGGCCAACGCATTCGAATACAATTGAAACAAGCACCAATCCATGATAATTTCAAAAGATTGAGAGAAGCGATTCGCTTGTTTTATTAAACTACCGGAAAAGCTATTTTCAAAAAAACTGTGCTTTTGCTTTTTTAAAACATCAAAACAGCGCTTTTCCAGTAAATTAACACCACCGCCATCAACCGGCACTATACCAACCTCTAACACCCGCCAAGATAACCAGATACCGCCATAGATCATAGCAATCATCGTTAGATTATCCAGCAATATAGCTAATGTCAGGGGGGAATAACTTTCTGCTAGACCGTTAGCGATATTTTTGTATAACACAGGCACATAAAAATCCAATACCGTTGCACTTGTTAAGCCCATAATACAAAGTAAGAAATAGCCTTTTTTCTGCCAGATAACTCGGCCATATTCTGTAAAGATAATATACATATTTTTCCTTGCTAGCTCGTGCAATCAATGTTCTATAATTTAAAGGTTTAATGTCGTATGACAAACTAATGGTAAAATGTTAAAAATATAGACGACATCCCGAATCATACAAAACCGATTTGCCAGAAACTTTGCATACTATATGTTTTTTATATTGCTGAATGACTGCAATCCCCAGATAATTAAGCTTCATTGCAAGCTCATTATCCCTCATCTATTAATCTAATTGTCAGAAGGAAAACGAATGACCGACAACAAGCAGGCAACTGTTACCTTTTCCCACCATGAATCCTCTTGTGAATTGCCTATAAAATCAGGCTCTCTTGGGCCAGATGCCATAGATATAAGAACTTTACATAAAGCCACAGGAGCTTTTACCTATGACCCTGGTTTCACTTCAACGGCAAGCTGTAGCTCTAAAATTACTTTTATCGACGGTGACCAGGGCATACTGTTATACCGTGGCTACCCTATCGAACAACTGGCTGAAAAATGTGACTTTCTTGAGACTTGCTACTTACTGTTAAATGGTGAACTGCCTGATGGCAAAGAAATGCGCGCCTTCATCAAGTTGGTTAGTGAGCATACTTTAGTGCATGACCAACTCACTAACTTTTTTAGAGGCTTTCGTCGTGATGCGCATCCCATGGCGATTTTAGTCGGTGTGGTCGGCGCTATGTCAGCTTTTTATCATAACGCTGCACAATTCAAAGATGATGATTACAGGGAAATAGCCGCCATTCGTCTCATCGCAAAAATGCCAACTATTGTTGCAATGTGTCATAAATACAGCACCGGTATGCCGTTTATGTACCCTAAAAACAACTTGGGCTATAGTGAAAACTTTATGCGCATGTTGCACGGCACACCTTGCGATGATTACCTGCCTAATCCTGTGTTAACTCGCGCACTAGATCGGATTTTTATTTTACATGCCGATCACGAACAAAATGCCTCCACATCTACCGTCAGACTAGCCGGCTCAAGCGGCGCCAACCCTTATGCCTGTGTTGCCGCAGGGATTGCTTGTTTATGGGGTGCTGCGCATGGTGGCGCAAACGAAGCCGTCTTAGTAATGCTTGAGGAGATTGGCGATGTCTCACAAATCGATCATTTTATAGAAAAAGCCAAGGATAAAAGCGACCCGTTTAAACTGATGGGCTTTGGCCATCGCGTTTATAAAAACTTTGACCCTAGAGCCGTGCTAATGCGCGAAACCTGCCATGAAGTTCTAAATGAATTAGGTCTGCATGATGATAAATTATTCAAACTGGCCATGCAGCTAGAAAAAATCGCCTTAGAAGATGAATATTTTATTGCTAAAAAACTGTATCCGAATGTAGATTTTTATTCCGGCATAGTGTTGCGTGCTTTGGGAATTCCTACCGATATGTTTACCGCAATTTTCGCGATGGCCAGAACGGTCGGCTGGATTGCCCAATGGGATGAGATGATTACTGACCCAGAACAAAAAATAGGTCGCCCAAGACAACTTTATACCGGCGCAGCTAAACGTGATGTAACGCCTATTTCTGGTCGGTAATAAGCCTTAACAAAAAATCTTTTGTAGCGCGTGCTGGAGCTTACAAGTCGTAAAATATAAAGAGAAATACGGGATAAATCTAAGTGCTTATCCCGCCGCACGCCACAACTATTGCTGAGGTTAAATTTTTGAGTAATGACTAAAGCGGATCAATCCAGTACCACGATTCCTGTACCGGAAGAGTATGAAGTTAAACAGTCTCTCAATAGAGTTTCCTTTATTGAGAAACTATCATTTTAAAAACACTTATAAATATCGGCTACGCATTTAAAGCGGGACAAATCACTGGAGTGAAATAGCTTTAGCTATTTCCGAAACAGGGCTATGAACTTAAGGCGGAACATTATATATTGGTAGGGCGCGGCTTCAGCCCGCCAATG
>JAIPFI010000162.1 GCA_021736705.1 Methylococcaceae bacterium | reverse complement strand
AGCCGGAACCTTTGAAGATATTGTCAAAGCAGCAGAAAAATGTACTGCGGTAATTATTCACCCAGGTACACCGTGGAATCCAAACGAGAAAAATCTGGATAAGTTAATTAAACGTGCTGAGAAATTTCAATAAAAACAGCGGGTGAACCTAAGGCGGATTGAAATTTCAATCCGCCTTATAACTCAGGATTTAATAATACTCAATTATCCCCAAAATTAGCCTTAGCATACCAACGCCTTTCTAGGTTTTACTTTTCATGCCTAGCGTTAATTGACGATAAAAATTTATTCAAAAACTGCGCGTATTTTACGCTTGCGTAATAAACTTTCTTTCACTTCTTCAACAAAATAAATTCGCCCGCCTGAACCTTCCTTATAACAAGGACAGGTAATTTCAAAATTAATATCCGATTTCTTTGAGATCAATACTGTATTTACTTGATCTTCTGTCACCAAACACGCTTTCAATTCATCAAATATTTCGATTAAAACCTCATCCTTAACATCCCCCATCAGCACAAACTGAAAAGTATGATCATACTTACACAGCAGTAGCTTTCCCATTTCTTCTGGAATATATAACTTAACATCCCAACTGCTCTTTCTGAAGTGTCCTTTTTTATCGGCAATTTTATCTAATTTTTGTTCAATAGTTTTATTTATAAAGTCCAATACTTTAGATGTTCTTTTATTCATTTAAGCGATCCATTATTAACATCATTAAAACGGGAAGCCTATCTTAGCTCAATACTTAAACATTTTATATGCTATAGAGAAATGGCTGTCTACCTGAAGGCTACCAACTTAAGGTGGGACAGAAATGTTGAAAACAGAAGTCAGGAGTGCAATAGCTTTAGCTATTGCTGTTTCGGAAATAGCTAAAGCGTGTCACTCCAGTGATTTGTCCCGCTTTAAATGCGTAGCCATTTTCGACAGGTATTGACGCGAAATCAGCCAAACGCTTAGCAATGTTATCTGCAATGCTGTCAGACCCAGCAGAAATATAACTATTTGAACTACTACGAGAGGCATGTTGCACATAATCCCCGGTTGCTTTATCTACCACGACTGAGGACTTCATTAAAGGTCGCGCCAACTCGATCATGTGCAGACATTCTTCTGAGCTTAAAAACTCATCTATCACGATGATTCGAGGCGTGGCATTAAGACTGGATTCCTGCATAATATATTTCCCTGAAATAAATAGGGTATAAAGTCACTATATAATCCCCTGCTCGCCCTGGTACGGAAAACGCCACTGGAGATAGCCTGGACTCGTATGTTTAAGTTTCCATCACAAACGAGCTGATTGTTAATTTATGAGCCATCATTTTAAAACAGGGCATATTGACCGCTATAGGCTGGGGCTTTAAAGTGGTAGCCAATTTATTTAGCTTGCACGATTCAAGCGCTGCAAAACATTAATCATGGTTGTCTTTGCTTTATAATCAGTGCCAGACCACTGCAATACACCGTGACTGTCAAGTATGGCAAAATAAGGCAGTCCAATTTTCAATTGACGATGCTCAGCGCTTTGTTTAAAGGTTTCAAATTCAGGTGTTTTATCAATAATCTTTAAAGGGATAGATTGCTCTCGGAGTGCTTGATTTAACGCCTCATCATTGACAGCCTCTTTAGCAAAGGCGAGACAATTCGCACACCAGCTTGCATAAAAATCAATAAAAATAGGTTTGCCACTTGCTTTAGCTTGTTGCTGAGCTGCTGTAAAAGAATGCAGCCAGGCGATCCCGCCCGTATCATCAAGCGTATGTTGTTGCGCAACAGACTCATCAACTGTCGTAGCACTAGCAATACCTATGATAGGCATATGGTTAAGCCCCGAAACAAGTAACCAGCCACCCAAAATAAAACTGACTACGCCTGCAAAACGATTCAACCTCCTAGAAGGATGGTGATCATGTTCGGCAGCACTTAATATATTTAAATGCACAATAGCAACCCATAAAGCGACTAAGCCCCAAGCCAGCATTAAAGTGACTTCTTCGGACACCTGTAGAACGCCCATTCCTTTATGAAAATAAGTGTAGGCGAAATAAAGAATGGCAAAGCCAAAGGCATATTTTACTTTATTCATCCAATAGCCTGACCTAGGCAGTTTTTTGAATTTAATAACGCTGACTAAAAAGAAAGGCAAACTAATCCCTAAACCAAAGCCGCCCATTAATAATCCACCCTGCAGGGAGATACTTAATTTATCCCAAAAACTCAGTGTTTGACCCATCGCTGCCAAAGCATCCGCTTGTGCCGCAATGTTATCCGCAACCTGTAACAATAATGCAAAAACGATAGGCCCCACACACGGCGAAATAACTAAGCCTGCAATACTTCCCATCATCCACGTGCCTAAGTAGCCATTCACCTTGTCTGTATTTTGATCTAGCTGACCAACTTCATTTTGCATAAAACTAAATTCATAATAACCGAGTAAAGAAATCGCAAAAAAGGCAAAAAACACTGCAAAAACAAGATTTACCGTGGCAGATTGCATAAAGCTATTAAAAGCCCCGCCGGTCATGCCTGCGGCTACCCCTAAAATGACATAAGTGCCGACCATGCCAACTAAATAGACCAGAGCATGATATTTCTCTTTGTTTTGTATTCCTTGCGCGCGCTTCACAATCAACATCGACGTAATCGGTAACATCGGATAAACACAAGGTGTAGCTACCGACAACATACCCGCCAACAACATCAAGGAAAAGAGCAGCAAACTATTACTTTGATTGTTATTGAACACACTTAATAACTGCTCCATCCACGTCTGATCTGCTTCGCCTTCATCGAGGCTTCCACGGACAGCGCCAAGCGCAGGTAGTTGCAAGGTTATCTCGACAGTTTGCGGACGAAAACAAACATTGCTGATTTCATCACATAATTGATAACGCAAACTAAGATTAGCCGTAGTTGCCACTTGCTTATAGTTATTTCCCGGCATAAGGCTTAAGGCAATATTCCCTTGCCCACGCAATACTGTCGCCTGAACCTCAGAATCAAATTCACCTTGCGGCAAAGCAAACTGACTCATCACCAAGCCTTGATTTACCAATTCATTTTTAGGATCGATTACAATCGGAATATAGGCATTTTCTACGCCTTTATCTAAATAAGCATGATGCTGTAATGGCGGTGTTAAACTAATTTGGTACTGTGCTGGCCATTGATGATTATCGACTACGCGTACTTGGATCTCAGCTTTGGCACCTGCAAAGACAGAGGAGCTTGTTATAAAAAACAAGAGGCAACATCTAAAAAATAGTGCAGAATTCATTGTTTAACCTTTAAGGTAATGTGTTTATAGATTTCCAAAGCGCAAGAATCAAGGCTAATGCCTTTTCTTACAATAACGATTTAATCAATTTGCAATTGCTTATAAATCTGCCCATCATTTTGACAACAGAAAAAAGGCAATTGGTTTTCTTGTAACCAAGATAATCCCTGCTCACCTTTCAACATCGCTAAGGTCGCCAAACTACCTGCGACCACGCAATGCTCACTTAAAATACTCACCGCACGCAAACCAGTGACGGGCTTACCGGTTTTCGGGTTCAGTAAATGACTGTAACGCACGCCATCAATTAATTGAAAACGCTCATAATCACCACTACTGGCTAATGCACCTGACGTTAAAATCAATTGGATAACCACTTTATCTGGCTGCCGAGGGTCGCGAATAGCAACCGGCCAACCTTGACCATTAGGCTGTGGACCTATTACCTTAATATCGCCGCCTAATTCGACAATACCAGACACAACACCCAAGCCGTGCAGCCTCTGCGCCACGCTATCGGCAGCATACTCCTTAACAATGCCACCAAAATCCAACTGCATTCCCACAAGCGGCAAGTAGACGGCCTTATCTGACCATTGCACTTTGTCCCAGCCGATTAAAGGTAATAATTCATTAACCTCGCCATCGCTAGGTAAGGCCGTTTTGTCCATAGACCAAATACGCCGCAAAATACCTGAAGTGACATCAAACAAGCCATCGCTTTCTTCATAACATTGCTGCGCATACGCTAATAAAGCCGCTGTTTCAGTATCGATAGGCGTTGCTTTACCCAAACCCGCGCCGCGATTAATGACACTAATTAAGCTATCATCACGGTAACGCGAGTAACGCTGCTCTAAACTCGCCAAACAATCATTCAGATTTTTTTGAGCTTGTTGCGCCACTTTTTTACTAGAGGCATAAAATTGCACATGGCAAGGCGAACCCATCGCGTGAAAGGCATAGTTCACCAGTGCCATTTTTTTCATTTTCTTTGCCTAGAATTTAACGTTAATGGATGCAGTTACCATATAAAAACCATAATCTGCAAAACTACCGTCATTATGACCGCCAATTTGATAACTCGCCTTACGATCATAATAATCAAAGGCCGTTTGCAGCTTAACGTCTTTAATCAAGCCATTCACTTCGAAGTTTTTGCTTAGTTTAATACCGCCACCTAATACGCCAAAACCGGCTAAACGATAATCACTAGAATGAATGCTGCCCACCGTAGCGCTATCAAACACAGCACTATAAAAGTCCGCCTGATCCTGCGTGTAGTAACGGAAGCGCGGCATAATCTGCCATTCATCCGCAATCGGCTGCTGCCAACTCAGCTCAACCATATTCGCCGTCACACCCCAATCATCAACATATAAACGATAATCAGCATGTAATGCGGCCTTATTTAAACTATCAAAATTACGCACATAGCGCGTCAACCAAGCCCATTGAAACTTCTGTTCTGGACGATTATCCGACTGTATGCCAGCACCTTGAACAAAAACCAATTTATAAGGATCAGATAAATAACCACTGTTATATCCAAAGGTCATATTGCTTTGTAATAAGCTATTCTTATCAATGATTTGCGTAACACCCAGCAAATATTGTTGACCAATTTTATTTTTCGTATAGTTGTATCCGGTAGGTGAAACCTCATCGAAAGCCACTGATGCCGAAACATTCAAGGTCGTGAGTTTATTATTAAGATCCCAACTTAATCCAGTATTGATGTAATTAGACAGATAATCATTTTCGCTAGAAACTCCACCACCAAGACTGACAGTTACATCCTCAAAGGCATAACTCAATGAGGCAGTCCCCGCATAACGCTGCTCAGTAATAGATGCACCACTCAGAACCTGCTCTACCTGCCCTTGGGCATTTTTCATATTAAACATCGGCGAGGCGCCCGACATAGTATCACTCACAAAATCAAGTGAAAGGGTATACGCCTTGCCAATAGGAAGCGAAGCGGAGATCTCAGCAATATCGACCTTCATACGCCCACCCGTTTCTTCATAATGTCCATAGAGCAAGTCAGTATTGTATGATTCTTCAGCTCGCCCTGCTTCTGCTTGCTGCATTAAACCAGGCAAAGCAAGCGCTGCAAGACTTAAACGACTAATTAATGTTTTTTTACTCATAGCTTTTACTCTTACGGAACAGCCCACAATAAATGGGATGGCTTTTTTGCGGGAACGACTTCAACTCCGGAAATGCGTAGCCAAAAGCCACACCACCTACGGAAGGTAAGAATTGATTATTATTTACTGCGCATTCTTTATCACTAATTACAGCCACAACCACCGCCCGCGCCACCATAACCACCCGTACCAGATTCTTTGCTGGCAAAGGTATGATGGCGTACTCCCGCTTCTTGTGCATCGCCTTCCAAAGCCATTTGAGGTAAAGCTAAATTGCCACGCTCCCAAGGTTTTACTTGAGTACAAGCCGACAAAAAAACTAACAGATAAAATATTCCGCCTAATTTAATGCAGCGCTGTTTCATAAACTTTCAGCAAGTAATTTGGTTACGATTTTCTCAATATCCGCAATATCATCTTTCGCAAAACCACTGTGTATATGTCGAACTATGCCTTTTTTATCGATAATAAAAGAAGTCGGCATGGTTTCTACACCATAATCATCAGCCCACTTGCCTTCTGCATCACGCAATATATCGAACGTTGCCGGATAAGACTTTAAAAAGCTGTTCGCCGCTTCAAGATCTTCATCCATATTGATAGCAACCAAGGCAAAACCTTTGTCCTTATTTGCCTGATAGAGCTTTTCCAGTAATGGGAATGATGTGCGACAAGGCGCGCACCAAGAAGCCCAAAAATCCAAATAGATCACTTTGCCACGATATTGGCTAAGTGAGTTCATTTTCCCTGATGATAATTGAGGTAAAGAGAATTCAGGCGCGGCTTGTTCTAGCTCTAAGGCGTGCGCCGAAAGACTAAAACCCAAGGCTAGCGCGATTCCTAAAGTATTGGTATATAAACGATTCATAAATAAGCCTGTAAAAGTTGCACATCCTTGTGCAGAGGGGAGTTTATTGTGGGTTTTTCACATAAGCAGCAATTTCTTGTAGCTGAGAATCAGTTAAAGAACTTAAGAAACCCATGCCACCTTGATTACTATTAATGGCAGAGCGTGTTGCAGAAGCACTGGCAG
>JAIPFI010000161.1 GCA_021736705.1 Methylococcaceae bacterium | reverse complement strand
TGTTGAGGCCTCTTTTTTGGATAATATTGGTTGGTGGTACAAGCAATATTTTACCATTTTTGAGGCTTCATTTTCTTTTATTTCAATTGGTTATGGGTGTTGTTTTGTATTTTTTGAACTCCGAAACTTTAGTAATAAACTATTAAGTTCCGTTTCTATTTTTTCATTACGCGCTATTTCATAATGATTACTTTGTAACCAAAACTGGGTGCGGCTACTATTGAAGCCTATCAGTACCAATAAAAACAAGCTTAAAATAAAAGCTAAGGTCATACTTTTGCTAAACGACCAAGACAATATATTACGCTGCCAACTAATAAGCATCTCAGCTGCGCCGAGTAACGCGAATAAAACCGCGGCATTCATGCGCATAATACCGTGACCAAACCAGCCGAACTGTCCTAATTGAGGGCTAAAATAAGACGATAAAGAGGCCAGTGACAAAGATAAAACGAGTAGACCAAAACTAGCCGAGATAATACGCCAATGATTTTTAGTGCTATGAATAGTCGCAACGGCGAGTAACACAAAAGATAGTGCAGCTTCCAGTTTAATTCGACCGGGATAAGCCGTCTCTAATTTTCGCATCACAGGATTTGTACTACCGACATTGTTATCGATAACATCTCGAAATAACAGCTCATCAATGCCAAAATTCACAGTAAAGGCATATTCAGCTAAGGACAATAAACCTATTAACCCTGTTAGCATTGCACAGCTTTGTCCCATATAAAGACACAGGCGTGCTGCATTAGGTGTTAATAGGGAAGGCGCATAATCAGACAATACGATTGCGCTACCTATCAGCACGAAGCAAACAGCGGCATTTGCTTTCATCGGCGCCCAAAATGGTAATAGGCTTTTCAAAACATCACTGTCAAATGTATAGCCGAATAAGACCAGTGAACCACTGAGAATCGCTAATAATGCAGCGATTAAGGGGAGCTTATGTATGCGTGCTAACTGTATGGTTTTAGCGTTTATGTCTATGTTGCTCTTTTTAGTCACGAGTAGTCACTCCTACAAACGAGGTAATGCCTTTTTTCTAGCGCGTATGTAAACCAGTCTCATCAGAAAATTTCCAGACACGAGTAATTACTAAAATATCAAGTTCCTGTAGTAACTCGTTAGGAAGAGCAGGGAAGGGGGCGCTGACACGTACGATGCGTTTCGCTGCTTCATCTAAAGCTGGGTAGCCGGATGACTTTCTAATGCGTACATTATAAATGCTACCATCGGGGTTTATGCCAACATCAAGTGTTAAGCTGCTGGAGAACCCCGGGCGTTTAGCAAAGGCTGGATAATTAAGATTACCGGTACTTTCAACTTTACGTTGCCAGTCGATAACATATTGTGCTGCAAGGTATTTATGTGCGCTGACTGAGTTGACAAATTTAATCCGATTTTGATCGCTGCTGGGTTTTTGGTAGCGTATTTTTGCACCTAATTCTGCGATTTGTCGGTTTAAAGCCTCCATGGATATTTTAGGTTTAGATTTTTCCGTTGTTGTTTTCGTTTTTTCTGTCAGTTGAATTTTTTGTTTGGCTTTTTTTTGAGTTAGTATCTGTTGACGTTGGACACTTTGTTGTTTGATTACTTTTTGTCTAGGAGGTTGTTGTCTTTGCGTGCCTGTGCTGGCCAGTTGTTGTGCAGCGGGAGTTGGTTTATCTAGTTTTTCACCTGCGCCAATTTGATTGCTTTGCGCTAAAAACTCCGCCTTTTCAGGCGCCTTTTTGGCTTCCTTGGTGACCAGTGTTATTTCTATGGATTTGCTGGTTTTATCTGCTTTAGGTTTAGAAAAATTAATGCCTAAAATGAGTGCGGTATGAATAATCGCGGCAAAAAAAATACAAACCAGCAAGGTATCATTACTTGATAGCGGCGACGGGCGTTGAAAGCTTTGTTCGGACATTTTTATGCAGATTTTGACAGCATCGATTCAATATGATCCATCAATTGTGCGCAGATATTGATGCCAAATTGATAATCCAATTCTTGTACGCAGGTGGGGCTGGTGACATTGATTTCGGTTAAGTAATCACCAATGACATCAATGCCCACAAAGACCAATCCTTTTGCTTTGAGTGTCGGACCCACTTGATGAGCAATCCAGTAATCCCGTTCGGTTAAAGGCTGCCCTTGCGCACGGCCTCCTGCGGCAAGATTACCTCGACTTTCACCTTGTGCGGGAATACGAGCTAAGGCATAAGGGATAGGTTCGCCATTGACGATTAAAATACGTTTATCCCCCGCTTTTATTTCGGGCAAATATTTCTGCGCCATTACGTAGTTTGTGCCATGGGCGCTAATGGTTTCTATAATGACGCTGAGATTGGGGTCATTCGTACGTAAATGAAAAATAGAGGCGCCACCCATGCCATCTAAAGGCTTGAGAATAATTTCTTGATGTTCTTGAAGAAATTCGCGGATTTGACTGGCTTTACGGCTTACTAGTGTGTCCGCACAGCATTGAGGAAACCATGAGGTAAACAGTTTTTCGTTGGCATCACGTAGGGATTGCGGTTTATTAGCAACATAGACACCTTGTTTTTCTGCTTGTTCCAAGATATGTGTGGCATAAATATATTCTTGGTCAACCGGCGGATCTTTACGCATAATAATGCTATCCAGTGTTGCTAGGCGAATACTTTGCTCGCTGATGACTTCATACCATTGTGTGGCATCGCGTTTTACTTGAATATGCTTGGTATTCGCGTAAGCTTCCCCGTTGCGTAAAAATAAATCTCCCAACTCCATATAATACAATTCCCAGTTACGTGCCTGTGCTTCTAGCAGCATAGCAAAGCTGGTGTCTTTTTTTATGTTGATGTGGTCAATTGAATCCATGACCATGCCAAGTTTAATCGTCACAATGCTTGTCTCTTTGATAAATGGTTATTTAGATATTCCCTACAATTTTAATGTGTTTTTAGGGCTCTAAATAATTACATGATTAATGTTATTTTGCTTGCGAGTATAGCTTGTTTTTTACTCGAATAGTGTGAATATTTAATGAGATGCAATGCATTTTAGTCGCTCTGCAAATATATTCTTGTTTACCTTTATGCAAAAACTTGGTATAAAGACGGGCTAACTTTGAATAAAGGCTCATTAGAGGTGAATCATGTCTAAAATTTGTCAGGTAACGGGTAAACGCCCTATTACTGGTAACAATGTATCGCACGCACACAATAAAACAAGAAGACGTTTTAATCCAAACTTACACCAGCATAGATTTTGGGTGGAAAGTGAAAACCGTTGGGTACGCTTAAGATTAACTGCAAAAGGTATGCGTATCATTGATAAAAAAGGTATTGATGCTGTTTTAGTTGATATGCGTAAACGTGGCGAAAAGGTTTAAGGGGATATACTCATGCGCGATAAAATAAAATTAGTTTCTTCAGCTGGTACAGGTCATTTTTATACAACAGATAAAAATAAACGCACGATGCCGGAAAAAATGGAAATCAAAAAATTTGATCCAGTTGTACGTAAGCACGTTATGTATAAAGAAGCAAAAATCAAATAACAATTTCGATTCTCCTTTGGTTGCCTTCGCTGTAACCTTCCACGGCTAGATTCTAGTTTAGCTGTGTAAGCTCGACAATCCCTTTTCTTAGGGGTTGTCGTATGGCTTATTTGTCACTTTGAGCTTTTTAGCTTATCTAATACTTCTTTCAGTTTTTCAGTTTGCTTATAAAGCATGCGGTATTGCTTTTTAGTGCTATCTAATTCGGCGTTTAAACGTGCGACTTCTGCTTTTAATAAGTGATTTTCTTGTTGCAGTTCGAGATTTATATCTTTGTTGAGTGCACTAGATTGGCTGGCTTGTTGATCAATTGTGTCAGATATATCAGTTGTTGTAGCCGCTTTATTCGTCTCAACAAGCGGAGATTTTTCTTGTTGGTGGTCATCAAGGGAAAAAATTTCCTTACCTGTCGAGCAGGCGTCTTGCGGTACAGTTTGCAGACCGCCTTTTAATACGACGGCATCAATTTTATTTTGGATGAGTGTAAAAGCTGCGGCTTTACTTAAATGACTTTCTGCACAGATAATAATAATTTTTTTAGATTCTATTTTTATATCCCTGATATGCATGCGTAGCGTAAAAAAAGGAATATTTCTGCTGCCTTTAAGATGCCTTTCATTGAATTCAGTGGTTGGGCGTATATCTAGTAGGATAGGGACTGGCTCTTTAGTTTGTTCATGTGATAATTCTGGATAAGTAATATACGTTAAAGCAGGAATTTTAATGAGATTAATAAAGCGCTCTTTATCAATACGGGACAGCACCATATCGGTAGCGGCAGTAACGGTGACACTTCTGGGTTCGCCAGAGAGCAGGGAATCTTCGCCAAACGTTTCGTTGGCACCTAATTCAGTTAATATGATTTCTTTTGTTCGCTCAGAAGCTTTGCGACTTAAAGTGCAGCGCCCTTTTCTAACCACGTAATAATAATCTCCGATATCACCTTGGTGAAATAGAACCTCGCCTTTTTCTAGTTTAACTTCCTGTAAGCTCATTATAATCTGCTGTAAGTTGTTTGCAGGCAGGCGCTGGAAGATAGGTGATTTTAATAATGTTGACATCCAGTCGTCCTCGTTTTTAGCGTCTTTTTCTGAGTCGTCATTATCTATCATATAAGCACTTTCCTTTTCTTCATACTTTACTTCTTGTTGATCAAATGCGTTAAGTTTTAAACTGATATAGCGAACATCACTTATGGCGCGAGCGGATATTTTACGCGGAAACTGATGAGCCAGTGCGAATTTAGCTGAGTCAGAATCAGCACTTATGGAGTCTACTT
This sequence comes from Methylococcaceae bacterium, assembly GCA_021736705.1. Taxonomy (GTDB): domain Bacteria; phylum Pseudomonadota; class Gammaproteobacteria; order Methylococcales; family Methylomonadaceae; genus Methyloprofundus. The sequence continues at coordinate 1,704 of JAIPFI010000161.1, read as the reverse complement.
TTAGTGTTCCCGCTTCTAAAGATACGCTACCTTCAATAAGATAAATAAAGGCCTCTGTGCTGTCATTTCTAGTAAATAGAAAGTTTCCTTTGGATATTTCGGAGATATTAATTTCGGCACATAACAGGCTAAACTCGTGTCCAGGCATAGTTGCCAATGGGAAAGCTTTGCGCAGAATTTGGCCGTCTGGGGAATTAGGGTTTACAGCCATTAAAACTCTTTATTTGTTGAAGGCATGAATTTAATTATAGTTTTCAAAGCTATCTTGTACTAGCGAATAATTTTTTAGCTAGACTTAAGGCTATTCATTTAGGTGTAACGAGGGAGTGATTGATATTAGTTATAGCGTAGCTTGGTGTAAAATACTGTGAGTTATTTTTATAAATCAAAATAGGTTTTTATATGCTCGATAATGTAAGACAGTTTCTCCCGCTGAATATAGCGATATTAACCGTTTCCGATACGCGTACAGAAGCAGAGGATGTTTCGGGTAGAGTTTTGGTGGAGCGCTTAGAATCGGCAGGGCATCATTTATTTATCAAGGCCATTGTTATTGATGATATTTATCAAATCCGCGCTACTGTTTCCACATGGATTGCAGACGAACAGGTCAATGTTATTATTAGCACTGGCGGTACGGGTGTGACGGGTAGGGATGGTACGCCGGAAGCGATTGAACCCTTATTAGATAAAACGTTATCAGGTTTTGGTGAAGTCTTTAGAATGCTGTCTTATCAAGATATTAAAACGTCGACCATACAATCACGCGCTGTTGCGGGTGTAGCAAATGCGACTTATCTTTTTTGTTTGCCTGGCTCTGCTAGTGCTTGCCGGATGGCTTGGGATAGTTTAATCAGTGAGCAATTGGATTTTAGAACTAAGCCCTGTAACTTAGTGCAATTAATGCCGCGACTTTTGGAGAAATAAATGCATCCCTTAACGCTTTTTTTAAGTGCTCTATGCGCCTTTGTTGCTGTGGCAATGGGCGCGTTTGGCGCGCATGGTTTGAAAGAGATGTTAACGCCTGATATGCTCACTGTGTATAAAACCGCAGTGACTTATCAAATGTGGCATGCGCTCGGGTTAGGCTTGATAGCTCTATTACGCGCGCAAAATCCTGAAGTAAATTTATTAAAATATGCTGCATGGACTATGTTTTCTGGCATTATTTTATTTTCTGGTAGTTTATATTTGTTAAGTTTATCGGGCTTGAAGTGGTTAGGCATGATTACGCCGCTGGGTGGTCTATGCTTTCTGGTTGCATGGGCATTAGTGATGAATTTTTCCTTTAAATCTTTTAAATCATAGTTAGTATGGATAAGCGTATTGGTGGTGGCCTTAAGTCGACACATGATATTCATGAAGAATTGCCCGCAGAGCATGAGGATAATTTTATAAAAGTGCTGCATAGCATTATCCATTTTGCGGTACGAATTTTGGCGGTGTTAATGGTCGCAGTCATACTTTGGGGTGTGGCTGATGTGCTTTTAGTGATGTATGGCCGCTTGATGGCTCCACCGTTTATGCTGCTGACTGTAAGCGATATTTTAGCGATGTTCAGTGCCTTTCTCGTGGTTTTGATTGCGATAGAAATATTTCTCAATATTACCTTATATATACGCAAGGACGTTTTTCCGATAAAGCTAGTCGTAGCCACGGCATTGATGGCTGTTTCTCGAAAAATTATTGTTTTTGATTTTAATC
>JAIPFI010000004.1 GCA_021736705.1 Methylococcaceae bacterium | reverse complement strand
CTATTCCCTTAATATTGCAGTTGTTTGATTCAATTAAATCTAAATAACCCACCGATTTAATTGCGGCTTTGATAGATGAGGCGCATCTGGATAAAAATGTTACGAACATAAAAAAACCCGAAAACCTTTTAAGGCGTTTCGGGTTTTATTTGAATCTTTTAAAACGTTGTCTTGGTGGAGACGGGGGGAATCGAACCCCCGTCCGCAAGCACTCCGCCTTTGGATCTACATGTTTATTCCGCGCTTTTGATTTAGCTAGAAGCTACCCGTCGGACCAAGATACTTTTAGCGATTTCGATTGGATTTAGCGTGTTTGAACTCCGAACAAAGTCCTTAACGCGATCTTATGTAGAGTGACTCCTGAGTGTTCCGAAGAACCTACCCGCATAAGCACAGATAGTCAGGAGAATGGTGCTGTGTTTAAGCAGCTAAAGCCATTGAGTAGTTTTCGTCATTTGCGAATACTTAAGTTTCAGTAGGTTTTACGAGGTGTACTGTCCTCGACATGCCCCTAAGGTTTTGCTACCCACGTCGAAACCTGGTCGTCCCCTTTGGAAGTTCTATTATAAAGGATTGTGAACTGGAGTGACTACATTAAATTAATTTTTTTACAAGTCTGTTGATACAAGACGGCGCTAATGCAATAAAATAGCTTATCATTTAGTTTGCATCAATTAATTTGAATAGAAATTATGAAGAATAAAGTAACGCCAATTAACAAGGAACGAGTTATGAACGCTGATGAGTTTATTGTTTCTAAAATCAATGCGACTGGTCTTATGATCTATTGTCATCGTATTGTCATGCCCCGTTCTGTTTTTTATTTTAAATGATGAGAAACGTATTGGTATTTGGTTATGGAAACCTGAGTCGTGGAGATGATGCGCTCGGACCTTTAGTTATTGAATATATTGAAAATAACTTACAGCTCTCTGGTCTTGAAATTATCACTGATTTTCAATTGCAAATTGAACATGCTTTGGATTTGGAGGGTCGCGAACTTGTATTATTTATTGACGCATCGGTCGCCTGTACTGAGGCTTATTCATTGACTCGGCTTTCTCCTGAAAAAGATAAGAGCTATACCACGCATGCAATGAGTCCTGCATCGGTATTGGCTGTTTATGAAAATGTTATACATAAAGAGCCACCTCCCTGTTTTTTATTAAGCATTCAAGGGTTGGAATTTGAGTTAGGGAGCGGCTTAAGTGATCTGGCTGAAAGGAATTTAGTGATTGCTATGAAGTTAGTCACTGATTTATTGCAAAAGCCTGAGTTAAACTATTGGCTCAGTCAGATTAAGTTCCCTCATTTAGATATGTAGGGCTGGCTTGTAGTCTTGAATTCCAAGACTTGATGCTGTATGTATCCATCAAACAAGGTAACTTTAAGTTATTTTTATTATTCTTAAATTGTTAAATAGAAAATGATTGATTTTTTAAATAAATCGTATGATTACTTAGATTTAACTCGAGCCTTAGACTTTTTTGGTCCCTTGGCTTTGAGGCTCTATCTATTTCCGATTATGTGGATGGCTGGCATGCGTAAAGTCGCGAGCTTTGAGGATACAGTGGCTTGGTTTGGTAATGCTGAATGGGGTTTGGGCTTGCCTTTACCAACGCTTATGGCTGGATTGGTTAGCGGAACTGAAATTTTGGGGGCGGTGTTTTTATTGCTTGGGTTTGCGGTGCGTTGGATTTCCATTCCTTTATTCATCATTATGATTGTGGCTGCTTATACGGTGCATTTGCCTAATGGTTGGTTGGCTGTTTCTGAAGGAAGTGGCTGGTTTGCTACGGAAAGAACGGTAGCTGCGATTGAGCGGTTGAGTCGAGCTAAAGAAATTCTGCATCAATACAGTAATTATGAGTGGCTAACTGAGAAAGGCAGTTTTGTTGTCTTAAATAATGGTGTTGAGTTTGCTGTCACTTATGCAATTATGTTGTTAATGTTGATTTTTGTGGGTGGCGGTCGTTATTTAAGCGTAGATTATTGGATTGCTAAAAAATTCCGTTACCAAGCCAGTATGTATACTCGGTTTTAAAGTGCATAAATATAGTATTATTATTCCCACTTTAAATGAGGCGTCTGGCATAAGGCAGTGCCTGCTGGCATTACAGGAATTAAGGTCTGAGTGCCAATTGATTATTGCTGATGCTGGAAGTCCTGATGAAACGAGAGAGGTTTCCTTGCCGCTGATTGATGTGTTTATTACAACGCCTAAAGGGCGGGCAGTGCAAATGAATGCTGGCGCGCAAAAGGCATCAGCGGATGTGTTTATTTTTTTACATGCAGATACTTTTTTGCCTGAAAATGCATTGTGTTGTATTCAATCTGCTCTAGATAGTGGGGCGCAATGGGGGCGTTTTGATATGCAATTAGTGGGTGAGAGCTTTATGTTAAAAGTTGTTGCGGTAATGATGAATTGGCGTTCGCGCTTAACGGGAATAGCGACGGGCGATCAAGTCATATTTGTAAGGCGCACTGCATTTCTAGAGGCGGGCTGTTTTCCTGAAGTGGCCTTAATGGAAGATATTGCCATTAGTAAGTGTTTGAAAAAAATATCAAAATGCTATTGTTTGACGACTAAGGTAAAAAGCTCTGGGCGAAGGTGGGAAGATTTCGGTGTATGGCGTACGATAGTGATGATGTGGAGTTTACGTTTGCGCTATTTTTTCGGTGCTGAACCGGATACTTTGGCTCAGTTATACCGGCAAGGTAAAATTTTTAATAAGATTCTTTGATTTTTAAGCTTTCCCGTATAAAGCGAGACGCTCGTTAGGCATTAAAATTCAAACTATCCACTTAAAGCGGAACCTATCACTCGATGTTCAAGTTTTTTAATTTTAGGCACACTGCTGCATCAAAAATCAGCCTTCAGATCGGTATCATAAAGAAGTCGTTAGCTCTAAGGAATGAGCACAAAATAACTTCGACAACTAATTTTTTTTTGGGAGCGCAGACGGCTCGTCTGCCTTTAGCAGGCAAGCTGCCTGCGCTCCTAAGATGAAGACATTATTTCATGCACATTCCTAAAGTACCCAGCTCTCCTGGCCCTATGTTTTCCAGACGGCAATAATTGAAAAACTTCCTCTATCAACCAACAAAATCCTAACCAACGCTGCTGTAATGACGATAGCTTGGCATAAGGCTTGAGTTCGCCTAATGCGCTATTCAAATCGGTTACAAAGGTTTTTATAAAATCTGCCGGCGCCTGAATCAACATCTTGCTGAAATACGACAGATTTTAACAGCTTTAGCTTGCTTGTTTTTTGGTCATTTTTCTAAACCTAAAAACTTGAACATCGAGTATAAGGTAAGAAAGCTTATTTATCGTCGTACTTAACCTTAACACCATCCGTTTTCACTTGGGTTTTACTATAGATTGTGCCTCCTTTGTTCGCCACATTACCATCAGCACTTAACTTTTCGGATTTAGCAGCAGGTACATTAATTGAAGCAATAAAGTCATCAAACCAATCTTGTGTTTTTGCCACTTGCATATCGGCATCATTTAAAATATCTTGCTCATCCGGCAAATTTTTATAATCACGCGCAAGCTCTAATGCTACTTTACAGGCATCAAAGTCACCCTCTACTGCGTGCAAACAGGCAAAATTATAAGAAGCAACGCCCTTATGAATACTATCAGCAAGCGTTAACTTTTCTTTTGCCAAAGCATAACTTGCTGTTTGTGCAGCGCCCGTCTGCAGGGCAGCTAATTCCATTAAAGCAACACTCCAATCCAAAGCAGCCGCCAAATAATCAGGTTTTGCTACTAAGCAGAATGAGAATTTCTTACCCGCGTCTTCATAAAGCGACATTGCCTCAGCACCCTGCTTTAGTCTAGCGGAATACAATAAAGCCATACCCCAGTTGTACAAAGCATCTTTAAATACTGAACTATTTGAGCCAATAGATTGATAAATAGTGATGGCGCCAGCGAGTGCTTTTTCAAGCGCCACTGGATCATTTGCATCTAGTGCTGCCTTAACTTTTTTATTTGCTACATTTACTTTTGATTTACCAAAAACTGAATCCAATAAGCTCATTTCTATCCTCTATACTGTGATTATTCTTATAATTATCTTCACATTCAGCGCAAGCACTGAAGCTCAAAACGTACACTTTAATTGACTATGATAAATCGAACTGCATCTAAGCGCAATTTAGCATCCCTAATATAACCATGCGAAGCAATGGTGCGATCTTTTAATGCTTCTATTTCTTCTAACTTTATACTTGGATTAACTTGTGACAAGGCTTCTAGTCGTTTTATTTCTTCAGCAGATATTTTCAACATGTCCCTATTGGCCTGAGCAATCACAGCCTGCATTGCAATTTCTGCGCTACGTTCCGCGTCAATAATCATAGCCTTAATGTTTTTATGCTCACTCCCCATAAATGCCGTTATTTGTTCTACCTCAAATTTATGCACAAGCTCAATCAACTCTTCATGTGCAATCTGCTCCGTTAACTCTTTTTGCTTCTGATCAATCAAAATGCGTATTGGAGTCGCCGGTAAAAAACGATTCAATTGCAAAGTTAAGGGCGCACTACACTCTATTAAGAACAAACACTCTAACAAGTACTGCCCCGGCTTGAGTTGCTGATGCTGAATAACACTTAAGGCGGCATTGCCGACATTATCCGACAAGATCAAATCCATTGCTGAGGTCACCATAGGATGCTCCCAAGTTAAATATTGCATATCTTCTCTTGCTAACGCGACATCACGGCTCACCGTCACAGTCACCCCATCCTCCGGAACATAAGGAAACTGTGAAACTCTTTGCGCCTGCCCTGTCTGTAAAATAGCGCAGGCTTTGGAATGATACTCAGAATCGACGCCAAAATATTCAAAGATATCCTCCATATAAGCCCATAAAGCATCAGGCTGCGCTAATCTCCGGATCGTCTCAATCAGTTGCTCAGCAATATCTTTGCGACAAGAATTAAACTCTAACAATAAGTCACGCGACTGATGCATTTCTGCTTCAACCTTTTCTATCAATGCGCGACTAGAATCAACCAAGGCCTGCAATCCTTGTTGATCAGCACTTACACAGACTTGCTCAACGAACTCCTTTTGCACTCGATACACTTCGCTTGCGGCATTACTATTTGCTTGAAACAAACCCAAACCCTCGGCATACCATCGACACAAACTATGTTGTTTACTGCCAACGACATAAGGCACATGGATTTTAATTGTTTGCTTTTGACCGATACGATCAAGACGCCCAATTCTCTGTTGCAATAAATCAGGATTTTCAGGCAAATCCAATAAAATCAAATGATGTACGAATTGAAAATTACGCCCTTCACTGCCTATTTCAGAGCAAAGCAAAATACGCACACGCGCGTCTTCATCAGCAAAATAAGCCGCCGCTCTATCCCGCTCAATAATACTCATGCCTTCATGAAAAGCAGCGGCATTAATTGCATGCTTCTCGCGCAAACTTTTCTGCAAATGCAAGGCAGTTTCAGCGTGCCGACAAATCAATAAAACCTGCTCATCGCCCAATTGCTTGATTTTCTGCATCAACCAGACAAGATAGACATCACTATTTTCAGCATCACCCGTTAATGGATAAGCATAGAACTCGCGCACAGGAAAACCTTGCACGACATGTCGAGAATTTCTAAATAAAATACGCCCTGTGCCATGCCGATCAATCAATTGATCAATAACATCTTGAATTAAACCACTAGCATTCGCATCTTGTAAGAATTTTGCACATAGATTTTGATCGATATAGGTAGCTAAGCGACTTCTATCCATCTCATTTAAAATACGCTCATTGACAATTTTCTCAGCTAACTGAGCAATCGGCTCAAACTGACGCTCTTCCTCTAAAAATAGCTCAAAACTATGAAAACGATCCGGATCCAATAAACGCAGTTGAGCAAAGTGCGTTTGCTTACCTAATTGCTCAGGTGTTGCGGTTAACAGTATTAAACCGTTAGCAAACTGGGTCAACTGTTCGACAAATAAATAGGCTGGGCTGGGCACGCCTTCACTCCACTGCAAATGATGCGCTTCATCGACGACGACTATATCCCAGTTAGCTTGAACTGCTTGTGCTTGCCTATGCGGATTTTCCTCAAAAAAGTCCAAACTACAAAGCACTAACTGCTCATTCAAAAAAGGATTATCCTCATCTATCGCCAAGCAGCGAGACTCATCGAAAAGACTGAATTTTAAATTAAACCGACGTAGCATTTCAACCAGCCACTGATGCAGCAAACTCTCAGGCACCACAATCATAATGCGTGATGACAAGCCCATTTGTAAGCGGTGATGCAAAATCAAACCCGCCTCAATCGTTTTACCCAGCCCCACTTCATCAGCAAGCATGACACGCACCTTGTCTCGTCGCGCAACTTCATGAGCAATATATAGCTGATGCGGAATTAATGATGCGCGAGCACCAAGTAAGCCTTTCACATCACTTTTATGCAGTTGATGTAAATAATTCCACGTTTGATAGCGCAGTGAAAACCAACGACCAGACTCTGCTTGGCCAATAAATAATTTGTCTTGTGGCTTGTTAAATTGCGAGTGATGACTTAATTCCATCTCATCAATCAACACAATATTACCGCCCTCCGCCATTGCATGATAGCGCAAAAGCCCCTGCTCTTCAGTCACAGATTTAACCGTTAAATGATCACCGTCTTCCGTTTCAATTTTATCATCCGGCAAAAAGCGCACGCGCGTCAAAGGTGAGTTATCTTGCGCATAGACCCTATGCTCATTACTCGCTAAAAACAAAATTGTTACTCGATTAGCTTCAACTGCAAGCACTAATCCCAACCCCAACTCAGGCTCGGAAGCACTGATCCATCGCTGTCCGACCACAAATTCACTTATTGCCATATCAACCTATTCATTGTTTTAAACGTTTTATTTCAGCATACACAAGTACTATTATATGCCATAGCCCTTAGGTTAAAATCAAAAATTATAGCGAATAGCAACACCTATCACCTGCACTTTTATGCTTAAGAAAAATATCCGAGACAACACTAACACGCATAATCAATCCCTGTAGGGAATATATACGGTATAATCATTACTCAATTACAAGCCCATAATCACTACCCAGTATTAATATATGTATACTAAGTTTTACGGTCTTACAAAAAAACCATTTTCGCTAATTCCTGACCCAAGCTTTCTATTTTTAAGCCAAAAACACAAAAAAGCGCTGACAACACTACAGTATGGTTTAGTAAGTCAAGCAGGATTCACAGTTATAACAGGTGAAATTGGCTCTGGAAAAACAACACTAGTACGTAGCTTATTAAAAAAAATTGAGGTTCAATGCGAAGTCGGGTTGATTACCAATACACATAGCGCATTTGGCAGCCTATTAACATGGGTGTTAGCAGCATTTAATATTGAATCCACGGCATCTAACAAAGCAGATCAATATAATGCTTTCGTCAAATTTATAACCCAAAAAAGCAATGCCGGCATTCGCGTTGTGCTTATCGTTGATGAAGCACAAAACATGGACATCCAAACACTCGAAGAATTACGTTTACTGTCCAACATTAATACCGAGCAGCAAATCATGTTACAACTGATTCTTGTTGGTCAACCAGAATTAGTAGATAAACTTAACCAACCAGAACTGATACAATTTTCCCAAAGGATTTCAATAGAATACCACCTGACGCCACTAAATTATGAAGAAACAGAACAATATATTAATTTCCGTTTAAAAGTAGCAGGTAGCACAGAAAATATCTTCCTTCCCTCTGCTTGTGCTGCTCTTTTTTATTATTCCAGTGGCGTACCACGATTAATAAACAATCTTGCTGACCTTGCCTTGGTATTTGCTTTTGCTGCAGATAAAAAAGAAATTAACTGGAAAGTTATTGTCGATGTAGTCCGTGAACGTACTATCGGTGGAATCAAACGCTTTGAAGGTAAAATATGTTTAATCCCGAATATCGCTGAAATAGAAAAGTTACGCCTTGCTCTATTAGAAGAAACAGGTGTAGACATATCCAAGAGTCGCTAAAACAAATACAAAAAACATAAAAAAGGCGCTAATAGCGCCTTTTTTGATTCACCATAAAAAGAGCTTCTTATAACTTCTCTTTAATACGTGCAGCTTTACCTGACAAATCACGCAAGTAATACAACTTAGCTCTACGCACTGCGCCACGACGCTTAACTTGAATATCTCCAACTAAAGGGCTGTGTGTTTGGAAAACACGTTCAACGCCTACGCCATGAGAAATCTTTCTAACTGTAAAAGCTGAATTTAATCCACGATTACGCTTAGCAATAACAACACCTTCAAATGCCTGCAATCTTTCGCGTTCGCCTTCTTTTACTCTTACTTGCACAACAACTGTATCACCAGGGTTAAACACTGGCATATCTTTTTTTAGCTGCTCTGCTTCCAATTGACTAATAATATTACTCATTACTGTACCTATTTATACTTCAATTCAATTTTAAATTCGTTTAACAACGACTGCTGTTCCGCCGTTAATTCTTTATCAAACAACAAATCGGGTCTTTTTTGCCAAGTTCGGCCTAATGACTGTTTCAATCGCCATTTTGCTATGTCCTTATGATTACCGCCGAGCAAAACATTTGGAACAGCTTTGTCCTTAAATACTTCAGGGCGAGTATAGTGCGGACAATCCAATAAACCATTCATATGAGAGTCCTGTCTTGCAGACTCCTCATCACCCAATACCCCGGGCAGAAGCCTTGAGATCCCATCAATGACGACTAGCGCAGCTAACTCGCCACCACTAATAACAAAATCACCTAATGACCACTCTTCCTGACATTCATCTTGTATAAATCGTTCATCAATCCCCTCATAGCGCCCAGCAACTAAAATCAACTGATCTAAAGTACTACTGTCATTTAGCAGTTGCTGTGTAATTGGCTTGCCTTGTGGACTTAAATAAACAACTTTAACTCGCTCAGCTCTAGCATCTTTCTTTGCATTATCAACAGCATCCTTTAATGGTTTATATTTCATAACCATACCAGGGCCACCACCATAAGGTCGATCATCAACTGTTTTATGCTTATCTACAGCGTAATCACGAGGATTCCAAACAGAAAAACCAATTGAACCCTGCTTTATTGCACGACCAGTAACACCATTCATAGCACAATCAAGTACCATTTCAGGAAAAATTGTTACCACATCAAAACGCATTAAAATTCAGGATCCCAATCAACAACCATGACCCCTGCAAGCAAATCTATACTTATGATGATTTGTTCTTGCAAGAAAGGAATCAATCGCTCCCTTTCCCCCATCACAATGACAACATCATTAGCACCTGTTTCCAGCATCTGCTTAACAACACCAAGCTTTACACCAGAGATTGTATTAACCTGTAATCCTACCAAGTCGCTCCAATAATATTCGCCTTTTTTTGCCTTAGGCAATTGTTCATGGCGAATCAATATCTCCCAGCCATTTAAATCAGTCGCGCTATCCCGATCATTAATATTATCCAAGTATGCTACGACTGCTTTTCCATGCCGGCGACCATTAAGAACCTTAACTTCCTTGCTATCCTTGCCTTTTCTTAGAGTCCAAGGCGAGTAATTCAGTATGTTTTCGCGAGGATCTGTATAAGAATATACTTTTATCCAACCCTGAACGCCAAAGACACCGGAGACTAGGCCAACGCTAATAAATTCATCAGCCAATTTTTTAAGCTGCTACTGCTGCTTTTTTAAGATCTTTTATCAAATTAGCAACACGTTCAGAAGGCTGCGCACCATTAGCTTGCCAATGAGCAATGCGCTCTTCATCTAATTTTAACCTTTCTTCTGAGCCTTTTGCTAAAGGATTAAAAAATCCTACGCGCTCAATATAACGTCCATCACGACTATTTCTACTATCAGTCACTACGACATGATAAAAAGGACGATTTTTTTGCCCACCTCTGGCAAGACGAATAACTACCATCTAGATTCCTCAAAATTATATTCAACCAAACTTAATCGAGCCATTTTACGCTTTTTAATGATTATGTGAAGCCAAAACTATAAAAAACATTTCCACCCTTAAAAGTTTTTCTGGCAACCACCTAAAAATTACATGCGCATACCTTTCATGTTACCTTTAATTCCGCGCATCATATTGGCCATATTACCTTTTTGAAAACGCTTCATCATTTTCTGCATCATCTTAAATTGTTTCAAAACACGATTTACATCCTGCAACTCCTGCCCACAACCAGTCGCTATACGCTTTTTACGATTACCTTTAATTAAGTCAGGATAACGTTTTTCCTGATTCGTCATAGAACGAATGACTGCAATTTGTCGAGCCAACTCTTTATCATTTACTTTATCGCGCATTTCCTTCGGCACATCATTAATGCCAGGCAACTTATCCATCATAGCGCCGATTCCACCCATATTTTGCATCTGCTCTAACTGTTCGACAAAATCAGCCAAATCAAAACCCTTGCCTTTCTGTAATTTCTTAGCTAGTTTTTCGGCCTTTTCCTTATCAACTTTCTGCTCAATATCATCAATCAGACTGAGCATATCACCCATGCCTAAGATTCTTGAAGCAACTCGATCAGGATAAAAAGGCTCTAAGGCATCGGTTTTTTCGCCAACCCCGACAAATTTAATTGGCTTGCCGGTAACATGACGGATAGACAAGGCAGCTCCGCCACGCGCATCACCGTCAGTTTTAGTTAAAACCACACCCGTTAAAGGCAGCGCATCATTAAAGGCTTTTGCTGTCGTCGCCGCATCCTGCCCCGTCATGCTATCCACAACAAACAAGGTTTCAACCGGATTAATAGCGGCATGCAAAGCTTTAATCTCAGTCATCATTTCTTCATCAATATGCAAACGACCAGCAGTATCGACAATGACGACATCTAAAAATTGTTTCTTTGCTGCTTCAATCGCAGTCAGTGCAATTTCCGCTGCTGTTTTATTCACATCAGTATCGAAAAACGTCAGCGATAAGTCATTAGCCAAAGTTTCTAACTGTTTAATCGCAGCAGGACGATAAATATCCGTACTCACCACGCCGACTGATTTCTTTTTATTTTCTTTTAGCCAGCGACCCAACTTAGCAACTGTTGTTGTTTTACCGGCTCCCTGCAAACCCGCCATAAGAATAATAGCGGGAGGATTAGCTTTTAAATCAAGCTCCTCATTCGCCTCACCCATAACGCGGACAAGCTCAGCTTGAACAACTTTAATAAGCGACTGCCCGGGCGAGAGGCTGGCCTGTACTTCTTGACCTAAAGCACGCTCCTTTACCTTCTCAATAAAAGCACTCACAACAGGCAGCGCAACATCAGCCTCAAGCAAAGCCATACGTACTTCACGCATAGTCTCTTGAATATTTTCTTCTGTCAAACGACCTTGACCACGAAGATTTTTTAAGGTTTTACCTAAACGATCGGTTAAATTATCAAACATAACTAATACTAGAACTCACTATAAGGCTGGCTAAGATCCACTTAATTCCAATTAAATTAAACTCATCCCATCACAGCATCTAAAATTACTTTATCTTGCCATTATCCTGAAATTTAAGGGCATGGTAAACCATCAAAATTATTCTTTTATATTTAGGGCATGTAATTTTCGGTACAAATGAGTGCGCTCAACCCCGACAGCAGCCGCTAATTTAGCAACATTCCCTTCGTTTTTCTCAAAATGATATTCAAGATAAGCCTTTTCAAATTGCTCTCTCGCCTCTTTTAATGATAACTGAAAGAAGTCAGGCACATTACTTTGTGGCGCAACACTTGCCGTTTCCAAAACAGCCCCCAAAGCCGATTTTACCTCAGTTAATTCTATATCTTCACCAGCACCTAAGATCATTAATCGTTGCACTAAGTTTTTTAATTCCCGCACATTGCCTGGCCAAGTATAGTTACGTAAAAAATTCTGCGCCGACATCAAAAACTTCCTATAGGCTAATTTCTCATGGCGCACAAAATAGTCTATATAAAAATGCAATAGCGCGGGGACATCCTCACCATGCTCGCGCAACGGCAACACCTCCATCGTTACCTCATTAAGCAAATAATATAGATCCTGCCGAAAATGTCCTGCCGCCACTTCGGCTTCCAGCAAAACCCGCGTCGCAACAATCACACGTACATCCACATGCACTTGCTCTGTTCCGCCTACACGCAGAAATGAACTTGATTCCAGAGCACTTAATAACTTTAATTGCGTTTGCGCATCCATGCCTGCTATTTCAGCTAAAAACAACACGCCGCCATGCGCCCGCTCCAGTAAACCAGGATAAACAACACCCGCCTGCTCTTTACCAAAAAATTCTACCGCAGCATTTTCCGGTGCAATACTACCGACAGAGACATCAATACATGGCCCTGCCTTGCGCCCACTGCGTTCATGCAAAAAGCGCGCATAGACCTCCTTCCCGACACCACTTTCACCAACAAACATCACTTTCGTATCATGCTGAGCCAAGCGCTTTAGCTGCTCTTTAATTCGTTCAGCAAAAGCACTACGACCAACAGGCTCATTCACACTCAGTAACTGCTGCTTTAACCCTGCATTTTCACGCTGCAACATATGCGCATCAATAGCGCGCTCGACGACCAGTAGCAATCGAGCCAAGGACAAAGGCTTTTCCAAAAACTCATAAGCTCCCAGCTTAGTTGCTTCAACAGCGGTTTCAATCGTACCATGCCCCGACATCATAATAACGGGCGCGACAAAGCCTGCACTCTCGGCCCATTCCTTGAGTAGCGTAATACCATCAGTATCAGGCATCCAAATATCCAACAGAATTAAATCAGGCTGATGTTGCCGCTGTAACTGCCTAGCTTCCTCAGCATTACCCGCCATATAAACAACATAGCCTTCATCCTGTAGAATTTCCTGCACTAATTGCCGAATATCTGGTTCATCATCAACCACTAAAATATTTGCTTTATATCCACTCATTACTCTTAGTCTTTGCCTTGCCTTTTGAATACTGCTGGAAATTGCATAATAAAACCAGCACCCTGCGTATATTTACTGTCTAAGCGAATAGTTCCACCCAACTCTTCAATCACTTTTTTCACAATTGCCAGACCCAATCCCGTGCCCTTCTGCTTGCTTGTCACATAAGGCTCGAAAATCTGCTTTGCTTGCTTAATATCAACACCACAGCCCGTGTCATAGATAGCCAAGCGCACAAGCGCTGCATTATATTGACTCACATCTTTTAACTTTATGGTAATGACCCCCTTTCCACCCATAGCCTCTAATGCATTTTTAAACAAATTATGCAGCACCTGACGAATATTGAGCGCATCCGCCTTAATCAAGGGGATATCCCCCTCCACTTGTAAATCAAAGCTGACACGCGGATCAGAACCATATAAAACCATAATCTCTTGCACCAAAGCCAACAAGTCCAACTCTTCCACTTTATTGTGTACTGGCCGAGCATATTCAGCAAAGGCATCCACCATCTGCTTCATCGCCTCTACCTGCTGAATAATCGTTCGAGTAGAGCGCTGTAACATTTCAGCATCTTCACTTTTCAGCTTAGATGCCAGTTTATGCTGCAACCTTTCTGCGGATAACTGTATCGGCGTCAAAGGATTTTTAATTTCATGCGCCAATCGCCGTGCCACTTCAGACCATGCTGCGTTTTTTTGCGCCTGAATTAGATTAGTTATATCATCAAAAACAACCACCGCACCAATATAACCGCCCTCCGAAGAAAATAACGGCGAACCCTGACACAGCAACTCCCTATGCCCTTCCGGACCATCAACAATGACATTACGCTGCCAAATATCAAATGATTTTTCCAGTAACGGTTGCACCACTTCAGCCAACCCCATTAAGTCAGGGCGACCTCGCGCCAATTGCATTAAATCTTGACCATAATAACGCATCACCTGAACATGCAAAATAATGTTAGCCGCCTGATTTGCTGTACGTATATTTAAGCTCGAATCAAAACTCAATACGCCCGAAGTCAAACTGGTTAGCAATGTTTCCAAATAAGCCCGCTGACGCTCAATTTCCTGAACATTTTTGCGCGTTTCATCTTGGGCACGAGAAATTTGCGTCACCATTTCATTAAATGACTCCACCAGAAAACCCAAATCATCAAGGCGCTTCACTGGCAACAATTGCCCATAAACGCCCGCTGAAACTGCCCGTGTCCCGCGCACTAAATCACGAATTGGCGCAATAATGCTACGCACACTAACAAAGGCAGCTGAAATAGCGGCAAGTAAACTCATTAGCAAAACCAAAGACAAAACGAGAGAAAAGCTAGTCTTTAACGAATGACGCAAATACATCATCTCTTGAAACCTGACATATGCAAATTCAACCGAATCCGTTAAATCATTAATACGCTCAGGCACGGGATAAATAAGCTGTAAATAATGCGTATTTTTCGGTTTAATGGCAACGACCGTCTGCACCACCAACTCGCCATTCACGGAAGCAAGAGCAACATAATCATTACTTTGCTGTACTTGCAAAAATAAGGGAGACACAGGCAAACTAGGCAAAATATCACTTGGGCTTAAACCACTAAAGCTGATAATTTTTCCTTTTTTCGAAAGCAAGCTGACTTCGTTGACACCCGCTATTTCACGAAAATGATCCAAGTCCAGACTCATCTCCGCATCCGACTTCCCCGCCAACGTCTCCGCCAAGCCTTGAGATTGCTTTAAATCCCAGCGTAATCGCTGTTCTAAAGAAGCACGACTTAGCTCCAGCGAATCCTCCATCGCGCCATCCAGCTCAACACTGAACCAGCTATCAATACTCTGATGCAAAAACTGCAAGGAGAAATAAAACACCACACCAGCGGGCACTAAAGATAAGACAATAAACAACAATACAATACGTGTGGTTAAGCGAGATCCCGCCTCCCGCCTCTTAAGCCGCCTAGCCAAGGAAAAAATATTAAATCCCACCAACAAAAGCAGAATGACAGTCCCGACAGCATTACTCAAGAGCAGCCAAGTATACATATCGCCAAGCCGTGATGTGTCCTGTATTGCCGTGCTCATTAACTGTAAAGACAGCACAATAAAACTCAGCAAAACAAACATAGAAATACTAAATGGAATTTTTACTCGCACCATAACCTCTCTTCCGCTGAGAGATCCCAATCACCACCAAAATAAGCCAAAGGCCTTAATGGAGCCGGCAATGTCTCCTTATCAAAAGAAATTTTTAACACACCTGACACACATCGCTGCGGGTCATAGTCTGAAATAGATATATCGCTGTAAACAATTTTCCCCAGATAAGCTAATGCCTCTTGAAGACTGGAAAAGCGCCTAAACTCATCTTTTTGCTCATCTTGCACGCGATAATTATTAAGCAAAGTAAAATAAGCCAAGCGGTATCGCCGTGACTGAGAAAAAACAATATCCTGCCAAAAACCACCCCAACGCACCTGCTTAAACTCAATAGCAACATCCCAATACAAAGCTATGCCACTATGCAATGCATCTTGAGCGGTGCGACTTAACTGAAACACCACATCAGCATGCAGCTTCGCCTGATTCTCAACCACGACTAACTGTGCTTGCTCAATTTTGACAAATGTATCATCAGCACATGCAGACCAAGACCAGCCGCTTAGCAGCACAAGAAAACTTAGTATCAGTGACTTATTTTTTTTGCAAACGCGCATAATAAAAGCCATCCATAGACTCACTACCCGTCAATACCTGCCGCCCAAAGGGGCGTCTAATACCCCATTCAGCATGAATAACTAGCTCTTGAGCATCACTATGCTCGTTAAGAAATTGCTCAATCTGCACTTCATTTTCTTGCTTTAAAATAGAACAAGTCGCATAAAGCAATACCCCGCCTGATGCCAGCGCAGCCCAAGCTGCTCGTAAAATTTCTTGCTGTAAAACATGTAGCTGAGCAATATCTTCAGCGCGACGCAATAATTTAATATCTGGATGTCGCCTAATAACCCCCAAAGCCGAACACGGTGCATCCAGCAAAATACGATCAAATTCAACACCGTCCCACCACGCATCAAGCTGAGTTGCATCAGCTGCGAACAAATCACCCTTAAGCTGCAAGCGTGACAAATTCTCCTGCACACGCACCAAGCGTTGCGCATCAATATCAATAGCCAGCAATTGTTTTAGATTCGGCTGCAACTCCAAAATATGCGCAGTCTTACCACCCGGTGCAGCGCACACATCTAAAATACGCTCACCCTGCTGCGCATTCAGCAATTGCGCGGCCAATTGTGCTGCGGCGTCTTGAACCGATACCCAGCCTTGCGCAAACTGAGGTAATTTATCGACAACAACAGGTTCAGCCAACAGAATGCCTTGTTCTGAGTGAGCCAAAGCACTCCCCTCAATGCCCTCGGCTGCGAGCATTATCAGATAATGATCACGTGTACAAAAGCGCGCATTAACACGCAAACTCATCGGCGGCAACTGATTATTAGCCAAAAGAATTTGCTTCGCGGCATCCCCCCAATCCGACTTAATTGCTTTAATCATCCAATCAGGATGCGCATAAGCCACATGCTTATCAGCCAACGCCTCCAACGCATCCTGCTCACGTAAATAACGGCGTAATACAGCATTCAGCAATGACTTAGCCCATTGTTTTTTCTGCATCACCGCAACCGTTTCAGACACCGCCGCATGATCTTTAACACGCATAAAATTCAGCTGATACAAGCCCAACAAAGCCAACGCTTTTATTTGCGCATCTTTATCCTTAATCGGCTTATTAACCAGCTGATTTAAAATAAACTCTAAGCGATAATAATGACGTACCGTGCCATAGCATAAAGCCTGAATAAACGCTCGTTCCTGCACATCAGCAACTTGCGACCACGCCTCTTCAAGAGCGACAGTCAAAGACTTCCCAGACAATACCTTGACAATAACATTTGCTGCCACTAATCGAGAGTTCAATTCATTTTTCCTTTAAAACTGTAAAAACTGCATTACACAGTCATATAAATCAGGTTTTCACTTAATTAATACTTAACCCAAGTGCAAGCCCGAAACCTTATGAGCATGCAAAAAGTCATCCACTTGCATCCGTTTTTTCCCCGGCATTTGAATTTCCAATAAACGCAATACCCCCGCTCCCGTAGCGACATCAATATGCTTACTATCATCCAAAATCATTCCAGGAGCCAGCCGTGCTTCAATATCAAGCGCCTCCGCACGCCAGACACGCATAACCTTATCGTCTAATTTTGTTTGCGCTACCGGCCATGCATTGAGACCACGCACCTGCAACGCCAACTCACTTGCCGAGCGCGTCCAATTCAGCTCAGATTCACTTTTTTCCAATTTATGCGCATAAGTCACCAAAGACTCATCCTGCACTTCCGGAGACAATTTATTTTCTTCCAACAAGATGAGCGTTTCGCGCAAACCTTCAGCGCCCATCAGCATCATACGATCATGCAGCTCACTGGCCGTTTCTTGTGCGCCAATAGTGCATACGGTTTTATGCAGCATATCCCCTGCATCTAACTGTTTAACCACTTTCATAATAGTGACGCCGGTTTCTTTATCTCCCGCCATGATCGCTCGATTAATCGGTGCAGCGCCACGCCAGCGCGGCAATAAAGAACCATGGATATTAATACAACCCATTTTAGGTATATCCAAAACACGTTGACTTAAAATCAAGCCATAAGCAACAACAACCATCAGATCAGCACCCAAAGCATTAAGTTGCTCAATATCAGCTTCTGCCTTTAAGTTTTCTGGCTGAAATACCGGGATTCCCGCACTTAAAGCCAAGGCTTTAACCGGACCTAGCTGTAACTTACGTCCACGTCCTGCCGGCCGATCAGGCTGCGTATAAACGGCGACGACCTCATGCTTAGAATCCAATAACATGCGTAAGGCCGGTACGGCAAACTCTGGTGTTCCTGCAAAAATAATTTTCATCTTGTTATTTTTCCCTTTTATGCATTTTTTCCATTTTCTTTTTAATTCTTTGACGTTTTAACGGCGACAAATAATCAACGAATAATTTACCTATCAAATGATCCATTTCATGCTGAATACACACGGCTAATAAGCCATCAGCCTCCAATTCAAACGATTGACCCCTTCTATCTAAAGCCCTTACTTTAACTGTCTGGGCACGCGTAACCGGCTCAAAAAAACTCGGCACCGACAAACAGCCCTCATCCGATTCCTCTTTACCTAAATGCTCTAAAATCTCAGGATTAATTAAACAAATAGGCTGATCTTTTTCTTCACTGATATCAATAACAATAATACGCAGATGCACATTCACTTGCGTTGCCGCCAAACCCACCCCATGCGCCTCATACATGGTTTCAAACATATCATCAATTAAGATTCCAAGCGCTTTATCAACCGCATCTACAGGCTTTGCTACCGTACGTAAACGAGGATCCGGAAACTCAAGAATTGACAAAATACTCACTAAACACTCCATACTTTAATTATTTATGACTGGAATTCTATCCGAAATCATCTAAACTTTATACTTTGCAAGCTCAGTGTTGCTCATTTTTTGTGAAAATTGATGTTCACAGCAACACTCATACTATAAATTACGATAGATCGGGATAAAATCATGGCTTCTAAAGCAATTCTAGGACTTATTCTTGGCCTTACATTAAGCCTACCAAGCTGGGCTGATGTTATTAAACTAAATCCTACTCACCCTACCCGTCATGTTGTGGTTAAAAATGACACGCTATGGGATATCTCAGCCAAATTCTTGCAAGACCCTTGGCAGTGGCCAAATGTCTGGCGGCACAATGGACAAATTAAAAACCCACACCTCATTTACCCCGGTGATGTCATCACGCTTTGTCTTATTGATGGTAACCCTATGCTCTGCGTCGACAGCGCAGCCAATAGCACAATAGATAAGGGGCGATTACTTTATCCACACATGCGTACTGCCGATACCGAGCAAGCTATAGCGATGATTCCTTCAGAAGCGATTAGACCCTTTCTGACATCTCCCAAAGTGATCAACAAAGATGAATTAGCGAATGCACCTTATATTGTCGATTTTTCAGGTGAACACGTTATCGCCGCTGAAGGGGATAAAATTTATGTACGCTCTATTTTAAAACCTGAGTTTTTGGCTTATACAACCTACCGCCCGGGAAAAACGTACACCGATCCAGATAACAATAAAATTTTAGGTTATGAAGCTGAATATATAGCTGACAACGTTATTCTCGAGCTGGGCGACCCAGCGACACTACGTATAACCAACACAGATAAAGAAGTGCATCGCGGCGATCGACTCATGCCCACTTCAGAAGAGGAAGTCACATTCAATTACTTTCCTGCGCCACCCACTGATTTCATTAAGGCATCCATTATCAGCGTTTTTAATGGCGTCCAAGAAATTGGTCAATACGATGTGATCGTGCTCAGTAAAGGCGCGCAAGACGGGCTTAAACAAGGCCATATACTCAGCATTATGCAAAAAGGTAAACTCATCACCGACCCTTTCCATAAAAACAAAAATGAACTGGTCAAATTGCCTGATCAAGACGCAGGCCTTGCCCTCGTTTTTCGGACTTTTGATCAAGTCAGCTATGCTCTCGTCATGAACGTTTCTAAAAATATTCGCGTCTTAGATATGGTACAAACACCTGAAAAATAATGTTTCAGATCATACGGATAGCTCAACTAAATTCTGGCTTGCGCTATTGCGTTCACCAGGCGTGGGCAGTAAAACTTTTCTAAAATGCCTAGATTACTATACACCTGAGCAACTCTTTTCCGAGTCGCGCGAAACCTTACTAAAATTAGGCTTGCGCGACAAAAGCATAGACGCGATAAAAAAACCTGACTGGCAAACCGTGGAACAGGATTTAGCGTGGCTAGAGCAACCCGATAATCATATCTTATTATTTTCAGATGCGGATTACCCAACACAGTTAAAAGAAATCCCCGACCCACCACCGATATTATTCGCGCGCGGCGACGTAGATTTGATTCATTTCCCACAAATAGCTATAGTCGGCAGCCGCAACCCGTCAAGCTCAGGCATACAAATCGCAACCGATTTTGCGCACAGCTTAAGCACGACCGGCTTCACCATTACCAGCGGTTTAGCGTTAGGGATTGATGCAGCAAGCCATCGCGGTGCACTGGCCGCACAAGGAAAAACCATTGCCGTCACCGGTACAGGTTTAGATCGTGTTTATCCTGCCACTCACAAACAGCTCGCAACAGATATTGTCAATAATGGCGTACTTATTTCAGAATTTCCTCCGGGAACCAGTGCAAAAGCCAACCATTTTCCACGCCGCAACCGAATTATCAGCGGCTTGTGCATAGGTTTGTTGGTAGTCGAAGCCGCCAAACAAAGCGGCTCATTAATCACTGCGCGTATGGCACTAGAGCAAAATCGAGAAGTTTTTGCCATTCCGGGTTCAATTTATAATCCCTTAGCGCGCGGCTGTAACTCACTTATTCGTGAAGGAGCCAAACTGGTTGAAACCACACAAGATATACTAGAAGAACTGGCGCACTTATTTCAACCCCCAACGATACCAGCCCCCTCTTTACCTACAAGCAATCGGCCCTCACTAGACACTGAACAACAAAAGCTATTGAATTACATTCAATATAGCCCTACGTCAATAGATCAAATGGTAACTGAATCAGGTTTTTCAGTAGAAAATATCGCGTCACACTTGCTCATGTTAGAAATACAAGGGTATATTAGCCCTACGAATGGCGGTAGTTTCACGCGAATAAAATAAGCTAAAAGCCCACAAATAGGACTATTAATGAATGAAGATATCTTTGACGTACTAATCTATCTCTTTGAAAATTATATAGATAATGAGTTAGACATTGAGGCCGATACAGACATATTAAAAACAGAACTTAAGGCGGCTGGCTTTAATTCTAAAAATATTATTAAAGCATTTGAATGGTTGGATACGCTTGCCCAGCAAGAAGAACCCATGTTCAAATCCGATAAAAATTTCCGGGTTTTTTGCGCAAAAGAAAATCAGAAGCTTGATTTAGAATGTCGTAACTTTATTTATTTTTTACAGCGCTTAGATATTCTTACACCGGTCACACGCGAACTGGTAATAGACAGTGCCATGGTAATAGAGCACAAAGAAATATCAATAGATGAACTTAAATGGATCGCCTTAATCGTATTATTAAGCCAATCTGATGAAGAGCTTGCCATTGCTCACATGGAAAACATCATCTATCAAGATGAAACTGCTTTTTTAAATTAATATTAGTCACCTCATAGCATGAGCAAAAACTTAATCATCGTAGAATCACCAGCAAAATCCAAGACCATAGAAAAATATCTAGGCAAAGATTTTCAAGTTCTCGCCTCTTACGGGCATTTACGCGACTTAATCCCCAAAGAAGGTGCGGTTGACCCGAACAATGACTTCGCGATGAAGTATCAAGTACAAGAGCGCAATCAACGCCACGTACAAGCCATTACTAAAGCACTTAAAGGTGCCGACACACTTTATCTCGCAACCGATCCTGATAGAGAGGGAGAAGCAATTTCGTGGCACTTACTGGAAATGCTTAAAGATAAAAAATTGCTTAAAGATAAAACTGTACATCGCGTCGTCTTTCATGAAATCACTAAAAAAGCCGTTACTCATGCGATAGAAAATCCCGGTGAAATTGCTATTAATCTGGTTGATGCTCAACAAGCGCGTAGAGCCTTGGATTATCTAGTCGGTTTTAATTTATCGCCTTTATTGTGGAAAAAAATTCGCCGTGGTCTATCAGCAGGACGCGTACAAAGTCCTGCGTTACGCATGATTGTTGAGCGTGAACTGGAAATTGAAGCGTTTAAAACGCGCGAATACTGGACAATAACAGCAAAATTAACCCAAGAAAAACAAGCATTTAAAGCCAAGTTAACCCATTATAATGGCGAAAAACTCAGCCAATTTAGTATTGAGAACGATGAAACAGCGCAAGCAGCAAAACAAACCTTACTTGCTGCAGCCGATGGTACTTTACTGGTTAGCAAGCTAGAGAAAAAACAGCGCAAACGCAATCCTGCGCCTCCGTTTATCACCTCAACTTTACAGCAAGAAGCTGCACATAAATTAGGCTTTACCACCAAGCGTACCATGATGGTTGCTCAGCAACTTTATGAAGGAATGGATATTGGTGGCGGCGAAGCAGCTGGTTTAATTACCTATATGCGTACGGACTCGGTGAACTTAGCCGCAGAAGCATTAGAAAATATTCGCGCATTAATCAGCGAAAAATACGGTGCAAATCAACTTCCTAAAGAAGCGCGCACGTTTAAAACTAAATCTAAAAACGCTCAAGAAGCGCACGAAGCTATCCGCCCAACGCTAGCCCAGCAAACACCAGCCAGCTTAAAAGCACACCTGACTAGCGATCAATTCAAATTATATGATTTAATTTGGAAGCGCACGATTGCCTGTCAAATGATCCACGCGACCATCAATACGGTCTCGGTTGATTTACAGGCCGGTAGTGAGTTACATATTTTTCGAGCAACAGGCTCTGTTATTGCCAAACCGGGATTTATGGCGGTCTACTTAGAAAATCAAGATGACAGCAAAGAAGATGGTGAAAAAGAAACTTTCTTACCCCCCATGCAAGAAGGACAATCTATTCCTTTAGACGATATTGTCACTAATCAGCATTTCACCGAGCCACCACCACGTTATAGCGAGGCAAGCTTAGTCAAATCACTGGAAGAACACGGCATTGGTCGCCCTTCTACCTACGCGTCGATTATTTCAACCTTGCAAAATCGTGAATATGTAACCTTAGAAACTAAACGCTTCCATCCTACTGATGTCGGCCGTATTGTTACCAAATTTCTGACCGAGCACTTCACAAAATATGTGGATTATAATTTTACCGCTAATTTAGAAGATGATTTAGATGCTGTTTCACGCGGTGAAAAAGCATGGATTCCATTAATGCATGCCTTCTGGAAACCCTTTACCGCGCTTATTCATGACAAAGAAGAATCTGTACAACGTAAAGATGTCACTCAAGAAGCCATTGAAGAAAAATGTCCTGAATGTGGCAAACAGCTATCGATACGCCTAGGTCGCAATGGTCGTTTTATCGGCTGTACCGATTACCCTACTTGCTCTTATACGCGCAATTTAAATGATGACGGTACAGAAACCAACGAACCGGAAGTTATCCCTGATCGTAAATGCCCGAGCTGTGAATCTGACTTAGTGCTTAAAACAGGAAAGTACGGAAAATTTATCGGCTGTAGTGCCTATCCAAAATGTAAGCACATTGAGCCCTTAGAAAAGCCGCTTGATACTGGCGTAGAATGCCCAAAATGTAAAAAAGGCAGCATTTTAAAGCGTAAATCACGTTTCGGTAAGATTTTCTATTCTTGCTCAGACTACCCAAAGTGCGATTACGCTCTCTGGAATGTCCCCGTCAATGAACCTTGCCCAGCGTGTGACTGGCCTATTTTGACTTTAAAAACAACCAAACGTCATGGTCCAGAAAAGGTTTGCCCACAAAAAGACTGTAAATATGCGACACCTTATGAAGGTGATCCAGAAGATGTGAATGGGCCAACTAGCTAACTTGCCCACCCGCCCGACAAGGATAAGAAAATAGGGGAAGAGAGAACCTCTTCCCCGCTTGAAACAATTAATCTTTAATACGCTTAGCAATACGTTGATAAGCTTCTTTCAACTCTTCACCGACCACTTTAGCCGCAGCAATAAAATCATCCGTTGTTTCTATTGAATCATCAGCAATTTCATTAGCTTTACGTTTTACAACATCCCACTTTTCTTCAGCCTCAGAAAACTCCTCTTTAACTTCCATAGAAGCCAAATGCATCTTTAATTGCATTTCATCACGTTCAGCTTTTAATTTCTCTAATAGTGCATCAAATTCTTGTTTCATTTATCTAACTCCGAAAATCAGTATTTAAAGTATTGTTTTATTCCTTTTCAGGCAAAAATGCCAACATTTTTTTTACAAAAACCTGAATTCTTGCCTTCCTCTCTGCCAAAGGAATGTCTTCCAAGCTAGCCAACGCTTGCCCTGCGGTGCGCCATGCCAGTTTATTTGTCTGTGGATTCAGCACATCAAAAATCAAAGTTCCTTTTTCGTAACGCTGCGGATTCAGCGGGTTAACCATTAAGCCAGGTACCAATCCATATTGCTTCTGGATTTGCTGATCATCCAGTGCCGAGGTTAAGGCCGCAGCAAAGCTTATATTAATATCTGCCTGTTCAGTTTGCATCACTTGCCTGTAGCCTTTACGCTGCATTTCTTGCTCTATGCCTTGCTTTAATAAATCCTGCATAGGCACATTTTCTATCATATCCACCTTCGATTGCTGCATAAATCCATCAGACCACCGATAAGTCGCTGGCATAGAAATATGCAAGATAGAATGATGCACCGTCACAAATGCAGTTTGCATATTATTTTCTGAAACAAGCTCCGTCGCTGCACAGCCAGCTAGCAAAACCCCTAACAACAAGCCCTTAACTATTAAAGCAATTTTTCTCATCATAATGTTCAACCTTTATAAAAATATCTGCATGCAGCTTGCGATACAGACGTAAAACTAAAGCCCATTCATTTGTTCTTGTACTGACGCCAATACAGCACTAAAAACATTCTGCTCTTCGGTATAAAATCTGTACGCATCCACCTCCCGGCGTAACCAAGTAAATTGTCGCTTAGCTAGCTGACGTGTCGCAATAACCCCTGTTTCCTGCATTTCTTCAGCGTTAATTTCACCGTCCAAATAAGACCATACTTGACGATAGCCTACTGCCCGTACAGACGGCATTTGCACCGTTAAATCACCGCGACTATACAAAGCCTCAACTTCAGCAACCAAGCCCTGTTGCAACATGTGCTTAAAACGCAAAGCAATTTTCTCATGTAAAACCGCTCTGTCCCGTGGCGCAATAATCAGCTTAATTTTTTGATACGGTATGTCTTCAGCCTGCGCTTCGGCATGTAATTGCGTCATCGACTTACCGGTCAATTCATACACTTCCAAAGCACGCTGTACGCGCTGCGGATCATTCGGATGAATACGCGCCGCAGCAACCGGATCAACTAATTGCAATTTGGCATGCATAGCCTCTTTGCCGATGGCTTGCGCCTGTGCATCAAGTTGTGCACGCAATGCATCATCGGCACTCGGTAGCTGAGCCAAGCCATGAAACAAAGCATTAAAATACAGCATGGTACCACCGACCAATAAAGGCACTTTACCACGCGCTGTAATATCCGCCATTAATGCCAGAGCTTGCCGCCTAAAAGCGCCCGTAGAAAAACTTTCCGCTGGATCTAAAATATCAATTAAATAATGTGGAATTCCCGCCCTTTCTTCTAAAGTCGGCTTGGCCGTACCTATATCCATGCCTTTAAAAACTAACGCGGAATCAACACTAATGATTTCCGCATTTAATTTTTGCGCTAACTGCACCGACAAAGCGGTTTTACCGGAAGCCGTTGGGCCCATAAGAAAAATAGCGGGGGAAAATGTAGTCATACGAAAACACCCTATCGGTAAACTATACCCGCATGTTTTAACCAACCACTTTCATGAATTCCGCTGGGATCATGATGCGTCCAATGCACTAATCCACCTTTGGAATTCCAGACATATTCACCATAGAATTCAACGGTATTTCCTACGGCTAGTGAATTAATTCTAGGGGCTAAATCAATATTGTGTGAGATTAAAACAGTTTGTCCTGACGCCAATTTAAGAATAAATTTTTGATGCCGACTACCGTCAATATCGTCAGGAAGGTTTTTTTCCACCACGCCAGAACCACTAATAAGTAAAGGCTCTGTCGATTCCGAACTCTTTTCCTTTGTGGCATTGTAAGATGAAACTGAAAACAGCCCTTCTGAGTTAAGCTGCAATTTTGCATCATAAATTAACTGATTACCTATGATGACCGTAGGTATAAACAATGCGCCACTGCTGGCATTAAATTCAGACCCATCAGAAAATGCAGGCTGATTTATACATAATAAAGCTAATAATAATATTTTTTTATTCATAAATTTCATTCCGTAATACGCGCTAATGTAGTTGGCATTTTTGACTCTCATTGGCAAAATTTAAAGCGCCATTTTGACATGCAAAAAGTATGTTATGCCTAATTCAGCAAAACAATATCTATCTCACTGCCCACGCAAAAACAGCTTATCCAGTTCTTTTTTACTCAACTCCACCCACGTCGGGCGACCATGATTACACTGTCCACTGCGTTCGGTTTTTTCCATATCACGTAATAGCACATTCATTTCCGGCACGCTTAAACGCCGATTGGCGCGCACTGAACCATGACAAGCAATAGTCGATAAAATTTCATTACAGCTTTGCTCAACACGCTGGCTCATGCCATGCTCAATAATATCCGCCAAGACATCTTTAACTAATAAGGCCACATCAGTCCCAGACAACAACGCGGGTATAGCACGAATAACAATCATCTCCTCGCCCATACGATTTAATTCAAAACCCAAGCTCATAAAAAAGGCTTGTTGGTCATCCGCTAAATCTGCCTCAGCACTATTGACTCGCACCTGCACAGGCAATAATAAGGGCTGCGAAGGCACTGATCCTTGATGATATTGAGTTTTAAAGCGCTCATAGGTAACCCGCTCATGCGCCGCATGGGCATCTACCAAAACAATGCCGTTCTTAGTTTCCGTGAGAATATACACATCATGCAAATGCGCTACTGCATAACCTAAAGGTAGCTCTAGCTCAGTGCTGCTTATATTTGACACTCTAGGCTCTTGTATATCGGAAGCAACAGAAGGAGCAACTAACTTAGTATAAGCCTCAATCTGCGCATCTACATTCAAAGGCAATGCTGATTGTCGTGGAGAGGCAGATGGCTGATAACTTTGCCGCGCAATAGTAGGCTTAGCTTCTGTGGCTGGCAAGGGCTGAAAATCGACCACCGTCTGCACCGCAGGACGCGCCATATCCATAGCTTCTGAGTCTACTTTAGGCTCAGACGCTTGCGGCCTGACATCTGCTAAAGAGCGATGCAAGGCTTTAAATAAAAAGTCATGCACCGTACGCCCTTCACGAAAACGCACTTCTAATTTTTGCGGGTGCGCATTAACATCAACAAAACTAGGATCTAACTCTAAATACAGCACATAAACCGGATGCCGGCCATGATAAAGCACATCCTGATAGGCCTGCTTAATCGCATGACTAACCAAACGATCTTTAACTAAGCGGCCATTGACATAAAAATACTGCATATCTTGCTGGCTACGCGAAAAAGTCGGCAAACCTACCCAGCCATGCAAACGCATACCCGATGCAGAAAAATCCAGAGGCACAGAATTTTCTAAAAAAGCAGAACCAAAAATATGCGCAATACGCTGCTCTTTCTCCGCCTGCGTTTGGGCAATTTTAAAATTAAAAATTTCGCGTTGGTTATGTTTCAACTCAAAGGCCACATCAAAACGACTTAAAGCCATGCGCTTTAATAAGGTTTCAATATGCGTAAACTCAGTTTTATCACTTTTTAAAAATTTACGCCGTGCCGGTGTGTTATAAAACAAATCACACACCTCAATGGTCGTGCCTAAAGGATGCGGATCAGGCTGTGGATCTAACTCCTCTTCGGTACCATCAGCTTGCACGCGCCATGCACAATCCTCTCCGGCAACCCGAGAAATCAGCGTTAAGCGCGAAACCGAGCTAATACTCGGTAAAGCCTCGCCACGAAAACCCATGGTCATGACTTGCTCTAAATCTTGCAAAGATTGAATTTTACTGGTCGCATGGCGTGATAGAGCTAAAGGTAAATCCTCTTTTTCGATACCACAGCCATTATCTCTAATCTTAATTAAGCGCGCGCCGCCCTGCTCTACTTCCACCAAAATACTGCTTGAACCCGCATCAAAACAGTTTTCCACCAATTCTTTAATCACTGAAGCCGGTCGTTCGACCACTTCGCCAGCGGCAATTTGATTAACTAATTGTGGCGGTAAAGCATAAATGCGCATAAATAAACTCGTGTGCTATTTTAAAAAAACGGCGTCCATTGTAAGACGAGACGAATAATAGGAGTGAAAGAGCTTTAGCTATTTCCGAACCAGCAATAGCTGAAGCTATTGCACTCCAGATAGAATTTGGAAACAAGAAAAAATAAATAACAACATTGGTAGGGCAGCGCTTTAGCCCGCCTTATAGTGCGTTTAACAAGCGGGCTAAAGCACCGCCCTACATTTTTACCCAATGAAGTCTATGGATTTTTTCCCTGATCAACCAAATCCAAAAACAACTGCTCTAAACGATTAGACTTATTTTTCAAACTAACAATATCAATATGTTGCTCTGATAAGTCATGAAACAACTTACTTAAACCTAAAGCTTTAGGCACTGAGATAGTTAATTGTAAAGTATTAAGACGTTCGATTTGATAGCCCTCGACCTTTGGCAGGTCGTTTAAAGGCCTTCTTAAATCACAAATAAAATGCTCTTCATTTAAACGCGCCAATAAACTCTGCATATCGGTATTTTCGACAATTTCACCATGATTGATAATGGCGATATTACGGCATAAATTCTCTGCTTCTTCCAAATAATGCGTGGTCAAAATAATGGTTGTCCCCTGCTCATTGACCTGTTTCATGGTTGCCCACATCGAACGCCGTATTTCTATATCCACACCGGCAGTGGGCTCATCTAAAATCAACAGTCTAGGCTTATGCACCAAAGCGCGGGCAATCATGACTCGCCGCTTCATGCCGCCTGATAAGCGTCGCGATACGGTATCGCGCTGATCCCATAAATGCATCAGTTTCAAACAGCGCTCTGTTTGTAATTTCGCCTCTTTACGCGGCATACCATAGTAGCCCGCCTGATTCATAACGATATTACGTGCTGTTTCAAATTGATTAAAATTCACTTCCTGCGGAACTAAACCTATATAACTTTTTGCCAATTGCGTATTACGCTTTAAATCCGCATCGAAAATCTGCACGTCCCCGCTACTCGCATTAACCAGTGAACTGATAATACCAATCGTGGTCGATTTTCCCGCGCCATTCGGGCCTAGCAAAGCGAAGAAATCTCCCTCGTCAACATCTAAGTCAATGCCCTTAATCGCAACAAGACCATTAGCATAGGTTTTCTTTAAATTACGAATAGATAAAGCCTTCATTAAAATCCTATCAAGAAAAACACAACAAACATATATGAAATAACGCTAGAGCGGACTTTAAATCCGCTTAGAAATATAGCTAAAAAAACTGAGTCAACTTATTTTTTGTAGAAATGCGGACAGTTCGTCCACCTTTAGCTAGCAAGCTGCCTGCGCTCCAAAGATAAAGACGTTATTTCATGCACATTCCTTATCACAAATAACAAGCCCTACCCCAGCAGTAACGGACTAAAGTTCGTCCTACGCCTTGATAGATAAAACCAGCAAACTATTTCACACTTATTACCCAATAAGCCAACATCAACACTTAACGAATCCCACTAAATAAGGTACATTATCGGCTATGTTAGAGTACCGATTAAGCCAATGCTTCTGCAAAAAATACGAGTAATTTTAGCAGATAATCCAACTACACTATAAAAACAAATGACAGAAAGCGCTGAACTAGAACAAGCCCCTGAACTTATTGCCGCTGTTGACCTTGGCTCCAATAGTTTTCACATGATTATTTGCAGTATAAAAGACGGACAATTACAAACGATCGACCGTCTCAAAGAAATGGTGCGCCTGGCATCAGGCTTAAATAACAAAAACATCCTTGATGAAGCAACCCAACAGCGCGCGCTTGCTTGTTTAGAGCGCTTTGGTCAGCGCATTCAGAATTTCCCTGAAAATAATGTCCGCATCGTTGGTACCAATACTTTACGCACAGCCAAAAATGCCGAGCAATTTTTGGCCAAAGCAGAACGCGCGTTAGGTTATCCAATCCATATTATTTCGGGAATAGAAGAAGCCCGATTAATTTATCAAGGCGTTGCTCGTAGCTTACAAAGCAATGCAAACCGCCGATTTGTTATGGATATTGGCGGTGGTAGCACAGAATATATTATTGGTACGAATACAACCCCCGCCCAGAAAGAAAGCCTGCGCATGGGCTGCGTTACGGTTAGTAACCGCTTCTTTACTGACGGCACTATCAGTCCTGCCCAATTTCAAAAAGCTACCCTCTTCGTTAACCAGCAACTCAACAGTTATAAAAAGACCTTCAACAACCGTCAATGGGATGAGGCCATAGGGGCATCAGGCAGTATTCGTGCGATCTCTAAAGTCATCACTGCCAGCCAGTGGAGTAATGACGGCATTACCCAGCAAGGCTTAGAAAAGCTCAAAGATCACGTACTTGCTTGTAAGCATTTTTCTGAAATTAAATTACCCGAGTTAGACGAAGAACGCCTACCTGTATTTATGGGAGGGCTCGCCATTTTATATGCCACATTCCAAACCTTAGGCATACAGCAAATGAGTGTTTCTGATGGCGCACTCCGTGAAGGCTTGATCCACGACTATTTAGGCCAAATATCGAATCATGACGTGCGCTCAGACACCGTTAATATCTTAGCTACGCAATATCATACCGATACTCAGCAAGCAGAATTAGTCAAAAATACCATTACCAATATATTAGAACAATCCCGCCCTTTTTTAGGTGCGCAAACCAAACTGATGAGTCAATACTTAAATTGGGCCGCTGATTTGCATGAAATTGGCCGCAATATTGCCCATAGCCAATATAACAAACACGGCGCTTACATTATTAAACACGGTGATTTGGCCGGTTTTTCTCAACAAGACCAAACTCTACTTTCAGTTATTATTGCTGCCCATCGCCGAAAAATTCCTACCAAAAAAATTGCCGAACTGCATGCGCCCTGGAATAAAAATGCGAGTTATATGATTATTATATTAAGGCTGGCTGTACTGCTACAGCGCAACCGTAGCAATACTGATCTGCCCGATTTCAAAATCACATTGACGACTAATATGGTTCGCTTAGAATTCCCTTCAGGTTGGCTAGATAATGCACCCTTAACTCAAGCCGATCTTAATCAAGAAGCTGAATATTTAGCCCGCGCCAAATTTAAACTGATAGCTAGCTAAAATCCATGCTCATACTATTACGCGTCATTTTATACAGCACTGCCCTACTCATTCTGCTGATGGCTCTGTGTATAACACTCAGCACCAACAATGAAAGCACCGACCTCCCAAAATGGCAACTCACCAACGATGATATTCAGCGCGCCAAAAATATTCTACATGCCAATCAACAGAGTCCCGAGCAAATAATCATCCTCAAACTAACAGAGCGTGACATCAATATCGCCAGCTCTTACTTGCTCAATCTCTACACTGCAACTCAATCACAAGTCAAACTCAACACTGACTACCTTTTCTTTCAGCTTCGCTTTGCCCTGCCCAACCACTATTTCAGCCGCTATATCGACGTACAATTTCAACTGCACGCCCCCCGCGACCAAGCCCCTGAAATAAAAAACCTAAAAATCGGCAAAATCACTATTTCCGACCTTTATGCCGGTTTACTAATAGAAAAAGCCATTCAGCACACCCAGCTCAACCAATATCTGAGCTTATTCAGTGAAAATCTAAAAGAAATTCATATAGGCTCAGACCAACTACAAATCAAATACCAGCTATCGACACAAGTCTCAGCTAAAATTCAAAGCTTGCTCATACCCAATATTGACGAAGTCGCCTTAAATCAATACCAAGAAACACTCAATAAAGCTCTACTAAAACACGATGCAGGATGGCGCTTATCATTAAGTAGCATTCTCCAACCTTTGTTTCAACTTGCGCTACAACGCTCTACAGCTGCCAACGCTATCGAAGAAAATCGACTGGTTATTTTCATTGCCAATCGCTATGTTAACAACTACTCTGGCTCAGGAATAAAAAACAAAAAAAGCAAAGCAATTCCTTATTATGCAGCCACCTTATATAAGCGTAACGATATGGCGCAACATTTTATGTGGTCAGCTACCTTATCTGCATCTGGCAGCAGCCATCTCGCGTATTCAGTCGGGATAGAAAAAGAACTCGGTGACGCCAAAGGCGGCAGTGGATTCAGCTTTATAGATCTAGCAGCCGACAGAGCGGGCGTAATCTTTGGCGAATACGCAACAGCCAGCCCCGAGCAAGCGCTTAAAATACAACAAAAAATGGCTCATATCAGCAATTACCAAGCATTTATGCCAGACATAAGAGACTTACCTGAAAATCTCAGCATTCAAGCTTTCGAAGCACAATACCAATCCATTGACAGCCCGCAATTTCAAAACGTCATAAACGATATCAATCAACGCATTAGCAGTGCTCAGATTTACCAATAGCCAACTGATTTACGCAGCCCCTAACAATGACTTCAAGTCTCGATATTCGTGACTTGAAGCCACGCCCATAAATCTTAGCTTCCTGCTTTTAAATTATTTAATTACGCCCCTCTTATCTTTTCATTTATCCTGCACAGTGTTGCGTCACCCTTTTAATTGACCAAATCATGCCTTATATTTGCCCCATCTGCCAAACACCTCTACTACAACTGTTAACTGCTCAAAGCTATGAGTGCAGCAACAAGCACCGCTTTGATATTGCCAAAGAAGGTTATGTAAATTTACTTCCCGCACAATATAAAAAATCCAAAGAACCGGGTGACAGTAAGGAAATGATGCGAGCTCGACGTAATTTTTTAGAAGCCGGTTTTTATCAGCCACTGGCACAAGCCATCACTCATGTAATCGACCAACACCTAGCTCACATCGCAAAACCTCATATATTAGATATGGGCTGTGGCGAAGGCTATTACAGCCGGCAAATTGAATTATTAGCGCAACATGACAACTTAGATTTATACGGCCTAGATATTGCCAAAAATGCCATCTTAGCCGCCGCAAAAAAACAACCTGCAGCACACTTTATAGTCGCCAGTAGCGAACGTATGCCTTATAGCGATGCCTACTTTAATCTGCTACTACGTGTTTACGCGCCATCCAATAACCATGAAATCAAACGTTTACTAAAAACCAAGGGCTACTTATTAACCGTAACCCCTGGCCCACGCCATTTATGGCAATTAAAAGAGTTTATCTACCAAGACGCCAAAGAACACGACACCCAAGCTCCTTTACCCGAAGGTTTTGCAAACATAGCAAGCCAAAGAGTCCGCTACACAATAACGCCCGATCAAGAACAACGCATGGCCTTATTGCAAATGACTCCCTTTGCATGGCGAGCAACAGAACCAGCAACACATGCTATTCAACAGGCTCAAGACCTAGAGATTGAAACGGATTTTACATTGACACTGGCGGTGAAAAACTAGACTACCGATTTACATCAGACCTATGACCCTACGATTGCAACTTAATAAAATTAGGCTTGCATCCATAGAGAGAATACTCAAAACACAAAATAGAGTAATATAGCCTTTAGGCATATTGATACTCACAAAGCTAGAGATAAACAACACAAAATGCTGGCTCATTTAAAGCGCAACATTAAGTTTACTTGTAGAGCTAGGCTTTAGCCGACTAATGCCAAGCGCTACAGTTTTTAATACGTTCCGTTTTAAGTGGATAACCTACAAAATCAAACAAAGGACCTTTAAAATGCAAAAATATAAAGTAGTAGAAATTGAAGTTCACGTAGGCGGCGAAGATTACTTGATTAACCTAGAAGGGTTTTATATCGACGCTATGATTAAAGCAGGTCATCCTGATATTGAAGCGTTTCTTGCCTCTAAAATCGAATCTCAAGGCGGTTGGTTGCAAGACATCCCTATAGACACACAAGCACGCTACACTATCGTTCAAACATTGACTGAAAGTTAAACCAATACAGTTCTCGCAATCGACTAACCATACAAAAAGTGGTAGACAGACTTTGTAATTACAAGAGATACCGTTCAAAAACACTTATCTACAATGAATCGCAATACTCAATGTTTAATTTTTAACTGATTAATTTTCTTGATAATCATCACCTCAAAAGAGATATAAATATCATTATAAATCAATAGATTATAAAACTTTTCTGAGTCCGGTTATAGCTAAAAACGTGAACATTGAGTAATCATCAAAAAACAATCAACCAACTAGGCTAAATTTATCTCGATTCAGGAACAATTCAATCAACCTGAACTCATATAATAAGTGCCTAACCTCTGCAAGCAACGGTTAGCGATACACCCTGCTGAATTGAATCAATTCATCGCGTCTTGAGAGCAGATTCATCTATTATTTTTTTCCATCCCTCAGTTTCCCAACTTCTCACGTTTTCATTTGCTGACTTATTAACACTTATGAGCTTACGCTACCAAATCAGTATTCGAATTTTTTTTATCGCGCTCTGTATCCTGATTTTAGGAGGATCAATCGCTATCTGGCAGGCACGCAGTTCAGTCAGCAAAGAAGTCGATTCATCTATTAATCTGGCTTTACAACTGATCAAGCTAGGCATAGGATCGGTAAAAGCAGACGAGCATGATTGGCTATATCGCTTCAGTGCTTTAGATCAAACGCGGCATTTAAAGATTCAGTTAAAACAACCTTCAGGCGATATTGTTAATATAACCCAGCACCTGTCGCAGACTGATAAAGAAGAACACCCTCCCGCTTGGTTTATCAACTTGGTCATGAGTGATTACCCTAAAGCTGAATATCCTATTACTACATTTGATAAGCAGCATCTAACCTTGATTATTCAGGCAAACCCTTTGGATGAAATAACGGAAGCGTGGCATGAAAGTATTGCGTTTTTTAGCTCCGTCTTAGCGTTAGTACTACTCACCTTTCTGGCTGTTAATCTGGTTTTTAATAAAGCACTAAAAGCTATTGCTACCATCGTCGAAAGCCTACAATGTATTGAAACGGGGGTGTATCAGAAAAAACTCCCCTATTTTGCGACGCAGGAATATGACAGTATTGCCAAGGCGATTAATCATATGACCGACGTACTGGAAAGTACGCAGTTGCAAAACCGATCTTTAACCCAGCATTCACTTAATATTCAGGAGGAAGAAAGGCGGCATCTCGCGCAAGAGCTTCATGATGAGCTGGGTCAGTCACTGACAGCGATAAAAGTAATGTCGGTTACTGCCGCACATAAAGACTCGAATACAACAGAAATTACAACTGCAATCATTGGTGTGTGCGATCATTTAATGACGGTGGTGCGTTCTATGATGCAGCAATTGCATCCGCTTATACTGACAGAATTAGGTTTAGCGGCAACGCTGGAAGATTTAGTGAGTCTTTGGAATGAAAGAAATCCGCCTATGCATTTAACACTGAGCTACGATGCGGCTATAGATAAGCTAAACAAAGAAACGACGATTCAAATATATCGCGTGATACAGGAATGTTTGACCAATATTGTCCGTCATGCACAAGCCAGTCAAGCTGCTATTGACCTGAAAATCACTCCCAACGCAAATATATTACTCTTGCAAGTGACGGATAACGGGCAAGGCTGTTGTCTTGATAAGATGACCACAGGCTTTGGCTTACTCGGCATAAAAGAAAGAATAAAGTCATTGGCTGGTGACTTTGATTTGCAGTCATTGCCCGGTAAAGGTATGAAAATCAGCGCATCTATTCCCGTACGTTAAAATACTGGCTAGAAGTTAAACTAGCGTTCGCTACGCCAATTCAATCTACAGAGCATCCGTCATGGAATCTTCGCAAGACCCATGCGCTTTGAAAAAATTTAACATAAGCCTGCATTTTCCCCTATAAGGTAAAATAGTGCGCACGATTTAATTTATATTACCAATGCAAGGCGCGTAAACGAGGAAATTTTTTATGTTGATGCTCCTGCATACGAATCATCACATTAATTAACGCTTCCAGTGCATCAATAATATAAGGGCCTTTATTGAGCATCACGCATTCAGCTCGAACAGCCATCGCAGCATCGGTAAATTCTGCTCTTGATCGCGTGCCTTTTTTCGCAATCGATTCCAATACCTGAGTCGCCCAGATAACCGGAACATGAGCCGCTTCACACAACCAGAGTAATTCTTCCTGCACTTCAGCTAAGCGAGCACTACCTAACTCGACAGATAAGTCACCGCGTGCAATCATAATCCCTAAACTATGTTTGCCTAAGGTTCCCAAAATAATTTCTGGTAAGTTTTTAACCGCTAAGTTGGTTTCAATTTTAGCAATAATAGGCAAATCGGTGGCATTACGTTGCGCCAATTGCTCGATAAGATATTGCATATTTTCAAGTGACTCGACAAATGAAAATCCCACTAAATCGGCATGTGCACAGACGAAATCCAAGTCAGTTAAATCTTTTTCACTTAATGAGGGTAATCCCAATTGTGTTTCCGGAAAATTAATCCCTTTATCACTTTTGATATTAACACCCTTAGTACCGGCTCGAGTAACACGTAAAAGTACGCCGTCGTCATCTATTTTTTCAACGACAGAACCCAATTTTCCATCGTCAATCCAAACAGGCTGTCCTATTTTCACTTTATCAATCGCAGAACTGAGCGTACAGCTAATTTGTGCAGGGCGAATCTGAACGCCATCGGCATCATATTCAGAGGGGCGTCCATTTATCGAATAATCGGTCAATAATAAGGCTTCATCCTTAAAAACACGGATACTTAAAGGCGCTCCTTCAAACTCTCCCAAATGATAACAGGCTTCTGATTTTTCATCTGCTTCAGGCTCTGCAGTAAATAATTCCAACTCACAGCCAGATGACAGGTAACTATTTCGTTCGCAACTGACTAACCACTGCTGCTTATCAACAGATTTTTCTACCAAAAATTTACGCTGTTTACCACGCGCATCGGTAAACCGAAGGTAAACACCTGGTTTCAATTGCGTCAATAACTTCGTAGAAACCGGAATCTGAAATAGCGTTTCAAGCTCATATTTATCACTCCTATCCATCTTTTTTTCGGCGCATAACAGCACATAACCAGGGCTAATTACATTACCGTAGTTGTCTTTTTTAGTTTTAATATGATGAACGGCGGGGCCTGGTTCAATTAAACCAGTGCGAATTTTATGTCCTGCCAGATCCATCATAATTTTACAAGGTCGCCCCGTTTCGACTTCTGCACGGCGGATATTGCAAATCATCGCCTGCCAGATAACAGTATCATCATGCGCACAATTAATTCGTGCACACGTCATGCCTTTAGTTAATAGGCTATGAATATGTTGATAATCCCAAGCGGCATCAGTTGCCAGGGTAACCATCACATGCGCTTTACTGTTTTCGTAATAAGCTCCGAATAACTCAATGGTATGTTGTTCAAGTAGTTGCTGACCGCGATTAAATCCATATTCACTCGGATTTTTACCTACTGGAATACTTTCCTTGTCTGTTGCTCTTTTAAGCAAATAGATCACCGAGTCCAAGGTTGACATGACTGAAGCTTCTGCGCGACCGAGTGAAGATAATCCTGCTTGAGAAAGTCGCGTTTGTAAATGCCGTAAATCAAATTGTCTAAGTGCCAGATATTGCGCTAGGTTAGTCGCACTCTTAGTGAATACGCCAGAGCGGTAATGCTCTTTATATAATTCCAAGCGCGACTCAGCATTAACCGCTACCTTTTCACGAACATCGATCACATCAGCTAATAAGTGTGTCAATATTTCCGTATAAGCATCTTTTTCAAACCGCTTTTTTGAAACTTCTTTTGGCATAAAAACCTCTTTTTCTTATTTAAACTCAGTCAAATTAAAGGAATAAGAGTAGTAAAATCAACCCTTCAAGCTTATTAATCCAAACCTCTTAGACTTAACCGGCAGTTTTTCCAATTTCCAAATATCCTGATTATATTCATTGATGGTACGCTCAGAGGAAAATTTACCGCTATGGGCGACATTCATAATACTCATGCGCGTCCAGCGTTCCTGATCACGATAGGCATCTTCAACACGCATTTGAGTATCAATATAACTGCGGAAATCGGCTAAGGTCATCCATGGATCCGCAGGATTTTTAAGCGATCCAATCAAATGATTAAAGATACCTGGTTCAAGTTGATTGAAATGACCACACTCCAGCAATTTCATAACCCGTCGCAAATCCTCATCCTGATCAATAAGTGATTCCGGATCATAATGCTCTCGTCGCGAAACAATTTGTTCTTCAGTCAAACCAAATAAAAAGAAGTTTTCATCGCCTACTTCTTCGCGAATTTCAATATTAGCGCCATCTAAAGTACCAATGGTCAGCGCACCATTCATCATTAATTTCATATTCCCTGTACCTGATGCCTCCTTGCCTGCAGTAGAAATCTGTTCGGATAAATCAGCACCTGGGCAGATTTTTTCCATAGCAGAAACATTATAATCAGGTAAAAATAACAAGCTTAACTGGCCGCGCATATCCGGATCGCCATTGATCACTGCAGCAACATTATTAATCAGTTTAATAATGGTTTTCGCCATCTCATAACCAGGCGCTGCTTTACCGCCAATTAACACGCAGCGAGGTACCCTATTGTCATTCTCATCTTGTTTTATGCAATTATATAAATGAATCACATGTAGCACATTTAGCACCTGACGTTTGTACTCATGAATACGCTTAACTTGTACATCAAAAATAGCATTAGCATTAATATCCATGTCATGCTCTTGCTTTTTATAATCAGCCAAGCGCTGTTTCGCGGCTTGTTTAATTGCCCGCCATTGCTTTCTAAAACTTGCATCTTCAGCGTAAGGAACTAACTGTTTGAGTAATGACAAATCAGTGACCCAATCCGATCCAATCGTTTTAGTAATGAGTGCCGCTAATTCAGGATTACAACCCGCTAGCCAGCGGCGCGGCGTGACACCATTAGTTTTGTTATTAAATTTATCAGGCCATAAATCATAAAAGTCAGCGAATAAATCCTGCTGTAATAGCTTAGAATGCAGTTCAGCGACACCATTAACAGAAAAACTACCAACAATCGCAAGATAAGCCATGCGTACCTGCTTTTGTCTGCCCTCTTCTATAATCGACATACGCGCGAGTTTATCGGTATCTCCCGGCCATTTGGCCGATACTTCGGAAACAAAGTGGGCATTAATTTCAAAAATAATTTCCATTAAGCGCGGCAATAAAGATTGCATGAGATGCACAGGCCAACGCTCTAATGCTTCTGGCAGTAAAGTATGATTAGTATAGGCCATGGTACTACGGGTAATTTCCCAAGCCTTAGCCCAAGATAAATCATGCCTATCCATCAGTAAACGCATTAATTCCGCAACGGCAATACTGGGATGTGTATCATTTAACTGAAAACAGTTTTTTTCTGCAAATAAGCTAAAATCTTCACCGTATAAGCCAACCCAGTGAGCAATGACATCCTGCAAGCTGGCCGAAGCCATAAAATATTGTTGCCGCAAGCGCAAAGATTTGCCATTTTCATTCGCATCGTTCGGATATAGCACCATGGTAATATTTTCAGCACCGATTTTTTCAGCAACCGCTTCGGCATAATCGCCAGAATTAAATTCATCCAAATTAAATTCTTCAGTTGCTTCAGCCTTCCACAAACGCAGTGTATTGACCGTGTTATTTTGGTAGCCAGGGACGGGGGTGTCATAAGGCACGGCCAATACATCATGAGTATCTATCCAAAGAAATCGCTGCACACCATTTATATCTGTTTGTATCTCAGTGCGGCCACCAAAGCGGATACGATGCGCATATTCTTGCCTTTTTATTTCCCATACATTACGCAGTCTTAACCAGTGGTCTGGCTTTTCTTGTTGCTCACCATTAACAATTACTTGGGTAAACATGCCATATTCATAACGCAAACCGTAACCAATCACCGGCAATTGCAAAGTTGCACAGCTATCAATGAAACAAGCCGCCAGCCTACCTAGTCCACCATTACCTAAGCCTGCATCAAGCTCACTGGTAATTAATTCTTCGATTTCTATGCCTAGATCATACATTGCTTGAGTAGCAACATCGGTAACGCCCAAGTTCAGCATCGCATTACTTAATGAACGCCCCATCAGATATTCCATAGACAAATAAAAGGTTCGTTTACATCTTGCCTGTTTATAGGTGCGATGCGTTTCCTTCCAACGCTCCATCAAGCGGTCTCGGATGGTTAAACCCAGCGCCTCATAAGCATAATGAGCTTGATGACTATCTTCATCACGCCCCAACAAATGCACATAATATTCTTTAAAACTATGTACAAAATCTTCTTTTGTTAACCCTTTGCTTGGTAATTCGGTAATGGATTCACTCGGTTTACTGCTGATGAATTCTTGATTTAACATAAAGGCTCCAGGTATAGGAATTTTTAGTGATGAATTATTTTAGTTTTACTAAAAATTCGTGACAGTATGATGTCAGTAAAATGGCTCCCATTGTCCAGACAAATTATTACTCAGTTTAAGATAGAGCCCTATTCACAATCCAGACGAATAGAGCAGCCCCAATTCTTCTAAACGGAACTGACGTTTCCGACGCCTGGTTAAATTTATCCACAATCTTGGCGCCCCCACCCGCTGTAATGGCCTAATAAAGCAAGAGACTTCTTAAGACAGATTCATAATATCATTAGAGGTGAAATATGAGCACAAAAAGTAATCAAAAACGACTAGACAAACACTTGAATTTAAACAAGATGCTGCCAAGTTGGTTAATGAAAAAGGCTATACCCACCAGCAAGCAGCCGATAGCCTTGGTATATCCTTAAGCGCTATTGGCCCTGGGGTCAGGGCGGAACGGGGTATGACAAACGTATCAACGGCAAAAAAGCCGTTTTTCCGCTTAATGACCAAGCTGAATTGGTTCGATTGCGCAAGGAAAACGAGTACTTACGAATGGAGCGTGAAATTTTAAAAAAGGCCGTAGTCTTCTTTGCCAAGGAAACCGAATGAAATAGGGATTTGTTTGGGAGCAACAGAAGAAATTACGACTGCAATTATTGGTGTTTGCGATCATTTAATGACGGTGGTGCGTTCTATGATGCAGCAATTGCATCCGCTTATACTGACAGAATAAAGAATAAAGTCATTGGCTGGTGACTTTGATTTGCAGTCATTGCCCGGTAAAGGTATGAAAATCAGCGCATCTATTCCGGTTCGTTAAAATACTGGCTAGAAGTTAAACTAGCGTTCGCTACGCCCATTCAATCTACAGAGCATCCGTCATGGAATCTTCGAAAGCCCCATACGCCCTTGTATCACCGTTGTGCGCTTGGTTAAATAGTTGGTCTTTTTATGTTTATCGTAAAACCTTGGGTTGGGAATCATTACCGCTAAACTCGCCGCTTGTTGTTTGCTTAGCTTGGCAGCACTTACCTTAAAATAATGTTTAGCTGCGGCTTCTGCACCAAATACGCCATCGCCCCATTCAATGACATTAAGATAAATTTCAAGAATACGGCGCTTATCTAGCACAGCTTCTAGCATGTAAGTAATAGCTAACTCCTGCGCTTTACGCCAAGGCGTGCGCTTGCTGGATAAAAATAGATTTTTAGCCAATTGCTGACTAATGGTTGAACCGCCGCCGACGATTTTTCCTTTCTTCCAATTGTTTTCATACGCGGCTTGAATTGCACCCCAATCGACCCCTTCGTGCTTGATAAACCTTGCATCTTCACTGGCAATAACGGCGCGCTTCAGATTATTTGAAATCTGCTCGTAATTCACCCATTTATATTTAAGCTCTGCATTAGGCTTGGATGCCTGAAGAATCGTGAGACGATCCTCCATAAAGGCACTTGAAGTGGGATTATAATTTATCCACCATAAAATATGCGCAAATATCCATAACTGGTAAAGCAAAGTCCACGCAAGTAAAACTACGCATAAGCGTGCCAAAAAGGCTTTTACCGTTAAAGGTTGGGCGTTTGTGTGTTTGTTAAATAACCAGTGGCGCATTTATAAAGCTCGAAGGGGCAAATCAAATGTAGTGAGTCTCATGAATTCTTTTGTCGTCCTTAAATGGAAAAGCTGTAATGTGTTTCTGGCGTAATATCACAGCACAGAGGCATGTAAATAGGGCTTCATACAAAGCATTTTTGTTCGTCATTTGCAATCGTGAGTAGCCAATAATAATAGGCTAAGCTTGTAACAGCAATAACATCGTGACACATATTTATGTGTAATAGTTTGCTTTGAAAAGTAGTCAGCGTTCACCCCCCGTTGGATAATGGAGTTGAGAAAAATTCGTCGTCTGAAATTTTCGCAATCTACAATAATAACACGCACTTCAATACCAGCTTGATAGTACATAATTTACATGCAAGACCGATCGATTTTGTTGCTCTATTTAATAAATGTATTCTTGATAAAAATACTCAGTTGAAATAAAAATAAAATAAGCGTACAAGTTGTAATGAAAAAGCA
This sequence comes from Methylococcaceae bacterium, assembly GCA_021736705.1. Lineage (GTDB taxonomy): Bacteria > Pseudomonadota > Gammaproteobacteria > Methylococcales > Methylomonadaceae > Methyloprofundus. The sequence continues at coordinate 6,714 of JAIPFI010000004.1, read as the reverse complement.
GGATAAATTCTCAATAGATATTAAATTACAAGGGGTTAGTTCTATTTTATATACCTATTCCCACCCTGCTTTTAAGGCAGGTAAGCGGTCAAATATGTAGTTTATTGCTTACCTTGGTGTCATACCTAAACGTCAGGTGAAACTTATGTCTATTAAAAAAATAATCATTACTGCCATATTACTTAGCTCCTCATCAAGTATAGTGATAGCGGGAAATAATATTGTGCCAGCTCAAGCTGACTGTTTATTTAACTGGGGTGAGCTTAATTATCCCTCTCTTTTTTCTCCTGCCAACACACAGTCAAGGACGTTTGATAGTTATTACTATCGTTATTATTCTCCTGATACCTATTTAGGCACGTCTTCTGCCGATGGGCATCTTTATTATATTGGCGCACTCTCTGGAAATGCTCTCATGGATTTAGGGGAAGCTTCTGTTTGGATTAATCAAGCAAGTTGTAGTGGCTCGTCTGCTTTAGCTGGCTCTGAAGCAGAGGTAAAAAATCACGTTGATACACTATTTGGGTTAACGAATGAAGTGCTTGGTGGAGACTTAACCAATCAAGTGCAACCTATTTTAATGGCGGCATTAGGACAACCTTCAACTTGTCCGGTTGTTGCTATGAATTTTAATCTTTCTGAAGCGACAGATTTAGAATCATTTTTGCAAAATTTACCTAAACCCGCGATAGCAAATATCAGTTATGGCAACGGCTGTATTCCAGTTGATAGTAGCGATACGATGACAGGGCAAGCGGAATTGAGACTAAACAATTTAGACATTAATCAGATGACGGGCGAAATCCAGGCTAATCTCGATTTAATTGTTAATAATTTGGCAAAAAATGCGCAAATTATTTCTGATGGAAAGATAAGTATCAATCTAGGTCTAGGCGCAATTGATGCGGATACCGGTAGTTTTTCGGGAGGAGGTACTATTCAATTGTCTAATTATCTAATTCCCAATGGAATGCGTTTACAGGGCGCTATAAATATTAATAGTACAGATGATTCAAATATGGATATTGGTATTAATGTATCTGATAGTAATAATACTATACATGCGGTATTCGATTTAATAGCGAGCAATTTAAATGACGAGATGACACTCAATACCACAACTCCGGGTACACTCAATCAGTATGCGGTTGTTTTTGATGCCATTAAATATAATACTGATGTCTGTGAAGCCTATCCTATTGGCGGTGATATGATTTTTAGCGCTAATCAACAAAGCTGGACAGTGACTTTTGATAGTCGTTGCGACGGCAGTTATTTAGTCAAATGACTTTTACACCATTATCAGCCATAAAACGAACAGCGTATTTAATACTGTTCGCTTTATGTAGTATTGCACCGACTCAAGCAACACAGATTTATACACTGTCTTTAGAATGGCCTTTAGACAGTTCGTACAATCTTGATGTTAGCAATCAATCCGGGCAACGGCTTGGTATAACCATTACCCCGGTATTGCAATTTTCTGGGAAAAATCGGCAGACGGTTATTGTTGTCCCAGACGTCGCGGTGTGTAGTGAAAAAGCCCTGCGACTGATGCTCTCGGTCAATGCGCTATTACCAAAACAAGCGGCAACATTAAGCATTACCGCAGATCAAGAGGTCATCTATCAAGAAAGTATTAACACCTCTTTATCCATCGAATTGCCAGAAATTGACAATACAATCTGCCAGGCGATTGACAATGATATTTATGGCGTTCTAACTATAGCCGTTGCCAAACCCGAAAAAGAAGTTACCTTGAATTGGGCAAGTTTAATACAGGGAGATGTCGGGCATGCTTGGATTGAATTTCGTGCATTATCTGCACTTGCCCCCATTGCATACGCTACTGCTGGCACATACAGTAGCGTTGTCGGTGATAAGGTATTTAATGGCATTAATTTTTTTCGTGAAATTTACCGCCCTGCAAGTACGTATAAAACCGTTCTTATTAATAAAGAGCAGTGGCAGCACCTAGTTGTTCTGATTGATAGTTACGTTGCCCAAGGCACAACAACATGGACACCGTGGCATAATTGCACGCAATTTGCGACAGATGCCTGGTATGCCGCTACGGGCGAATTTTTATCGGCAACTCGACTTTATCCCAACGCTCCTTGGGAGGTAACACAAATGGGATTTCCTAACGCGGTAAGTCTCTATTACTCAATATTGGAGCAAGGCGGTATACGCGATGAAGATCAATAGCTTAAAAATACCAATGAGGTATAGCAATCACCGGAATCAGATCGAGTAACGGTGGTTTCTTCTGTTCCACCAACACTCAGCATTTAAGCTAGACAGCCTACAAATTTAGGAACATACACAATGAAAATGCATCATAAAAACACAATAGTCGCTTCATCCATATTAGCCATATTAATGCATGTCAATACGGCACAAGCAGATTTGCAATGCGAAGCTGACGCATTATTTGATTGGGCAGAAATTACGCTACCAGAATTATTTCCATCCTCTGCCGTCACTCAAACGTTAGCGCCATGGTTATACCGTCATTATCCAAAAACTAATATTTATGCCGGTGTATCAGATGATCAGAACGTTTATTTGTTAGGTGGTAACTTTGGTAATGAACCTTTTTACATTGATACATTACATAATTTGCTTGGCTTGGCTAATATTGATATGACCTGCCCCATTACCTTTAAAGCAGTAACCCTTCCGGCTGCAAACAACAATATGTCGCCACCGAATGGTAGTTATTTGGGATTAACACCAATTTTACATTTTGTAAATAAAGATATCGTCATGGCCGTTTATAATCACCCTCAATATATTGATGGTGGAAAAATATTTCGCTCGGAAGATGGCGGCATTAATTGGGAATTAATCGCCTCTAATTTAGCAAGTATTCAAGCCTTCGCTTTTGTTGATGAACTCACAGGTTATGTAGTGGGCAGCGCCTCAAGCTACGGCGTGAATCAATATGTGGGCAAAACGTTTGATGGCGGTAAAACCTGGGTCGATATAACGTCAAACTTAGGTCAATGGGTTAATGAAATTTGGGCAGGCATTCCACGCAATACGCTGAATTACAATGTCATAGCTCCGGATGAAAAGACAGTGTTTATTGCGGGTCGCCATACAGTTTACGGTTCTTTTGATGGTGGTGAATCTTGGATTTTAGCAGGTGGCTCTAAAACTAGAGATGAAGGCGCAAAATCATATTTGCACTATACAACGTTGGGGTTCATTGATGGTAGAGCCTATATTGCGACCTATGATCATCTTGAATACTATTCGGCAGAAACAACAACAAACCCCGAGTGGGTTGCTCTGGATGCACCTTGGAATTACGAAGCAGGATTACAATTAAAAAACCTTACTTTCTCAAGCGCAAACAAAGGTTGGGCTTTGGTTGAGGATGTGGCGGCTAAGATGATCTATCTTTATCAAACACACAATGGTGGTAACAATTGGCTTAAAATAGCAGAATCTACTAAAAATGACGATACTACATTGTTCCCGCGCAACACAAATATTACACAGCATAAGGATGTGTTATTTGCGACTGCGAAATTTGGCACCCGGCATCATGTTATTACCAGTAGCGATGGTGGCAAAACTTGGGCAAAAAATGAATGGTATGGTTCCAATGGATGGCCACTGTTTATAAAGGTTGTGGATGATAAAGTCCGCGTCTATATTAATTTAAACGGTGATTTCAATTTAAGATCATACGGCATTGATTGATTAAATATCTTAATTTTCAATGCACAAATTTTCAGCTATAACCAGATCCAGAAAAGCCAATTATACGGACTAAATTGTGTAAGCTCGGATTGATTTTATAGAAATTCTATAAAATCAATCCGTTAAAAAACTTAAACATTGAGTAAAAACTTTCTCCAGAAAAAGAAGGCTGGATAGCCAACAATTATCAGCCGTACTTACTCGCCCACTGAAACCGCATAGCGCATAAATTTAGGCGACAATTCCAATAAACGCTCCAAAGTCACGTCAACCTGATCAAATTTCAATATCGTCCCCACTGAATATTGACCGGGCTCTAAAAATAATTCAAAAGTATCCTTATGCGACAATAATAAAGCAGACTTCGGCACAACAAGATGTGACTGTAACAACACTGACACGTGCCCGATAAGCATTTGTACTACCGATTGTTGTAGTCTGTCACGCTGCCCGTAATCAGCTCGTCGTACCACACCTAAAACGGGTTTTAAGCTAGCATCATAAGCAACAAAAACATCACCTTCGACTAAATTAACCTGTATGGTTTCAGCTCCATAAAAATACGCTTGAGCCGTTTGCATCAACTTCATCGCAGCAAATTTGACCGCTACTTTTTCTTTTTTAAGCTCTGCTCCGCCCCAGATATCTTCTGGAGAAATATGCTCTATCATTGGCTTTTTCTTCATTCCATCCTGAACTAATTCCAAATTAGTAAAATTAAGATCATTAGGCAATGGCGTATTCAATCTTAGAACTTCATTGTTATGTACATGTCGAGCAAAAAACGCGGTAAGCTGCTCAAATCCATGAGTGATAACATAAGTCTTGGCAAGAGAAAAATTGGTATTGCCAACCAAGGCATTATAATTACTCAAGCGCAGGAAAAAACGCTCACTCTCAGCAATAAATAAACTCTTTTTTTGCTCAGAATGTAATAAATCATTGGCATGAAATAAAACACATTTTTCAGGTAGTTTTACTGGTTTAGAGTAAACCATTTGCAAGCAATCATTCTGACTATAATCCCAACAAAAAACAGACTCTACGACTAAATTCGGATTAACCAGCTTGACTAAATGACTATTTAAAGTACAAAAAACAAAAAATGTCTGTATATCTTGTTGACTAAAACTATAAGGATTTGCAACCCAAAATAATAATAAGCGCTTTAACGCCAGATTAATTGTAGGTAAGGACTGAAAATCAGCTAAAGGCTTTTCTACTGGAATATCTAAGAGCGTATCAACAGAAGCCAAGGTATAACACTCACTCATATACTGCCACAAAACGGCTGACGGACGCTCATAACTTAAAACAGACACCTTAAAGGCAACGCCCAAAATTTGCAGTGCATAATTTAAATGTAAGACGCGCTGATCTTGTTGCTCTGTACGCTTTGCCAGACATAATTGTAAGAATGACAAATGACGTAAGATACGAATACTCATTTGCGGAATTTTGCGCTGTTGAGCAGACTTCAACATTGCCTGCTCCAAAAAACCAGACAAATACATGACGACCGGGGTTAATCGCATGATAACCTGCCTTAAAGCCGCCGTATCAATAGCCGCCTGTTCTTTTTTTAAAACAGATAAAACATGATAAATTTCATTACTGACCAATAACACATCAGAAAAGTTAAGTTGTTTAAGCCAGTCAGTAATAGACTGATTCGTCAGTTCAAAAGGCAAGGCAAATGGATATGACATGACACAAAATTCCATTATAAATTAAAAAGCACTAATACCTTAAATATAGGGGGTAGCTAGCTTAAGTCAACCTATTTATAACTAAACCGCCTCTATAATTTGAAACGCCATTACAGTTAACCTATAGCATAGTATTGGCTCATATAATGACGCCGAGCTGAATTATAAGGAGTATCCCGCCTTAAATGAGTGTAAATATTCAGCCCCCCCTAGAAAACCCCGTCATTCCTGCATGCTGTTAGCAGGAATCTATACTCAGCATGGATTCCCGATTAAACACTTCGGGAATGACGATATTTTTATAAGGTGTCTGTGAAGACAAAGGGATCTGACCCCTTACTTCCAACCCCTTACTTCCAACCCCTTACTTCCAACCCCTTACTTCCAACCCCTTACTTCCAAGCTACGCATCCGCCTTACGAGTTTATCTCTACAGACATTGAATTTCGCAACTATCAGTCGATACGCAAAAGTTATCAAAATAAGCGTCATAATGATTACGATTAAGAGTTTTCTTGTCATTAACTGCAAACATTTCAAGTGCACCCATAGCAAAAATATTAGATGTTATAGAATCAGGAATCGACAGAGTTTTAACCTGTTCGTTATCAACAAAAAATTGAACTTTTCGTGAACTGAAGTCGATTCTTGCACTTAGACGGTGATAGCCATTCAAGTTGATAGGGATAGCAGCGACATAATCACCGCTTGAATCTATAATCCACACATTACTATTGGACGACAGAAGTAGCGTTCCAATGGAAATCGGTTGGTTGAGTTCATCAACAAGAAGTAGGGTAAGGTTGGCGCTGATAAGATCGTCGTTTGGATTAGCAGAAGAGTTGCTGTCGGTACTTGGGCCGTCGAGCATTGCATCGATACTGAGCTCAATCGTTTTATTGGTTGCATCATATAAGAAAAGACGCCCAAATCGTGTCCCAACTAATTCTGGTGATATTTCATTTAATTTATTGCCAAATACCCGGATAGATTGTTTACCACTTTGAGGATAAACGGGTGAGATTGAGGCTGTTTTTTGTGGGTTCTGCCACCCATCTTGGGTATTCAGTTTTCCAGGGGAAAAATCTGATCGCTCGAAACTAGTTTTATAACACAAATCTTCAGCTTTTGCGTGGGTAGAAATTAACCCCACAGGGTAAACGCATTAAAATTATTTCCCCAACAATAACTTAGCTCTATAGTCATCACTCCATGCCGCTTTGTTCATTTTCTTCTTAACACTCATTTTGGAAGGCTCATTTTGAAATAAATTTAAACAAATATGCCGGAT
>JAIPFI010000160.1 GCA_021736705.1 Methylococcaceae bacterium | reverse complement strand
CAGAAGTAGCATACGTCTACAAAAGCTCCAACTTAGCATAAGAAAGCATTAGCCATTTCATACCGGCATGTGCAAAGTTCACTTGCACTCTTTCTTGCGCACCATCACCGTCAACTTGCAGAACGACGCCTTCGCCAAATTTTTCATGTTTAACACGCTGACCTAATTGATAGCGTCCACTTGTTCCTATGGTAGTTTTAGCTGATTTCACTGGCGTAACCGGCTTACTGACATTAGCACGCAAACGAATTTCCTGTAATTGCTCGTTAGGAATCTCTTTTAAAAATCGTGACGGCCGCGGATAATTTTCTTTACCATACAAACGCCTAGATTCTGCATAAGTCATATATAGATGCCTCATCGCTCGCGTCATACCAACATAACATAGGCGCCGCTCCTCTTCTAAACGAGCAAGATCATCAACCGATTGTTGCGAAGGAAATAGTCCCTCTTCCAAACCAACCATAAATACTAGCGGAAACTCTAGTCCTTTGGCACTGTGCAAAGTCATCAATTGCACACAGTCTTCAAAAGCATCGCCTTGTGCATCACCCGCCTCTAAAGCGGCATGCGCTAAAAATACATCCAGCTCAGTTTGATTTTCTTCATTAGTATCATCGTAATCAAATTGGCGCGCTGCATTCACTAATTCTTCTAAGTTTTCTACGCGCGCCTCACCTTTATCGCCTTTTTCTTTTTTATAAAATTCTATAAGTCCACTTTTCTCAATGGCATTTTTAACTTGTTCATACAGCTCCGCACCTTCGCCCTGCTCCGCTAAGCTATTAATTATCTGCACAAAGCCTTTCAGTGCATTTTCTGCGCGCGGCGTGAAATGCTCTGCCTTCATCAAGCTAATCATTGCCTGCCACAAAGTAATTTGCTGCTCTTTGGCTAATCGACGAATATCATCAATAGTTTTTGTGCCTATGCCGCGTGTGGGCGTATTAATAATGCGCTCAAAAGCAGAATCATTACCTTTGTGTGCGCTTAAATGTAAATAGGCTAAGGCATTTTTAATTTCCATTCGATCAAAGAAACGTAACCCCCCATAAACACGGTAAGGCATTCCCGTTGCCATGAGCTTTTCTTCAAATAAACGTGATTGCGCATTGGACCGGTACAAAATAGCAGCATCAGAGCGCGAATTGCCTTCAGCCACCCATTTTCTAATGCGCTCGACGACGAAATACGCTTCATCTTGTTCATTAAACGCGGAATACAAGGAGATTAAATCGCCATCACCATCATCGGTATGCAGCTCTTTACCCATTCGTCCTTCATTGCAGGCAATTAAAGCATTAGAGGCTTTAAGAATATTGCCTGTAGAACGATAGTTTTGTTCTAGGCGAATCAGCAGGTGATTAGGATATTGCTTTTGAAAATTGAACATATTTTCAATTTTTGCACCACGCCAGCCATAAATTGACTGATCATCATCACCCACGACAAATAAATTATCCTTACCTTCAGTAAGCAAACGTAGCCAAGCATATTGAATGGTATTAGTATCTTGAAACTCATCGACATGGACATGCTGAAAGCGCTCACGATAAAAGGCTAATAACTCGGCATTATCGCGTAAGGTTTCAAACGCGAGTAGTAATAATTCCGCAAAATCGACAAGACCAGAACGCCTACATAAATCTTCATACGCGCGGTAGATCTCTAATTGCTTACGTTGATAAAGGTCGCCATTATCTTGAATATGACTAGCGCGTATGCCCTCATCTTTTTGCGCATTAATAAACCAAACCATTTGTTTAGGAGGCCAGCGCGTATCATCAATATTCATGGCTTTCATTAAGCGCTTAATCAAACGTAATTGATCATCAGAATCAATGACCTGAAAAGTGCTAGGTAACTTTGCTTCTTCACTATGCTGTCTTAATAAGCGATGCGCTAAACCATGAAAAGTGCCGATCCACATAGAGCGTGCTGAGATGTTTAATAGCTCTTCTACGCGGCCACGCATTTCTTTAGCGGCTTTGTTGGTAAAGGTGACGGCGAGTATATTATGCGGGGAAACATGCTCTATTTTAATCAGCCAAGCAATACGGTGTACCAACACCCGCGTCTTACCACTGCCTGCACCCGCTAAAACCAGCATAGACCGAGAAGAAGCCGACACAGCTTGGCGTTGCGCATCGTTTAGAGAATCAATAATTGCCGTTACATCCATTACTCAACCCGTTTGAATAGCTAAAGAAAACCGAGCATTATACCTGATGCAGCACACTACTTAGGCAATCTAATAAAATAAGTTTATGCTTTAGCAAGAGGTAATCTCATGCTGTTTTTTTACTGGATACTTGCACATTTTTTTTAGCCCTGTATATTTAGAAATTACGCACGACTTTCTAGTCGACTCACTATAATTAGAATAAAAAAGAACAGGTGAAAACTATGAGCTTTGATTTTAAACGCATGCTTAAATTTGAAATTAACATTGGCACTAAAGAAAAGAAAGCCCGCCTTTATGCTGGCTCGGCTTTATTATTTATCTCTCTATTTCTAGCCTCTGTACCTTTATTACTTATCGGTTTAGTATTAGTTGCTACAGGCTATTCACGCTGGTGTCCAGTGTATTCAGGCCTACAAAAATCGACAGTAGAAAACTAAAAGCCTATCAGGTTAGCAGCAGTTGGCATGGCACATTGCCATCTGCTCAACCTACACAAATTTTAGAAAAAACCAATTATCATCCCCTGCCACGCAGACTCATTAGCATCTTCAACACCAAACTTATTTAACCAGAACGAATATTCTGTTCCTATATAGAAAATATCAGATTTCCAACCCGCTAAATCGCCGACATCTAATAATAATTGCGGTTGCGCTAACATCGTGACATGACCAAGCGCATTGGTATTACCATCCTTTATATCGACAAATCCACGGAATTTGAATTTAGTCGATCCTAGTTCAAATGGAAAACTCCAGACTGGCGTGACTTGTACGCCCCAAGAATTCAAACCATCATCCTTATAAGCCATAATATCAAGCTGTAAATAGTCAAAATACTTATTGGCCAAATCTAAACTAATACCTACTAAATACGCCTGAAAACGTTTTTCTTCAGGTTGATTACTAATATTAATACCACCAGCCAAAGAAAAATCCTTAATCGGCCCTAGACTCAGATCTGCACCGAATATTTTATTTAAACTCAGATACGAATAAACTTCAGCATAGACTTCAAAACCGTTGTTATTGTACATATCAACGAAAAAGAAATTTGAACCATATTGCCAACCATCCGCATGCTCAATAGTTACCGTAGAGCGATTTTGCTCAGAAAAAATGAAATCACCGCCATAAAGATACTGAATATCATTCGAAGTCCAATCAAAGGGTTGTAACGCCCAACTTAAACTAGAAAAAGAAATCATCACCGAAAAGAGTATAAATTTTTTAGGTAGCATTATAAGTAGATTAATTTACAATAAATATTATTGAACAGGGTCTTTGCTAAGTGCTTTCGCATTAATAAAAGCAGTTAATATTATAAGCGACGTGAGCTTATTTTTTACTTAACCGAGTTAACATGCAAAATAAAATAGTTAATTATTTCCGTGCAGACCTATGGCAACAGCACGAAGAGGCAAAGAATTCTAGCTTAAAAAAATTGGCGCTACGTCATTTAAAAATCTTCACTTTATCTGTACAAGGCTTTATTAAGGATCATGGCAGTTTAAGGGCTTCAGCGCTAACCCTTTATACTTTATTATCCATCGTTCCTGTGATCGCCATGTGCTTTGGGATAGCAAAAGGCTTTGGCTTTGAAAAAACCTTAGAGCAACAATTATTAGAACAAGTTCCCGATCAAGATACCATGATTTTGCAGTTGATTGAAATGGCAAAAAATATGCTGGCTTCAACTCAGGGCGGCTTAGTTGCTGGCTTTGGGGTTGTGCTTTTATTTTGGACGGTGATTAAAGTGATTAGCAATATAGAAGAATCCTTTAATCATATCTGGAATGTAAAAAAACCTCGATCCATAGGGAGAAAACTGAGTGACTACCTTTCACTCATGCTATTAGCCCCCTTATTAATCATAGCCGCGAGCAGTATTAGTGTCTTTGTGCAAACTCAACTTACTTCCTTAATTAACCAATATGCCTTACCGGGAACCATTTTTGCATTGTACGCATTGAGTTATTTACCGATATTAATCTTATGGTTATTATTCAGTTTCCTGTTTATATTTATGCCCAATACTCAGGTTAACTACGGCTCTGGAATTTTTGCTGGAATTTTCTCCGGCACTGTTTTTTATATAATACAGTCACTTTATGTTTCCTTACAAATTGGTGTTAGCAGCTATAACGCAATATACGGAAGTTTCGCGGCTTTACCCTTATTTCTAGTCTGGTTACAAATCGCATGGATGATTGTTTTATTCGGCTCAGAATTATCATTTTTCCATCAGAATATAGTGCTTTATCAGTTTAACCAGAAATTCAAAAAGCTGAATTTCAATTCCAAAAATCAGCTAGCATTGCATATCATGCACGCTATTATTGAGCAGTTTAATAAAACTACTGAGCCGCCCTATTCTGCTAAAGATATTAGTTTACGATTGCATATCCCTCTCTCAATTTCGCAAAATATTTTGAATGAATTAAATAGCTGTAAACTGATTTCTAAGTTATATAACGAAGATATACAAGAGACTCGCTATCATCCTGCCTATAATCTTAGCTTATTGAGCGATGACGCGATTACCGAGGCATTAAAAAATAATGGTGAAAGTTATACAATAACGGTAAACCAAGCCTAACCTAAATTATGACGAGATAAAAATATGATCAAAGTTTTATTTGTTTGCATGGGCAATATTTGCCGATCCCCCAGCGCAGAAGGTGTGTTTAACAAATTACTGACAGAAGAAAGATTGCACGACCGATTTTCTATTGATTCAGCGGGAACGCATGCTTACCACATTAATGAAGCGCCGGATTTACGTTCACAAAAAGCGGCCAAAGAACGCGGTATTGATTTAAGTAAGCTACGCGCTCGTAAAGTCATCATGGGTGATTTTGAAGATTATGATCATCTACTTGCGATGGATGAAGATAATCTCGCCATTATGCGTGAAGCCTGCCCTGAAGAGCATCAACATAAATTGAAGTTGTTTTTAGATTATGCTCCTCATGTAAAAGTTCGCGAAGTCCCTGATCCTTATTATGGTGGTACTTATGGTTTTGAAAACGTTTTAGATTTAATCGAAGAAGCATCGGCTGGATTTTTAGCGTCTTTAAGAGCATCAGGAGAAATATAAATGAAAAAATTATTCATTAGCCTATTATTTATCGGTTCATTTTTTAGTGCTAACTTTGCACATGCCCAGGCAGATCAACGCGTTAGTCATGTTATCGTGGTTTGGTTAAAAGAACCTGGCAATGCACAAATGCGCGAAAAGTTTATTCAGGCGAGTCGTGCATTAGAACAATTGCCCGGCGTTTTATCTCGCCATGTAAGTGCCGTCATTCCTAGTGAGCGTCCTAAAGTCGATGATACTTTTGATGTTGCGGTGACAGTCACTTTTGAAAATGCGGAAGCGCTTAAACATTATATGCAAAGCCCAAAGCATAAAAAAATGCTCGATGAGCAACTTAAACCCATCGTTAATCGAGTGGTTGTTTATAATTTCGGCAATCAATAGGTGATTTAAATGGCAATAGTATCTAATACAATCAATTATTTAGACGGTGATACTTTATTAGAGGGTTTTTTCGCCTATGACGATAGCTTTTCAGGCAGACGCCCAGCGATATTAATTAGCCATACGTGGTGCGGACGAGATGCTTTCGTTGATGCTAAAGCAAAGGAACTAGCTGAATTGGGCTATGTCGCTTTTGCATTAGATATGTATGGTCAAGGAAAAGTAGGCGCAACGCCAGAAGAAAATGCCCTACTCATGCAACCTTTTATGGTGGATCGTAAATTATTACAACAGCGGATCCATGCCGCTTTATACGCCGTTAAATTATTACCTTGGGTTGATGATAGCAAGGTTGCGGCCATCGGCTTTTGTTTTGGGGGTCTTTGTGTTTTAGATTTAGCCCGTATGGGCGCAAATGTGCAAGGTGTAGTTAGTTTTCATGGCTTATTAAATACCCCAGATCATGTTGCAGATAAACCTGTCCTTGCTAAAGTGTTGGCTTTACACGGCCATAATGATCCTCTGGTATCATCTCAACAGTTCAATACTTTCACGCAGGAAATGACCGATTTAAACATTGACTGGCAATTACACAGTTATGGACATACCGTACATGCCTTCACTAATCCGCAAGCTAATGCCCCTGATTTAGGCATGCTTTATAATGAAGTTGCAGCTAAACGCGCATGGCAAAGTATGCAGAATTTTCTTGAAGAGATTTTTGTTTGAAAATAATGCCTAATAGGGAATGAGGATAAAAGAGAAAATAACCGCCTGATCGGGTCGGGGTAACGGGCGCAATCCCGTTACCCCGACCCGATCCGCAACTCGTTTCTAGCGTGGGAACCAAATATTTACAATCAAGAC
>JAIPFI010000159.1 GCA_021736705.1 Methylococcaceae bacterium | reverse complement strand
AGGGGACTGAATGGCAATCAAATAGAATTCATATTTGTCGTTCACTGGGACATCCGGTACAAGCTAACGAGGCGATTCAAAGCCTAACAGAACAATTAGATGGGGCGTACAAAAAAGTTGGCTCACGATTCAATGAAAATGGGGTCGACGCACGAAACGGAACATAAACCCCGTTAAGGATTTTTTTCAGTACGCAAAGGCCTGAATTTACCTTGCTCTACCTTTTTGTCTTCATGCCAAATGTAATCTCCTGTTAGATTAATGTGCTCCCAGCCTAATGGCGATAAATATTGATACCAATCTGCATTAAGTTCTTTATTTTCCTTATTTAGAGCTTCCGTTGCTCGCTCCATATAAACCGTATTCCACAATACAATAGCTGATGTCACCAGCGTTAAACCGCCTGCTCTATAGCGTTGTTGCTCATAACTTCGGTCACGAATTTCACCTAAGCGATTAAGAAATACAGCTCTCGCTAAAGCATTACGTGATTCTCCTTTATTCAGCCCAGCCGTTACGCGATGACGGAAATCAACACTTTGCAGCCACTCTAAAATAAAAAGTGTGCGCTCAATACGGCCTAATTCCCGCAATGCAACGGCTAAGCCATTCTGTCGAGGATAACTACTCAACTTCCTTAAAAGCAAAGAGGCGGTGGCGGTTCCCTGTTGTATTGAGGTGGCTAAACGTAAAATGTCATCCCAATGTGCTTTTATACAATTGATTTTTAATTCCTCACCTATCATAGATTGCAATGCGGGATAATTTTTTAGTTTTCCTGGCGGCACAAAGAGTTTAGTCTCACCTAAATTTCTAATTCTGGGAGCAAGCTTAAAGCCAAGTAAATGCATCATGCCAAAGACTTGATCTGTAAAGCCAGCAGTATCGGTGTAATGCTCCTCAATACGCAAATCTGACTCGTGATACAGTAAACCATCCAGTACATATGTGGCATCACGTACACCGACATTAATCACGCGAGCACTAAAGGGAGAATATTGATCAGATATATGCGTGTAAAATTGTCGCCCTGGATCAGAACCATATTTGGGATTTACTTGCCCCGTGCCTTGACTACCACCGCCTACTCGGAATCTTTGAGCGTCTGATGAAGAGGTGGTTCCATCGCCCCAGTTAGCGGCAAAAGGGTGTTTTAATTGAGCATTAGTCAGCGTAGCTAACGCAGATGAATAGGTCTCGTCACGAATATGCCACGCTTGTAACCAAGCCAATTTAGAATACGTTGTTCCAGGACAAGACTCCGACATTTTCCCTAAGCCAAGATTAATCGCATCAGCGAGTATGGTTGTGAGTAATAGCGTTTTATCTTTGGCCTGTTCACTACTTTTTAGGTGGGTAAAATGATCACTAAATTGAGTCCATTGATCAACTTCCAGTAACAACTCAGTAATTTTTACATGAGGAAGCAATGCGGTTGCTTGGTTAATGAATTTTTTTGCATTTTCAGGAATAACAGGGTCAAGCGGTGTTATTTTTAGGCCGGACTCGTTAATAATGGCATCAGGTAGTTGATCAGCCGCCGCTAACTGGTTGGTTTTCTCTAGTTGACTGCTTAATAATGCCAGACGCTCCTGTAAATACTGATCGCAATCAATGGGAATCGTTAATGGCAATACCTTGTCTTTTTTCAGTAGAGCAAACTTTTCTGGAGCAATAAGGTAGGTATTAAAATCTTTAAATTGGCGGGAGCCCTGAACCCAAGCGTCACCGGAACGTAAAACGTTTTTTAATTCCGATAAGAGGCATAATTCATAATATTTGCGATCAATACCCTCTTCTTTGATGACTAAATCCTGCCACCGCTTTCGGATAAAACGGGTAGGCGCATTAGCGGGTATCTTGCGACTATTATCGATATTTAATTGGCGTACTATTTCAATCGCATCCACAATATCTTGAGAGGCTGGGGTTGCCTGAATTTTCAGTACCTCCAAAAATGCAGGTGTATAGCGCCGTAAGGTACTGTAGCTATCACCAATGAAAGACAAGAAATCAAAACTTTCTGGTTGCGCGACTTTTTGTGTTTCAATAATACTGGCCTCAAAATCCTCCCAAGAGATAACAGATTCAATGGCTGAAAAGGCATCTGTCTCATTTTGTTTTGCACTCAATAATGCTTCACCTATTTTTCCATATAGCAGAAGCTTGTTATTTATATCCTTACCCGATTGCTGAAACCGTTTTTGATGTTTGTTTTTAGCCGTATTGAATAATTTGCCAATAATGCGATCATGAAGGTCAATGACTTCATCAGTAATGGTTGCCATACTTTCTAAAACTAGAGCAACTAAGGTGGCATAACGGCGTTTATCCCCCAAATCCATTAAATGTTGCGGTGTCATTTGCGAACCTTCTCGCGCAATTTTAAGTAATCGATTTTGATGAATTCCAGAAGACATTATTTGTTCTGGAAGATTCATTGTTTGCAATACCCTAAGGCGCTCAATATGTTCCAACATTTGTACTGAGCTAGGCCTACTCGGAGATTGTCGTAACCAAACTAACCAAGTGAATTTACTGTCTGGCTTTAGTTTGAGTAGCTCATCAAGATTCGGATAGTGCTCTTTCAACAGAGGCTCTGTCAACGTTTGGTATATCTGTCGATTAGCTTTAATAATGGCTTCAGCGCATAGTTTTTCGATGACATTAATGGAGGGCAATAAGATTAATTGACTACGCATCAGCTCAATGAACTGAGTGGCCAATAAAAAACCTTTGTCTGTTTGCAGGGCTAATTTTTCTAGGGGTATTAGGTATTCATCATAAATAGCCATCGTGAATGATTTAAAGCCAAAAACAGCTTGTAACTCCATGCGATGCTCATGAAGCGTATTTTTTCTGCTTCCATACAGCAACCACTTTTTCGGAGATAGGTTTAGCTGATCCGCAATAAATTCAATGATGTCGGGGTTTGGGCTATCACTTTCTCCTAGCATGATGCCTGGGTAACGCATATAACAAAGTTGGATAGCAAAACCTAATCGATTTTCTGAACCGCGATGCTGTGAGATAAGCGCTAAATCTGCTTTATTGAAGGTGTAATGCTGAATTAAATCATCGCCGGATGGAAAAACAATGAGCGCATTGCGATCAGAGACAGAAAGAAGTGACTTGCGTGCCATAAGAAGTTATCACCTAAAAATATTTACGTTTATAATACATAGATTATTTTACGGGTTAAGTGACACAAAATAACCGTTTTTTACAGGGTTATTGAGGTGTCACATAAACGATCGTTTAGGTGACACTATGTTGATGGGTTATATGCGTGTATCTAAAGCTGATGGGTCTCAAGTTTTGGACTTACAGAGGGATGCATTATTACAAGTAGGGATTTTACCTGAGCATCTTTACGAAGATTTTGCTTCAGGTACTAAGGATGAACGACAAGGGCTTATGACTTGTCTAAAAGCCTTACGTGAAGGTGATACGCTGATTGTTTGGAAGTTAGACCGACTGGGTCGTAATTTAAGGCATTTAATCAATACGGTGTATGACTTATCCAGCAAAGGCATTGGTTTCAAAGTATTGACAGGGCAAGGCGCACAAATTGATACCACAACCTCACAGGGTAAATTAGTGTTTGGTATTTTTGCTGCATTAGCTGAGTTTGAACGTGATTTAATTTCTGAGCGTACTAAAGCAGGTTTAGCTTCTGCGCGTGCTCGCGGTAGAACGGGCGGCGCATCTTTTAAAATGACACCGGCTAAAGTCCGTTTAGCGGCAGCCTCTATGCAACATCCTGAAACAAAGGTCAGTGATTTATGTAAAGAATTAGGTGTTACACGGCAAACGCTTTACCGGTATGTCTCGCCAGAGGGGGGGCTACGAGAAAGTGGGCATAAGTTGCTAAAAATCTCTAACCAGGTTTATGTTCCTAATTCTATTTCGACCTAAATAGACCTATGGATATTGGAAGCCGAATATCAGCCTATTTTCAAATGCCAGACCGAACTAACGTTTATCAATAAGAGTATGGTTAAAGAAATAAAAAAATCCCTCTATTATTGGCTGGAAATTATCGGTATTGCGCTGCTCTATTTTGTAACAGCAAAAATGGGTCAAACATTCGCAATTCCTCCAGGAAATATTACCCCTGTATGGCTACCTTCAGGAATCATGCTGGCACTTGTGATGATTCGTGGCCATCACATTTGGCCTGGTATATTTTTGGGGGCTTTTGTAGGCAATGTATCGTCCTATATTAATTTTACTTCGATAGACTATGTTATTAGGGCTGTTATTTCTGGAGCAGCGAATGGTTTAGGTGATGTATTAGCCTGTGTATGGATGGTGTATCTTTTTAAAAAAACAACAGTCACGAGAAATATATTCGGAAGCTTTACTTCATTTTGGCCTTTTCTTTTATTTTGTTGTCTTTTGGGGCCACTTATCAGCGCACTGTTTGGCATAATCAGCCTAGAATTGATGGGGTTTCTAACATGGGACTCTTTGATTTTTTCATTAATTACGTGGTGGACCGGTGATAGCGTCGGTGTTTTATTGCTTACCCCGCTCATTTTGAGTTTTCATCGTAAAAATGATTCATCTTATTTGGCAGACAGACTTATTGAGCTAAGCTTTTACCTAATAATATTTACTGCTATATGTTCATTCATGGGATTTCAATCCTCTTGGCCTGAATTGCTGCCTAATCCGATATTTTTTACGATTCCTCTCTTATTATGGTCGGTGTTGAGGCTAGGCTTTCGAGTGACATTACTCAGTACCTTTGTCTTGGCGGCCATTGCTATCATTATTACGAATCAGCAGCATGGACCATTTTCCAATGACTCACAATTACACTCGATAATCGAACTTCAGTTGTACCTGACCCTAGTTATCACCTCGGTTTTAGTCGTAGGAATTGTGTTATCTCAACGAAACAAGCTTGTTGAAGAGCTGCAATTAAAATACGATCATGACCTGCTTACAGGTGTTTACACTAGGTCGTGTTTTATACGATTATTTGATTCTGAGGCTCACCGATTTTCACGGTATGGCACGCAATTCTGTTTGATCATGTTTGATATTGATCATTTCAAGAAAATTAACGATACATTAGGACATGCAGTCGGCGATGAAGTATTAATAAGTGTCTGTCATCTTATCAATGAAGAACTACGAGGTATTGATTCTCTAGGCCGTTGGGGTGGCGAAGAGTTTTTTATATTATTACCAAGCACTACACTACAGGATGCCTTTCAAATTGCTGAGCGCTGTAGGATAAAGATTTCGCAACACGATTTTCATATCCACCAACAAATAACCATTAGTCTTGGTGTGCTTCAGTCCCAAAACAACATAGCTATGAAAGATATGATGAATAAAGCTGATGAGGCTATGTATTTATCTAAACGCAATGGGCGTAATCAAACGACCATTGCTGAAAGTTATTAATAGTTGCCAATGTTTACTCAAATGCGATGTTGATGGGAACTGGATATAAGTGACTTAAAATCCTTAACGGGGTTTATGTTCCGTTTCGTGCGTCGACCCCTAATAGCTAGTATAGATTATTTTTTAGGTTACCTTTAAATTTAAAATAATGCACATGTCTGTCATTGATCCTTTAGCAGTTAGTCGAGAAATAATTTTTTAGACTATTTTTGCAATATTAATGCAATTTACAATATTAACCCCCGTTAATACCAAATATTTTGAAGCCTCATTTTGATTTTTCATGAATCCTGCTTCTTTCATTTTGTTAGTTACATAAGCCATTAGTAATGTTTCATTATTCCTGGCAATGTATTGATCAATTGCCTCTTGCTTACTTTTTTTATCAAGACTTTCAGTGGATTGTAAATGCCCAACATACCTGGCTAATTCTTTTTCTTGCTCTTTTTCAGTCACGCTTTGTATTTTTACGCCGGAATACTGTAAAGCTAAGTGTGAAATTATTAATAAATTAAGCAAAACCTCAACTTGCTCCATCGAACTTCCCATCTGATGTTGAACTAATACTGAAGACAGTAAAATAGGCTGTTCAAAATGTATTTCATCCAGCACTTTTTCAGCTTCTACAGAATTCATTTGTTCTGATTTTTTGATAGCTTTAACTAAAGCCATTTCTTTAATTTTCTGCATCTAAATACATCTACCCTTTATCACAGCCGCGCGGCAAAACCCACGGATTACTTTTATCATACTTTGCATAATCCGCCACTGGCATTATCTCACCCGTTACCCGCTCAATCTCAGAAACTGAAACTTGATAGTCATCTAGCTTCTTACGCTTGGCGGTTCTGTCGCAACTTTTGGTGAATTTTGAGATAATCGGATTTTATTTTAAATTTTTTACCCTATAAAATCATGGTTAGTTTTAAAGGTGCTCAATTTCCAAAAGATGTCATTCTATACGCCGTCTTCTTTTATGTTCTTTATGGTGTTTCATATCGTGATCTTGAAGAAATAATGGAAGAGCGAGGTGTTGATGTAGACCACGCAAATCTTAATCGTTGGGTTATACGCTATTCACCTGCTATTGCTGTAGACGCTAAATCTAAAAAACGAACCACTAATGGGTCGTGGCGCATGGATGAAACGTATATCAAAGTAAAAGGTGAGTGGGTTTACTTATATCGTGCGGTTGATAGTACCGGCGACACCCTTGATTTCATGCTGTC
>JAIPFI010000158.1 GCA_021736705.1 Methylococcaceae bacterium | reverse complement strand
TGAGCAACACATAAACTGCTTTTTTGTACAAGCCCTGCAACTTGATCCAAAAACTCTACGGCTAGAGACTCAATAAATCAATGAGATATACGTAAATTGGGGTTAAATTAGGGGGCAAATGAACCCCGAAACTTTAGTATTAACAAAACCTACGGTCGGTTACTGCCCAATGCGGGGCTTAGTTACCAATTTACCGAGCAGCATCAAGTCTTTTTTAGCGGTGCGGAAAACTTCAAAGCACCACCGGACTCGGTTTATTATGGTTTGGCTCAAGCCGATGGCAGCTTAAAGCCAGTCAATGTCGATGAAGAAACATCGATTAATTGGGAGCTGGGTTATCGCTTTAATAGCCACAACATTTCCTTTTCAGGAACCTTGTTTCTCATTGATTACCGTGACCGCATTGCCGCAGCTTATGACATTAATAATGACGCCTATACTAATTACAACGTCGGTAATTCCATCACTAAGGGCATAGAACTAGAGTCAGCATGGCGTTTTTTAGACGATTGGAGTCTTTACGGCTCATTTAGCTTTACCGATAGCCGTATGAAGCAAAACTTACAGACCGGAGCAGATACTTTTGAAGCAACTTCCGGCAAAGCCTTTCCGGATACGCCTAACTGGATGGCGGCATTAGCATTGCAATATCGTAACGGCCCTTGGTCAGCTAATATCTCAGCTAAATACACCGGCGATCGTTACACTACCTTGGTGAACGATGAATTAATCAAAGGCTTTACTTTAGTTAACCTTGATGCGGGTTATCAATTTCCCACCATGGGCTGGTTTAAAAATCCGACGGTACGCTTAAATATTTATAATTTACTCAATCAAAATTATTTAAATCTTGATGCCGGCAGTGGCAGTGGATTTACCACCCGCGCACAAGGTGATGGTGGTAGCTCACCTTATTACTATGTTGGTGCGCCGATTAGTTTTAGCGTCATGTTATCAACAGATTTTTAATTAACAAGGCCGAGCATGAATAAAATAATATTCAAACAGCTAACCCTGTTTTTTTTAATCTTATTTAGTCCCTTGGTCTATAGCGTTGCTCCGCCATTGAATTTTGTTAATGTAAAAAATATCGATTTTAGTGAACCGAGGACAATAATTCAAGACCATCAAGGCTTTATCTGGATAGCGACAGATTCCGGATTATATCGATATGACGGTTATGATTACTATCATTTCCAACATCAATCCGATATAGCTAATAGCTTACCTCATGATATGGTCACTGACGCCGTAGAAGATAAACAACAGCGTTTATGGGTTGCCACGTTTAATGGTTTGGCTCTGTTTGAGCCAAAATCACTCAGTTTTAAAAATTACTTTCCTTTAGAAAGTCAAAATGGAACTCAACAAGACCAGCAAATTCGTAAAATCGCTAGCGATGGCAAGGATGGCCTATGGCTAGCAACAAGACAAGGACTACAGCACTTTGATATAAACACTAAAACATTCCGTATTTATCGACACGATCCGACAGACCCAAACAGCTTAGCCAGAAATAATGTCGATACACTCGCACTAGACTCTCAAAACGGACTATGGCTTGCCACTTGGCCAGAGGGAATTGACTATCTACCGGCTGGCAGTTCTAAATTTGAACATCATCATATTAATACGACGAATAACTCAGCACTGAGTCAAAATGTACGCGCTTTATTTATCGATAGTAGAAATCGCTTGTGGTTAGGTACGGAGGCGGGCGTGTTTCGCCAGCAACTGAGCCAACCATGGGAACAAAAGCAAGCACTTCCGGCTATAGATAATACTCAAAACTTCAGGGTGCATCAATTTATTGAGGATAGCGCAGGTATCATTTGGGCAGCAACCAGTATTGGACTATTACGCTGGGATAATACTCAGGAGAAATTTAGTATTCACCAAGACCTCGACACGATAGAAAAGAGTGCACTAAATAATCATATCTATGCTTTGCTGATAGATCATTCTGAGTCATTTTGGTTGGGCACTAATCATGGCCTTAGTCGTGCCGACCTGTCTCTCTCTGGCTTTAAGCAATTATCTATTGATTACTTAAATGGCAATAATAAACAGGTTAACAATGAATTATTAACAATCATGATGAACAAGGAAAATCAGTTATGGTTAAGCTCCTTATCTGAATTATTTCTGATTAACCCTGAATCACGAGAGATTATAAAATCATTTTCTTGGCAATTTTTTCAGGATAAGGGAATTGTAGACAATAGAGTTTACAGCCTCTATCAGCCAAACAATCACTTGGTTTGGATTGGAACCCGCAGTGGCTTAGTCCGCCTTAACCTTGAACAAGAATACCCCGCACTCATACCACTAGGTGATGCAGCCAGTAATTTTGTTAATACAATTATACCTGATGTACACGGTAGATTATGGCTAGGCACAGGAGGCGGCCTGATAGAGTATGATCCATCTCTCGGAATCTTACGTCAATTCAAGCATGAGCCAAATAATATCAATAGCCTAAGCAATAACTCGGTGAATACAATGATGCTGGATATAAAAGGTAATATTTGGCTAAGTGGCAATTATTTAGGCGGCGGTCTGGATGTGCTCAACCCAAAAACCGGACAGATTAAACACTACCAATATGAGCCAAGCAATCTTACGAGTTTACCTAGTAATTTTATTACAGATATACAACAAAGTTTACAGGGTGAAATATGGTTATCTTCAGACTCAGGTATTAGCCAAGTACAGATAATGCCGGATGACAGTCTAAAATTTCATACCTATCGTTTTCCTGAATTAGAGTCTAACAACATAAGAGCACTGCGTTTTGATAAGAATCATATACTGTGGATTGCTTCGGCATCGAAATTGGCGCAGTTTGATACAGTAACACAACAACTAAAAATCTATCCTTTTGCTGGCAATGGATATAGTGCTGATAAAGTGCGATCTGATTTTATAATAGGCAATGATGGCACACTCTATTTCAGTCGCGGCAAAGACATGACCATCATCCAGCCAGAGTTAACGCACACCAATCAAATACCACCGACAATCGCTATAACCGATATTCGACTATTGAATCGTTCATTGGGTAATAATGAAAATCCGGCAATAGCCAGACTTGAAGGCTCTATTACTCAACCAGAAAAATTAACGCTAGCCTGGGAAGGTATGATGTTGTCTTTGCGTTTTGCAGCGCTACATTATGCGAACCCAGAACTCAATCGCTATGCCTATAAATTGGAAGGCTTCAATCAGGACTGGATAGAAACCGATAGTAGAAATCGAATTGCCACTTACACAAACCTAGATCCGGGTGACTATGTATTTCGGGTTAAAGCCAGCAATAACAATGGTGTATGGAATGAACAAGGCATTAGCCTGCCTATTACGATTACCCCACCCTATTGGCAAACGCTGTGGTTTCGTATTCTTATGGCAAGTGCACTAGCCGCTTTATTATTAGCACTTTACTTTGGGCGCATTCGCCAGCTCAGACAAATTCAACATAACCTTGAACGGCAAGTAAATCAGCGCACCATAGAACTGACCACAGCCCATCAACAAACACTCGCAGCTGCTCAAGTAAAAAGTGAATTTTTGGCCAATATGAGTCATGAAATTCGGACACCTATGCATGCCATTACTGGCATGACTCACTTAATATTGCACACGCAAGTCACTGAGAAGCAACGCAATTACCTAGATAAAATCAACACGTCAGCCAAGTGGTTATTAGATATACTAAACGATATTTTAGATTTCTCTAAAATTGAAGCGGGGAAATTAAGGTTAGAATACACACTCTTCAATCTTGAAGAGCTCATGCAATCCTTAACGGATATAGCTGAATCATTAATAGGTAATAAAGCATTAAGTTTAAACTTTAAAATTGATCAGAATGTACCACAGCTATTAATTGGCGATTCCTTACGTCTAAGGCAAGTCCTACTAAACTTAGTCAGCAATGCGATTAAATTCACCGAAACCGGCTCTGTTATAGTACATGTAGAAAAAGTTCGTAAGGTTCATGCTGATGCTAACGCTGTCGAAATACGCTTTAATATTAAGGATACGGGGATAGGCTTGAGCGATGAGCAACAACAGCAACTATTCATTGCTTTTAATCAGGCAGATAATTCGACCACACGCAACTATGGCGGTACAGGGCTAGGCTTATCCATTAGTAAAGAACTAGTAGAAATGATGGAAGGTACGATTGGCATTGAAAGCCAACTAGGTTCGGGCAGTCATTTTTATTTTACGCTCAGCTTTACGCAGCCAATAGTCAAATCTGTGAAGGCTCCAGCGGTTGCTAGCATGCCGTCTCAAGCACTGATAGACTTAGCTTCTGTATCCGTGCTATTAGTTGAAGACAATGTCCTTAATCAAGAACTCATGTTCGAAGTTTTGCAAAAGCAAGGCATACAAGTGGACTTTGCCAATAATGGCGCTGAAGCTATTACCATCCTGAATAATAAAGATTACAGTTTGGTGTTGATGGACTGCCAAATGCCGATTATGGATGGTTTTAACGCAACACGTATTATCCGCAAAAACCCCAGATTTAGTAAATTACCTATTATCGCTATGACGGCGAATAATTCTCCAGAAGGTCGTGAACAGTGCCTTGCTTGTGGTATGAATGAATTAATGATCAAACCAATCAATTGGGATCAACTTTTTCAAACGCTTGCCCAATGGATTAAGCGGCCATCGGATAATCTTCCCGCTAAAGATTGGCATACACTAACCGCTCAATTGCCTGGATTTAAACTCACTCAAGTCATGAGTTTATTAGGGGGTGATCAACAAAAGCTCATGGCTATGCTGAGGAGGTTCCACGCTCAATATGCATCTGAAGTTACTGACTTTATTACCCAAATTAATACGCATCAGCTAGAGAGTGCAAAAGCATGGTTGCATTCATTTAAAGGATCAGCTGGTAGCCTTGGCGCACAAGAGCTCTATCAGGCGACACTTAGTTTAGAAGATCAGCTATTAACAAAGCAAGACGCAAGCAAGGCGCTCATTCATTGGCAAATAGTTTTTGATAAAACCATGACCACATTAGCAGCTCTACCAGCTGATGTAGTCACAATAAAAATGAAGACCGATAATGTCAAACGAAATCAAATCATAACTGAATTAGCTACACTATTGAATAGTGACCACTTTATTAATGATGAATTACTTAATCAGCTAAAAATACTATTACCTGAAACTGAGCAAGCAGAATATAATGATTTTCTACAATATATCCATGGAACTGATTACTCTAAGGCGCTAGTAGCCCTCAATAAACTGAGCATTGATAAATAAAAAGGCTAAGATTATTAAACCATTAGATCACTCTCAAACCACAATTTTAATTGTCGATGACTCGCGTATAACACAAGAGTTACTCGTAACCTTACTAAGCAGCTCAAATTACCACGTCAAGGTTGCTTCTAATGGTCGGCGAGCTTTAGAAATCGCGCAAAAACATCCACAGCCAGACCTTGTTCTACTTGATATTAATATGCCTGATATGAATGGCTATGATATCTGTCATAAATTACAAGAATCAACGCTCACGAGCAATATTCCGATCATTTTCATCACTGGCGAAACCTCTCATGACGCTGAATGTTATGCCTTGCATTTGGGTGCGGTTGACTATATTACCAAACCTATCAGCCCGACCATTACCTTATTGCGTGTCGCTAACCAAATATCACTCAAGAAAAATGCAAATGCTCTAAAATATGCGGCTCATTACGATGCACTCACCGGAATTCCTAACCGCGCACTACTGATAGATAGGTTAAAATCTGCTATCGAATCAAGTCACCGTAGCAAGCACAAAGTCGCTTTGCTCTTTATCGATTTGGATCATTTCAAAGCACTCAATGATACCCTCGGCCATGATATGGGCGATCTGCTCCTACAGCAAGTGGCACGACGTCTGAAATCGTGTATCCGTGCGGGCGACAGCGCAGCTCGCTTTGGTGGTGATGAATTTGTCGTTATGCTGGAAGACTTAGATGAAGATTGGCAAAAGGCTGGCACGCAAAGTGCGGCCATTGCTCATAAGATCCTCTGCTCACTAAATCAAGTCTATCAACTAGGTACGCATCAATACTTTAGTACGCCGAGTATAGGTGCCACAATATTTAGTGGCCACGAATATTCTATAGATGACCTATTAAAGCAAGCTGATATTGCTATGTATCAGTCTAAGCAGCTAGGCCGTAATCAAATGAGTGTCTATGATCCGCAAATGCAAGCAGATATTACTGCTCGTACGCTACTGGAAAGCGACTTACGTCAGGCACTAGCAAATAAAGAATTCACACTCTATTTTCAGGCGCAAGTTTTTCATGATCAAATCATCGGCGCTGAGGCATTAATTCGCTGGCAACATCCCACACGCGGCTTAATCTTACCTGAGGATTTCATTCATTTCGCAGAAGCAACAGGCTTGATTATACCTATCGGTCACTGGGTTTTAGAAACGGCTTGTAATCAATTAAAAAAATGGTCTCGGCATAGCGCTATGCAAGATTTAATATTAGCGGTCAACATCAGTGTTTACCAATTCCACCAAGCGGATTTTGTAGAACAAATAATTGATACCATAAAACGCAACGGCATTAATCCAGAAAGACTCAAGCTTGAACTGACAGAATCTTTATTTCTTAATGATGTCGAAGGCACGATTGCCAAGATGAATAAGCTCCGAGAAATTGGGGTGCATTTTTCTATGGATGATTTTGGTACCGGTTATTCATCTTTATCAAACTTAAAAAAA
>JAIPFI010000157.1 GCA_021736705.1 Methylococcaceae bacterium | reverse complement strand
TTATTTGACTCCCTGAAAAAACAAATTCGTCAGGGATATTTTGTATTACCAAATCCATTGGGGTCTTAAATGAAAAAGCCACTTATTATCTTAAGTTGCGTTTGCTTATTATTTGGCAATGCTTGGGCGGACGAGACAGTTGCTGTTTCGACAACGCCTGTAGCTGCTACAGCAGCGAAAACGGACACGGCGAAAACGGACGTTAAAAAGCCTGAAGCTACCAAGTCAGTAGATTTGCAGACGGTTTACAAACGTGAGTTTGCTTTTTTACAGTCGCAAAAAAGCGAGTTGACGAAGCGCTTATCCGGATTTAAATCCACTTCAGAAGGGGATCAGCGTAAATTACAAAACCAAATCGATACATTAGAACGTACTACGGTGGCTCTTTCTGGGCAATTACAGGATATGGAAACGCGTATTAACGAGTCTGAAAGAGCTAAAGTGGCACTAGAAGAGCGTAGCGAAGTTTTGGATATGACTTATCAGCAAGCTGAGTCATCATTAAAAAACTACAATATTGATTTAGGATTAGATCAAATATTCCAGACCGGTAGCGATGATAACAAAATTAAAGTCATTTTTTCTGAAGCTAGTCAGTTATTGCATAAACTGAGCAGTGTCCAGATCCGTGATGGGCAGTTTTATTTGCAGGATGGCAAGCAGACGGAAGGGAAAATAATTCAGTTGGGCAATATTGCTTCGTACGGGGTCAGTGACTTAGGTAGTGGTGCATTGATTCCGGCAGGTGGTGAGCAAATGAAAGTATGGAGCATTCCCGCAGAAGATGTTGCGAATGCTTTCGCCAAAGGAGAAACTGCGAGCGTTTTAAAACTATTTTTGTATGAATCTCGTAGTAAAGCGATTGAAGAAAAGGCTGAGAAAACGTGGTTAAGTGTTGTCGATTCGGGCGGCATTATTGGTTGGGTGATTGTTGGCCTCGGCGTATTTGGCTTCTTACTGGTACTTATTCGTACTTTTCTGTTGCAAAAAAATAGTAATACCAGTCATAAATTTGAAGAGCAAATTTCCACTTTAGTGACCTCAGGTAAATTAAGCGAGGCTGAAAAGGCTTGTGATAACGGCAAGGGATCAATAGCGCGTGTATTAAGTTCGACCTTGCGTCATGTGAAAGATGACCGGGATCATATGGAAGATATTATTACCGAAGCAATTTTGCAGGAATCGGGTGCTTTAAATAAATTTAGCTCAACCATTCTAGTTATTGCTGCGGTATCGCCTTTACTGGGGCTTTTAGGAACCGTAACAGGGATGATTGAAACTTTCGATATTATTACTGAATTTGGTACAGGTGATCCGAAACTGTTATCCAGTGGTATTTCTGTTGCTTTAGTGACCACTGAATTGGGTTTAGTTGTCGCGATTCCGACTTTGCTCTTAGGGACATTATTAGCCAGTTGGTCGGAATCTATAAAAATGGATATGGAAAAGGTCGCTTTAAAAATAACAAATATTATTTTAAATGCACCGGGAAGCAAGTTATCCCACAAAAATTCTTCACTTGAAGCGGCTTAAACGCCTTAAGGAGCGAGAAGATGGATGTATCTTTCTGGTTTTTAGCGACTAAAAATCTGTTTGAACAAGGCGGTTTTGTTATGCCTCCTTTGCTTTTTTGTGCCGCTGCACTGTGGTATGGCTTAGGCTATCGTTATTGTGTGTTAAAAACACATAATGCTTTAGATATGCGTGATTTATATAAAGCTTATTGTCAATCACCCAATCGACCTACTAAGGATTTGATTGAACATGCCATGAAATTAGGCATAGGTATAAAACAACAACAAGTCGTTAATTTACGCCGTAATTTAGATGCGGCGTTTTATGATTACGAGCAGGAAATTCGTCAATATTCCGTACTGATCAAAGTGATTGTTATGATTTCACCTTTATTAGGTTTACTCGGGACTGTCGCCGGTATGATTGAAACTTTTGATTCACTGGCGGAAATGGCTTTATTTACTCAATCTGGAGGTATCGCGGGCGGAGTTGCACAAGCACTTTTGACGACGCAAACGGGACTCACTGTCGCTATTCCAGGCGTGTTGATACAAAACATTTTGCAAAAAAAGCAAATGAATATTCAAAATAATCTAGCACAGATTAAAGATCTGTTATGCAGTCAACAATCGAGTAGAAATTTATGAAATACAGAGAAAACCGCAATGTAGACGCTCAAATCGATATCGGGCCGATGATTGATATTGTTTTTATTCTGCTTATTTTCTTTATGGTCACCACGACCTTTGTAAAAGATATGAAAGTCGATTTAGAAAGGCCTAATGCAGCGAGTTCTTCCTCAGCTTCTAGTAAGTCTATCCGCTTGTTTGTAGATAAAAACGGCGATACCTTTTTGGATGGTGAAGCTGTGAGAATGTGGCTAATACAAAGTAAATTACGTGATTTATTGGCAACAGCAAGTTCTAAAACGGTGCTAGTCGTTACTGATGAAGGGATTCCTGCTGGGAAACTGGTTGAGGTTATTGATCAGGCACGCCTATCAGGGGCAGAAAGCGTTGCCGTCGCCACTGAAAAAGAAGCAGGTTAGGCGAATGAATGCAGCAATCAACCGAGGGTCGCGTCAGTTATTTGCCACAGCAAGCATGCTATTCGGCTCTTTTCTTGCATTTGGCCTGATAGTCGTGATGAATAATTGGCAAAGCGGCCCTGAGCAAGACAAAGCCCCAAGTAGTACGCAAGTTGATGTTGTCAAACAAGTGAAACCTAAACCCAAAAAAGTGGAAGAAAAACCAAAAGCAAAGCCCAAAAAGCAAAAAATGCGGGCTCCTGTTCCTTTTAAAGGTTTGAATACGGCTTTGTCAGGTATAGATTTAGGCTTACCCGGGCTGATGGGGGAAGATCTTAATGCTGTCAACGGCGGCTTATTAGGGGGGACTCAAGCTTCTGTTATGACGGATGATCTGGTTGATGTCGCACCTAAGCCTAAATCTCGCAGTGCCTTTAAGTATCCTGCGTCCGCTAAAAAGAAAGGGATTACTGGCTATGTTTTATTATCATTACTAATAGATACGCAAGGCAATGTTGAGCAGGTTGAGGTTTTAGAATCATCGCCACCCGGTGTATTTGATGATGTAGTGACTAGCGCTATTCGTTCTTGGCAATTCGAGCCGGCACTTTACCAAGGAAAATCGGTGAAAGTGTGGGCTAAACAAAAAATTCGTTTCGATTTATCTTAATTGGTACCCCTATGATACGGTTTAACGAAATTATCGGGATTATCTTCCTGATGACAATGCTTGTTTGCTTGCCAGCCTCTGCGGCAGATCAAAAATCCAAAGTAAAAGCAGATGATTATATTGGTATGGCAGCCATGTTAGTAAAAGATGGTTTGTACCAACGGGCTCTGATGGCTTTAGAGAATGTCGATGTCACTGCAGAAGATGTCGATTTAATCCGATTTTATACTTTGCAAGGATTGTCTTTTTTGAGTCTGAATGATTTATCATCAGCTAAAAAGAGTTTGGAAAAATCGGTTAACAACGGGCAGTCTGATCCTGTTATTTATATTTATTTAGCGCAAAGCTATTACGGTCTTAAAGAATACCAAAATACGATTGATGCCGTTAATAAGGCAGGGGCAGCAAGTAAAGATTATCCGGGGATGGTTGAAATGCAAGCGCAGTCTTATTGGTTGCTGAAAAATTATGATCAGGCGATTGCCGTTATCAACAAAGCTGAACAGCAACACCCAGAAGATTACCGTTTTTTACGGCGTAAAGTTTTTTATCTGGTTGAGTTGGGCTTATACCGCAATGCGGCAGAAAACGGTTTAGTTTATTTACAAAAATCGAATGCGCAGGCAAAGGATTATATTGCCATCGGTAATGCACTACGCCTTAGTCATCAGTTTGCTGAAGCACTACAAATATTGGAAGTTGCCTATTTGAAATTCCCTGATGACGCGACTGTGGCTAAAGTGCTTGCACATACTTATTTAGATCAAGGTCAACTGAATACTGCGGCACAGATTTTTGAACGCGGTGCTGAGTATGATGCAAGTCTTTTTGCGGAAGCGGGTGAAATATATCGTCGTGCTGGCCGTTTTTATCATGCTTTATTAGTCAATGCTAAAATTCCTGACCAGAAAGTTAAATTAAAACAACGCTTAGCTTTGCTGTTAGCTCTCAAACGTTATGAAGCGGCTGCAAATATGGATAATGCGCTTTATCGCCAAGGCTTAATGGAGGAAGAATCTATTCGCTATGCACTGGCCTATGCCTATTTTAATATTGGGCAATACGTAAAATCAAAACGCAATTTGGATTATTTAAAAGATCCTGAATTATTCAAAAAAGGCATCGAATTGCGGCGCATTATGACTGAATGCGAAGCTAATCCGCTTCAGTGTGCATAAATTAATTTTGGACTATTTATCCTGTCCTCCCGCTAAACTTTCTAGTTATTAATTGTTAAATTTTTCTAATGATAAAAAAAAACCTGATTAATCTTTTGTATTTAGGCTTGTTAATTGCAAACGCTGTTGCGGCCGATGAGCGAGCTGACTTTTCTTTTTATCTATTTGAAAACGGTCAGCCAAGATCAAATATAGTATTGCAGGTCAATGGCAGCTCTTTAGGTAAAACCGATAGTGATGGTTATATTGGGGGCAGTCTTGCATCAGGTGCGCATACCTTTACTTTTATTCAACCACAGACAGGTCGCGGGTCGTGGGTTTTTAAGCATGATTTCATTAGTGCTGAAAATTCACAATTTATCGTGAGCTTCCCAGAAAATGGCAAAGAGCCGACGGTAGAAATTGAATCTTCAAGTACAGGTGCGGCTGCTTTAAGTGCTCAGGCAATAAACCCATCAGCTGAAACTTCTTTTTTTGGATCTATTACAGGGGTCGTTATTTCTGCTGAAACACAACAACCTGTTGATAATGCGCAAATTTATGTTTCTGGTCTTATCAAACAAATTCGCACTAATAAACAAGGGCAATTTACTTTAGACAAAGTTCCTGTTGGCCAATACAGCATTTCAGTATTGCATCCGGCTTTTAATAGTAAAGTCCTAGAAGGTATTGCGGTTGCTAAAGATACGGATACACCCTTAGCGCTGAATGTTACCCCTGTTGGCGTTGATTTACCGGAGTATGTGGTGCTAGAGCCTTTTCTTGCAGGTAGTATTGCATCGGTTATTGAAGAGCAAAAAAATAATGCAGGGGTGAGTAATGTTTTGGGAACAGAGCAAATCGCTCGTTCTGGGGATAGTGATGTTGCCAGTGCTTTAAAGCGTGTATCAGGCTTAACATTGGTAGAAGGAAAGTATGTCTTTATTCGTGGTTTGGGAGAGCGCTATTCAAATACACTGGTCAACGGCTCTTTAGTGCCAAGCCCTGATCCTACGCGGCGAGTCGTCCCTTTAGATCTTTTCCCGACCAGTATTTTAGATAGTTTACTGGTCTCTAAAGCTTATTTACCTAGTTTACCTGGCGAATTTGCCGGAGGTACAGTCGAGTTAAGAACCCGTGGCGTGCCCGAAGACTTTTTCTTTACTTTCTCTGGGAAAATTGGCGGTACCGAAGGAACTACCTTTAGTAAAGGGCTCGGTTATGATGGGGGGAAAAGCGATTCTTTAGGGATTGATGATGGCACGCGGGCGATGCCTGATTCTCTTACTCAGGCAACAGCGGATGGCACTCAGTTGACCGCACAAACTCGGTTTAACCCAGACGGATTTAGTCAAGAGCAAATTGAAAAATTTGGTGAGGATTTATCTCAAACATGGGACATTAAACCAAAGAATATTGGACCTGATGGGCGTGTGGAAGCCTCTATTGGTGATTTGTTTACCATTGGTGATTTTGGTTTCGGTTACATGGCGGCTGCCCGTTGGAATGAAACATGGAATAATCAAAATGAGATTCGACGCGAATATGCCACATCTAACGGCGATGATTTAGTCCTGACTAAAGATTTTAACGTTGATCGTACTTTGCATGTGGTTGATCTAAATGGTTATCTGACGTTAGAAGCCCGTTATCAGGATAATCACAAAATTTACACTAAACTAATGGCTATCCGTCAAACAACAGATGAAGCGCGTATCGAAGGTGGATTCACGGATTCTGAAACCTATGACATTAATCGCTATTTATTGAAATGGGAAGAAAACCAGTTACTTAATAATCAGGTGGGTGGTGAACATTTATTTCCAGTATTAAATGATTTGGAATTTAAATGGTCTTATACAAACTCTACGGCATCCAGGGAAGCGCCTAATGAACGGCATTATCGCTATGACTCAGATAAAGATGGCATATACTCTTTTTCACGCAGAGCGGACAGTAATCAAACTATTTTTGCGACGCTTGAAGATCTGAGTGAGAACTGGCGTTTTGACATAAAATTGCCGGTGAATATTCACCAAGACGTTGAGCTAGCATTGTTAACGGGTTTGATGAATCAAACGAGAACGCGTGATTCAAAAATCCGACGTTATAATTTTTCACCTTTTGGGCCTAATGCTCAAAATGCAGAGATTTTAGGGCAATCCTCGCTAGAAGCTATCTTATCGCCTGATAATGTTGGTACTAATGGTTTCCAGCTACGTGAAGCGACACGTTCAACGGATAACTATCAGGCTTCGCAAGATTTATTAGGGGTTTACGGTCAGATTGATTTGATGTTTTTTGAAACGATCAGGTTAAATGGCGGTGTACGCTGGGAGGATAACGATCAAGTCGTGGAGACATTCGAGCTATTTAGCCCGGATAAAGACCCTATTCGTACGCAATTAAAAAAATCTGATTTATTGCCGGC
>JAIPFI010000156.1 GCA_021736705.1 Methylococcaceae bacterium | reverse complement strand
GGCTATCATTTTAACACGGGACATATTGAAAACCGTAGGGCGCGGCTTCAGCCCGCCTTTAGAATAGATGATGGGCATTGGCGGGCTGAAGCCGCGCCCTACCAATATATAATGTCCCGCCTTAAGTTCATAGCCCTGTTTCGGAAATAGCTAAAGCTATTTCACTCCAGTGATTTGTCCCGCTTTAAATGCGTAGCAAGCTAAAGCCCATCCTGCTTATAATAGATAAACAAGTCGTAATGTCAGCTTCTCCTTTATTCGCCTGATCGGCTTTCAGCAGAACGCATAAAAGGAATCGGGGCGTCCTCATCATTTTCAAATGTAACCTTTTCCCATGCATCGGGCTCAGAAATTAGCGCTCTTAGTAGCTGATTATTTAAACCATGACCTGATTTATAACCTTGATACTCACCAATCAAGCTATGCCCTAATAGATATAAATCGCCAATTGCATCGAGCATTTTATGCTTTACAAATTCATCAGCATAACGCAGTCCACCCTCATTAATGATTTTATCGTCATCAATAACAATAGCATTATCTAAGCTACCACCTAAGGCTAAATTATTTTCCCTTAAAAACTCAATATCCTTCATAAAACCGAAAGTACGCGCGCGGCTCACTTCTCTGACGAAAGTCGTTGATGAAAAATCCATCGTTGCGGTTTTGACATTATCTGCGATTGCTGGATGCTCAAAATCAATAGTAAAAGTTACTTTAAAGCCATTCATAGGCAAAAAAGCCGCCCATTTATCACCATCAAACACTTTAACTTCGCGTTTGATTTTAATGTATTGTTTAGGTGCATCTTGTTCTAAGACGCCCGCTGATTGAATTAAAAAGACAAAAGGGCCAGCACTACCATCCATAATCGGCACTTCAGCTGCGGTCACATCAATCAGCGCATTATCAATACCAAGCCCTGCCATAGCAGACAGCAAATGCTCAATAGTCGATATTTTCACGCCATCTTGTATCAGCGTTGTCGATAAATTTGTCTCACCAACATTGTGTGGAACAGCATCAATTGTCACAGGTTGATCTAAATCGACACGCCTAAACTTTATACCTGTATTCACTGGTGCAGGGTGCAAAGTTAAATAAATTTTATCACCTGTGTGCAAACCTACACCTGTTGCTCTAATCGTATTTTTTAATGTTCTTTGTTTAATCATTAACCTTACCTGACCAGCTTATTAAATAAGCTTAACTATTATGTTTCTCTATTATCAATTGGAGTGAGCTGTGAGAAATATAATAAAAGAAATTACACCAAGACTGCATAATGCAGATATTACTTGATTCTCATTCCATGAGAAAAAAATAAGAGGCGTGAAATAATGAATCTGTTTTCGTGTGTTTTTAGACTTGTTTCTTTTAGAGGATTACTTACACTTAAAAATGCACTACTGACTTATTCTAATCAATAATATATTTGCGTATAAGAAAGCATCTAGCGCATGCTTTGAGGAAAATTTTAACCATACGCTAAATAACTTTACGGGAACTTTAATCAGCTTGGCGCCTTAAAAAAGCGGGAATGTCTAAATAATCCATATCCGAGCTATTTTTAGGTTGTACACCAAACCGCGTTTCTCTTCCATCTGCGGCATGTTTACGACCAACAGCGGGTGTATCTAAATTAGAGTAATCATTGCCTGCAGTAGCAATGCTAGGCGAAACTAATTTAACAGGAGCATGCGCTACCTTTTGAGCGCCCATACCTGTTGCGACAACCGTTACTTTAATTTCATCGCCCAAGTTCTCATCAATCGCAGTACCAATCTTAATAATAGCTTCATCCGAGGCAAAGTTATGAACTATATTACCCACTTCATCAAACTCAGCGATCCCCATATCAGAAGCAGTAATATTCACTAAGATGCCGCGAGCACCTTGTAGGTTAATATCCTCCAATAAAGGACAAGAAATCGCTTTTTCAGCCGCTATTCTTGCTCTATTTTCTCCACTGGCAACACCTGTCCCCATAATGGCAGCACCCATACCAGCCATAACCGTTTTCACATCAGCAAAATCAACATTAATCATGCCCGGATGAGTAATAAGCTCAGTAATACCTTGCACAGCATCAAGCAACACATCATTTGCTGCAGCAAATGCTTTCATCATGGAAACATTTGCACCCAAAACAGGTAATAGCTTTTGATTAGGAATAATAATTAACGAATCAACATATTTCTCTAATTCAATTATACCAAGCTCGGCAACTTCTTTTTTCTTTTTACCTTCAAAATCAAATGGTTTGGTCACAACAGCAACCGTTAGGATATTCATTTCTTTGGCAATTTGCGCAATAACAGGGATAGCTCCCGTGCCTGTACCTCCACCCATGCCCGCAGTTAAAAACAACATATGCGCGCCCTCCAACACATCACGAATTAAATCCTTATTTTCTTCTGCCGCTTCTTTACCTATATCTGGATTTGTCCCCGCCCCTAAACCTCTAGTTAATTCAGCTCCTAACTGAATAATACTATCTACCGTTAATCGGCGTAATGCTTGTGCATCGGTATTGGCACAAATAAACTCAACTCCATCAAAATGGCTATTCACCATATGATTAACAGCATTACCACCGCCGCCACCGACACCGATTACCTTAATGACTGCATTTTCTAACCCTAGATCCATTAATTCATATGCCATGACACTCGCCTCATTCCCGCTTAATAAACATTATTTAAAAATTTTTTTGAAACCAACTTTTCATTCTTGAAAAGATACTCTCTTTCGTCTCCAATAACTGTTCGTTACTTAGAAAGTGATCTCGACCATATATCAATAAACCCACACCTGTTGAATAAATTGGATTTTGCACAATATCTGTCAACCCCGCTACATGCTGTGGAAAACCTAGGCGCACCGGCATATGAAAAATTTCCTCAGCCAACTCAACAAGCCCAGTGACCTTAGAGCTACCACCGGTCAAAACCATACCTGCCGCAATTAAACCTTCATAGCCACTGCGACGCAATTCAGCTTGCACTAAAAGCATGAGCTCTTCATAGCGAGGTTCAATAATTTCAGCTAAATTCTGTTTTGAAATTTTACGTGATGCCCGATCACCAATACTTGGCACATCAATCATTTCATTGACATCAGCTAATTGCGTTAAAGCACAAGCATGTAATATCTTAATTTCTTCCGCACTTTGTGTGGGCGTACGTAAGGCCACGGCAACATCATTAGTGACCTGATCTCCCGCAATAGGAATCACTGCCGTGTGCTTAATCGCGCCGCGCGAGAAAATAGCAATATCTGTTGTACCGCCACCTATATCAATAAGGCACACGCCTAACTCTTTTTCGTCTTCAGTTAAAACAGAAGAACAAGAAGCCAATTGCTCTAATACAATGTCATCAACATCTAATGCACAACGCCGTATGCACTTAATAATATTCTGAGCAGCACTAACACTGCCGGTCACCATATGCACTTTAGCTTCTAGTCGTATACCAGACATACCGATAGGTTCTTTAATTCCTTCTTGCATGTCGATAATAAATTCTTGCGGCAATATATGGAGTATTTTTTGATCTGCAGGGATTGCAACAGCCCGCGCTGAATCAATCACACGATTAATATCATATTGCGATACTTCCTTATCTCTAATCGCTACAATCCCATGGGAATTTAAACTCTTGATATGGCTTCCAGCAATCCCGGCATAAACAGACGTAATTTCACAGCCAGCCATTAATTCAGCTTCCTCTATCGCCCGCTGAATTGAATTAACAGTTGACTCTAAGTTAATCACCACGCCCTTTTTTAATCCACGAGAAGGCGTTGAACCAATACCGATCACTTCAACCTCACCAGCATCATTTATTTCACCAACGATAGCCGCAACTTTAGATGTACCAATATCTAAGCCTACAATTAAATTACGATCTGTTTTTTTTGCCATTACCTTTGCCTTTCATGCTGCTTTTTAAGAGCCAGATTGCCCCCACCCTTTAAACCTTAACTCTTAGACCAACTTATTGTTTCATTTTCTCGCCATCGTACGGCATAGCCATTAGGATAGCGCATATCGACATAAGCAATTTTATTAACTAACTCACTACCCAATACAACAAAAGCTTTGAGCAACAGATTTAGCTTATTCAATGGTTCAAATCGCCCCAATTGTATTGTCATACCATTTTCCATCGTCAATAACCAAGACTGTCGATTACTGACTCTAAATTCCGTTAAGCGCATATCTTGATTTATTAGCCTAGTACTTAGGCCATACATAATTTCCAGTAATTCCTGGCGCTGATCAATAGGACCATACAACACCGGCAGAAACGTAAATTCTTGTATATTCAATGGCGTAAAAATCTCACCACGAATATTTAATAAACTGTCAGTTTGCCAACGCACCACGGGCCGCTGCTCATAAAGCCTCAGATTAATGCCATCTGGCCAAACTCGTTGAACCTGAACTTTTTCCGCCCATGGCAAACTCATTACAGCTTGCTGTATTTCTTGTAAATCAAGAGCAAAATAACCATCCTGAATTAAAGGTTTTATCTTGCTTTGTATATCTTCTTTGCTAATATACTGAAACTCACCCTCAACACTCACATGGCTTACTGGCATAACCTCCTTTATCGCGTTTTGCAATAATGGAAAACCAAACACACTGGAGACCATTATTAATAAACTCACAGCGATTTTGATTTGCACTCGCCGAGCGATCATTTAAAACTCGTTTCTAAAATACGCCACACTAACTGCTCAAAACTCAGACCCGCTGCTTTAGCTGCCATTGGCACCAAGCTATGATCTGTCATACCAGGGACAGTATTCACTTCAATCAGCTGTGCCTGCCCTTGTTCATCAATAAAGACATCCACACGCCCCCAACCCGTCACGCCAAGTACAGCACAAGCGTCCAAAGATAATCTAATCAGTTCAGCTTCAACCTCATCGCTCAATCCTGCAGGACAATGATATTGGGTTGTATTAGCCCGATACTTGGCATCAAAATCATAAAAAACATTCGGCGTTTCCAATCGTATGACAGGTAAACCTTCCCCATTTAAAACACCAACCGTATATTCTTTACCTTTAACCCAAGCTTCAGCATAAACATCACATTGATATTGAGTCGCTGCCTGCCATGCATCAAGTAATTCTTGCTTAGTTTCTGCTCGACTCATGCCTAAGCTAGAGCCTTCCTGAGCTGGTTTAACGATAACGGGAAAACCTAATTCGACGATACAGCGATCTATATCACATTCATTTTGCAATAAAACCCATTTCGGCGTTGGTAATCCTGCTCCTTGCCAACACAGCTTAGTACGCAACTTATCCATGCTTAAAGCAGAAGCTAGAACACCACTGCCTGTATAAGGTAGCGCCAAGGTCTGTAGTAAAGCTTGTAATACACCATCTTCACCGCCGCGCCCGTGTATGATATTAAACACACGATCAAAGGACATACCGTTCAAAGCCTCTAAGCCATTGGTTTTTACATCAATAGCATGAGCGTCTACTTTATTGTGTAATAAAGCTTGGTAGACAGCATTGCCACTGTTTAAAGAAATCTCTCGCTCTGCTGCTGTGCCACCCATTAATACCGCAACCCGACCAAAATCTTTGGCATCTTTTGTAAAGACAGATTTCATGCCAATTTATCTCCTATTATACAAACTTCTGTCTGTAACTCGACCCCTTGCTGCCTAGATACTTCACTTTTTACATAGTTAATTAACTGCTCTATATCTAACGCCGTCGCCGTTCCGGTATTAACAATAAAATTAGCGTGCTTTTCCGAAACCACAGCACCACCAATAGCATATGATTTTAAACCACTCGCTTCTATCAATCGTGCCGCAAAATCATGTTCAGGATTCTTAAATACAGAACCGCAGGTTGGTAGATTTGTTGGCTGCGTTGCTGCTCGCTGTGCCAATAATTTCTTTATCTTCTCTTGTCCAGCCAAATCAATATCAGCGCTTAACTTTAAAATAGCAGATAAAAAACACGCATTATCCACCTCTTTTACTGAACGATAACTGACCTCGAATTCATTAGCCCGGCGTGACTTTATCATGCCCCCCACCGACATCATTTCGACACTTTCAACTAAGTCCCACGTTTCTGCCCCAAAAGCTCCCGCATTCATTTTGAGTGCACCCCCCATTGTGCCGGGTATGCCCGCTAAAAACTCAGCACCCGACAGTCCATGCTCAGAACAAAAACGTGCCACATGTGCACAAGGCACCCCGCACTCGACATAAACACGCACATCATCCAACAAATGCATCTGTCTTATTTTGCCTTTAGTGTTAATCACCGTACCCTTGATGCCACCATCACGAATCAGCACATTACTGCCCAAACCCAACCAAAGCACGGGCTCATGATCCGCTAAACTGGTTAAAAATAATTGCAAATCCTGTTTATCAACAGGGATATATAAGCTTTCTGCTTCGCCACCCACGCGCCAGCTAGTATATTTGGCTAATGACTCATGCTTTAATAACTGCCCATTAAACGACCGACTTAACAAATTCATTGCACCAATAACTCTGCTATCTGCTGCGGTAATTCGGTAGCAAGATGCCCAACATTACCTGCCCCCATCGTCAGCAATACATCATTGGGTTGAATAATACCCGATAAAATACACGCTAAATCCTCAATATCTTCCACAAACACAGGGTCAACTTGCCCTCTAATACGAATAGCTCGCGTTAATGCACGACCATCGGCACCCGTTATTGGCTCCTCACCTGCCGCATAAACTTCCAATAAAATCAGCACATCGGCACTAGACAGGGTATTAACAAAATCCTCAAATAAATCTCTAGTTCGAGAATAGCGGTGCGGCTGAAACACAACGACCGAACGTCTATCCGGCC
>JAIPFI010000155.1 GCA_021736705.1 Methylococcaceae bacterium | reverse complement strand
CTTTGGCGTTGAGACAAAGGCTTAACACTAATAAAGCCGGGGTAAGTCCCGGTTAAATGAGTGACCGCTTGCAATAAAACCTCTAAATGCTGATTTTTTTGCTCATCGGCATTATTGCCTGTGGATTGCTTATCTAAAATTGTATTCAACAAGCGAATGCTAGCAAAAATGCGCTCCATATGCCGCCCCACCCAAAATAAATTGTCTGCCGCTCGACTCGCTAAAGGCTCATAAATAGCAGTTAAGGGCTGATGTTGACTGAGTGATGATGACACTGGCGAGGCGGATTTAATAGTGCTTTGACTCTGTGTCTGACTCTGTGCCTGACTTTGAGCTTGATTCAGGCTTGGGCTAGAGAGAGCCTCTTGTAAGTCGGATTGTTCTGGACAAAGCACCCACGTATCTTTGCTAATGGCACCAAATTGGTTGGATATGGCAAATTGATCTTTATTCGCTGCAACTCGCGTTAAACTGCCCGGCATTACTTGATAAGACTGATCACTGGCCACGGCAAAACTGCGCAAAATACAATTTCGCGGCTCAATAACACCATCAATTAAGGTCGGTGCAGTGGAAAAATTAATGTGTTCTTGGCCGACAAAAAGATAGGGCTTTGCCTTGATTCTTGCAATCAACTCCTCACGCTGCGCAACGCTTAATTGTCCTCCATTTATTACCGCCTGAACGCTGCCGCGAAAAATAGATTTAATGCTTAATTTGGATAAATTAGCAATAACAAAATCACATTCTTTTTTTTGCCCACACCACCACGTAGCAGCGGAAGGTAATTGTAGTTCCTGTCCTAAAAAATGGCGCGATAGACTGGGCAAAAACCCGAGTAAGCCCGGATTTTCTAAAATGCCACTCCCCAAGGGATTGGCTAAACTGACATTACCTAAACGTACCGCTTGTAATAATCCTGCGACACCTAATTGAGAGCTGGCATTAAGCTCCAAAGGATCACAAAAGTTATCATCCATACGCCGCAATAAAACATCAACCGGCTGTAAGCCTTCTAAAGTACGCAGGAAAATTTTACCATCACGCATGGTTAAATCGCCCCCTTGCGCTAAGGTAAAACCCAACTGTGATGCAAGGTAGGCATGCTCAAAATAGGTTTCGTTCAAAGCCCCAGGAGTAAGTACTACGATATGCGGATTATCTTTATTATGCGGAGCTGATTGAGCCAGCGTTTCTTGTAAGGTACTAAAAAAACCGGCCAAGCGCTGCACCTGCATATCATGAAATAAATCCCCCATGACGCGCCCGACCACATTACGATTTTCTAAACAGTAGCCCATACCGGAAGGCGCTTGGGTATGATCGCTAAGCACCCACATGGCACCCTTAGGACCACGCACTAAGTTGGTTGCATAGAGCATTAAACGTGCGGCATCCGTCAAACTTCCCACGCAAGGTAGTAAAAATCCTTGATGCGCATAAATCAGTTCAGCGGGTAACAAACCTTTCTTTAATAAGGTTTGTGCGCCATAGAGATCTTTAAGAATTAAATTAAGTAATTGAGCTCTCTGTTGCAGACCTTGATCAATCGATTGCCATTCTGTCGCGCTAATAAGCAGTGGCACAGAATCTAATTGCCACGGACGACTAGAAAGTCCAGCATCACTGTAAACGGTATAGGTCACACCATTGTCACGCAGCAAACGCTGATTTTCTTTACGCCGATTTTCTAGTTCAACACCGCCCATTGTTTTCAGTGCATCCATAAAGTTCAGCCAATGCGGCTGAACTTTATTGTCACTACTGAGCATTTCGTCAATACTACCTAAACGAGTCGCATAATGCTGACTCGCAAGGTTAAGGGAGGGATTGTGGAGCAAAAGCGACTTCCTGTTAATAAACGCGTGATAGGCTTAAATTATTTAAAGCGCTTATCATAACGCAAATCGAGGGTACAAGGATATTCTTCACTGAGTAACTCCGGGGCTGGCGTATAAATATGCGTATCTGCGCCATGAATAGCAAAACCGATACCCGCGTCTGCGCTAGTATTACTGGTTTGTAACACAGGATCGCGTTCATTATCTGTACTACTTGGACTGTGTCCGTAATCCCAGAAACGAGTAACGCGTCGTGCCTCGGCCTCATAGCTATTCACTGGGAAAGTATCATAATGTCGTCCACCCGGATGCGCGACATAATAAGTACAGCCTCCTACAGCAAGACCATTCCAAGTATCAAACACATCAAAGATCAAAGGCACATGCGGCGCAATGGTAGGGTGTAAAGCTGAAGGCGGTTGCCATGCGCGGTAACGAACACCAGCAACATACTCACCTTTACGTCCAGTATTGTGCAAAGGCAAACGGCGACCATTACAGGCAATAATATAACGTCCCTCGGTAAAGCCCGAGACCTTCACTTGCACACGTTCAACGGAAGAATCCACATAACGCGATGTTCCGCTGCTGCTCATTTCTTCACCCAAAACATGCCAAGGCTCAATAGCAAAGCGTAATTCCAGCTCTATACCTTCAACCATCGTTGTTCCATAAACCGGAAAACGAAATTCAAAAAAAGGATCTAACCATTCCATTTTGAATGGAAAGCCATCGCGCTGTAAGTCATTGACCACTTGTTGCAAATCTTGCTGCACATAGTGCGGCAACAAAAAGCGATCATGTAGCTCAGTTCCCCAGCGAACTAAATTATGCTCATAGGGTTTATGCCAAAACCAAGCAATTAAAGTACGCAATAGCAGGTTTTGCACTAAAGCCATACGCGGATGGGGTGGCATTTCAAAGGCGCGTAATTCTAAAATACCTAAGCGCCCTGTGGAGCTATCAGGCGAATACAATTTATCAATACAAAACTCAGAGCGGTGAGTATTTCCCGTAATATCAGTTAATAAGTGACGTAATAGACGATCAACCAGCCACGGTGCAGGCGTTTCGCCTTTAGGCATTTGTTGAAAAGCAATTTCCAGTTCATACAGTTTCTCATCCCGCCCTTCATCGACGCGTGGCGCTTGACTTGTCGGACCGATAAACATACCAGAAAACAAATAAGATAAACCCGGATGGTGCTGCCAATAAGTAATCAGGCTACGCAGTAAATCAGGTCGTCTAAGCAAAGGGCTATCACTCGGTGTTTCCCCACCTAAAGTAATATGATTACCTCCGCCGGTGCCGCTGTGTCGGCCATCCAACATGAATTTTTCAGTACCCAAGCGCACTTGACGCGCTTGATCATAAAGTATTGTGGTTTTATCCACTAGCTCTAGCCAGCTGCGCGAGGGGTGAATGTTGACTTCAATCACACCCGGATCAGGGGTAATCATCAAACGTTCAAGACGGTAATCACGTGGCGGTTCATACCCTTCGATGACCACTGGCGTTTTTAAGGTTTCAGCGGCCGCTTCAATTGCGGCAATAATTTCCAGATAATGCTCAAGCAACGTAATCGGCGGCATAAAAATATACAAGCGACCTTCGCGTACTTCGACTGATAACGCGGTATGTGGCACTTTAACCAGTGGCGCATCAATATCATCCACTACATCTTGCTGCTTAATTTCTGGATGCAGATCTGGCTCGGCAATAAATTTACTATAACGACGCGTTACTTCGCCATGATAATCGCCTAGATTGGGTAGGTCTTCAAACAGACTTTGTGGTTCTTGAGAATCGCGTTTATCGGGGGCTACCCAAGGCAAACTATCCAAAGGCATACGCATACCCATGGGTGAATTGCCCGGAATCAAAAACATTTCACCACGGCGAAAATCCCAAGGGCCGCTTTGCCAGGCTTTATTATCCCAATCCCATTGCAAGGGTAAAGCATAGCCTACCGCTTCGCCCATATCTTGATTTAATAAGGCCGCTAATGTACGTCGCTCAATTGTGTCTTTTAATTTACTTTTTAGAGGATCAACATTGGTTGGAACCTGCCCTTCTTGCCATAAATAATAAAATGGATCTTCAAAGGCTGGTTTAATGTAGCGCTCAGCAATATGTAAATGCTGACATAAACGTTGTATAAATTGCTCGGCGTTTACTGAGGTAAATTGATAATCTTTATGAATATCAGCTAATAAGCTTTCATCCTGCCAAACAGGCATACCATCTTTACGCCAAAAACAGCCATATTGCCAACGCGGCAGTGCCTCGCCTGGGTACCATTTACCTTGGCCGTAATGTAATAAAGGCTTACGCGCGAAAACCTTGCTGAGTTTAAGGGTTAATTCATTTGCTAGCTTGCGTTTCTGTACACCATCAGCAGCGGTATTCCACTCCTCACCTTCCATATCATCGATTGAAACAAAAGTGGGCTCTCCCCCCATAGTCAAGCGCACATCATCTGCCTGAAACTGTGCGTCAATTGCCCAGCCTAAAGCGTCAATCTCGCGCCATTGTTTTTCAGAATAAGGTTTAGTTACTCGTGGATCCTCATGAATTCGGGTCACTGTATTGCTGAATTCAAACTCGATTTCGCATTTGTCAGTTGCCCCTGTTACTGGAGCAGCACTCGCGTAGTCAGGCGTACATGCTAAGGGAATATGGCCTTCGCCTGCGAGTA
Source organism: Methylococcaceae bacterium (assembly GCA_021736705.1). Lineage (GTDB taxonomy): Bacteria > Pseudomonadota > Gammaproteobacteria > Methylococcales > Methylomonadaceae > Methyloprofundus. Next base: position 2,395 of record JAIPFI010000155.1, on the reverse strand, counting down.
AGCCTGAAGTAGGATCAAGTCCTATCCACCCTGCACCAGGAATATAGACTTCAGTCCATGCATGTAAATCTGTAAAATCCTCTGTAGGCCCTGAAGGGCCATCTAAAGATTTTACATCGGAAGTGAGTTGCACTAAATAACCAGAAACAAAGCGTGCCGCTAAGCCCAAATGGCGCAATATCTGCACCAATAACCAAGCCGAATCACGACAAGATCCGCTACGTTTTTGTAATGTCTCTTCACAGCTTTGGACACCCACTTCCATGCGGATGTTATAACTAATATCCAGATATATTTGACGATTCACATGAACTAAAAAATCATTAATACTACGTTTTTGGCGATCAAATTCCTTTAGCCAAGTACGTAATAGTTTACCTTTCTCTGTGATTTCCAAATAGGGCTGCAACTCTTTACGTGCCAATGCGGTATAGTTAAAAGGATAGTTTTCCGCGTAACTTTCAACAAAAAAGTCAAAGGGATTAATCGTGGTCATATCCGCAACAACTTCAACCTCTACCGTTAGTTGCTTCGTTTTTTCAGGAAAAACCACGCGGGCAAGAATATTGCCAAAAGGATCCTGCTGCCAGTTAATAAAGTGATCTTCGGGCAAAATACGTAAGCTATAGCCTTTAATCGGTGTTCGACTATGTACCGCAGGACGCAAACGAAAAATATGCGGAGATAAAGACACAGAGCGGTCAAATTTATACGTTGTTTTATGCTTAATGGCCACACGAATGGACATAATTTACCCCTAGTTAATAAACGTTATTAGTTATAAAGCAATTTTCAGGCCGAAACAATTCACCTAGCGTTCCTAATTAGGAGAGTCAAGAAATACACGCAAAACGCACCAAATTAAGGAGGCAACGCACCAATTTGGAAAATCAATTGCCAATGTTTGAGGAATTATTTTAAATTAAGACCACAGACGCTCTCCTATCATAGATTATGAAGACCCCTTTTTTACATATTAGTGCAATATCGGTCAAATACGTAATTATAACCTAGATAACAACTCAGCTTTTTTGGTGCTATATTCAGCATCCGTTAATATGCCTTTTTGTTTTAAATTGGCCAATTTTTCAAGCGCAGAGAAAATATCAGATTCTTGACTTATGTTTGCTGTCGTTACCCGATTTTGCTGAACAAAATCATGGCTAGTCGGCTGAGGCTGGGGCTTTTGTACAGGTTCATTATCAATAGAAATAATAGGTAAAGTACCGACATCGACCAAGCCATATTGACTGGTAAAAGTAATAGAGCCACCGACTGATTGCTGTTGAGCAAAGCCGCCAATTTGATGGTCTAAAGTGTCATAAAGTGTGACATGTCCATTCGCTTCGATAGCCAGACGATGAATAGTTCCAAAGTAAGCATAGCGTACGTTATTTTGCGCACCGGTACTGTTTGGGAATTGCAGGCCTGTAGGCCACCAATTGCCGGAACTACCTGCTGGCGGTGAAACAAATAAACTAACCGACCCGACAGAACCCGAACCATTTTGTTGTTGGCTACTGCCACTGTAGTTATTTTGCTGCTGATTGCCCTGGCTTTGTGATTGAAAACTACCGGATTGAATAAGTCCCGGTTGATTGGCAATAAGATTAGCTAATTCTTGACACAATCCGCCCACGCTATTTTTTAAAGAATTATTGAACATATCGCCGAGCATAATCATGCCGCCACGCATCCATTGGCCGGAGCCGCCGAATTCAGGATGATTAAACTGCGCCATAGAGCCATTGCCGTTAATAACAGATTGCAACATGCTAAACACGGCATCTGAGCTAAAATTATAGCGTCGTGCTATATCGTTGATTATTCTTTGACCTTCGGGAGTCAGCTGATTCATAAGGAGCGTCCGTTAAATTTAAGAGGGTGATATTGAGTCTGAATATTTACATTCCACTAGCGTTTCATACGAGTTACAAAAGGTAAATTTTAAATTAACAAAAGATATAGTAACTTAAATTGCTAATCGCGTTTTTCCTTTTTATCCAACGTACCCTGTTACATACACATCCTATGAAAAAAGGGGTTTTTCACTTAAACTTGGACATTAGTTGTAATTATGACTATAAATTTAAGGCGGGACAGGGTGCTTCAAAATATGCGGCCGGCGTGCAATAGCTAAAGAAACGGTGAAAGTATTTTTTGTCGGTTGGGCTGAGGAACGAAGCCCAACAATGATAGCCATATAAGGAATGAGCACAAAATAACTTCGACAACTAATTTTTTTGTGGGAGCGCAGACGGCTCGTCTGCCTTTCGCAGGCAAGCTGCCTGCGCTCCTAAGATGAAGACATTATTTGGCTATGAACTTAAGGCGGGACATTATATATTGGTAGGGCGCGGCTTCAGCCCGCCAATGCCCATCATCTATTCTAAAG
>JAIPFI010000154.1 GCA_021736705.1 Methylococcaceae bacterium | reverse complement strand
ACTAAAACACCCCAAATACAAGAAACAGAAACAGTGACTAAAATTAGCGTTCGAAAGCGTAATCCTTTTTGAGAGCGCCCCATTTTTTGCCATTTAAGTAATAAAAAACTCAAAAAAATTGCCGCATAGCCCGCATCAGAGAGGATCATGGAAAAAAACAAAGCAAAGGAAAAAAACACCACAACCGAAGGGTCCCAACTATAATAATTTGGCGTTTGATAAAACTTAACCACCTCTTCACCGCCCGCAAAGGTTGTGGTGTTTTTTAATAAGGTCGGGGGCTGTTCTACGCCATCTGGTTCTTCAATCAGCATCGCTAAACGATGATACTGAGAAAAATTTTCAATGCGCGGTATATCTTCTGCCGGAACCCAGGACTGGACAACAAACACATCCGGCTCATCACGCGTCAACAAATGCGCGTTATCCAAATCTGACTGATTTTCATAAGCCGCCAAATTAAACATAATTAACGACATCCAGCGTGTTAAATACTCACGTTTAGCATAAGCATCTTCTATGGCCAATTCAGTATCATCTAAATCTTTATGTAACTGTGACAAAGATAAACTACCGACATGCGTTCTAGGCACGGGCATATCTTTACTTGCTGGTTCATCTTTAGCGATAACAACCACATAGGCATCAGTATTGGTTTGATTAACGATTTCCCAAACAAGATTGGACTGATGTACAACTTTCATTAAACGCTTGGGTACAATATAAAACCAAAGCTTATAACCCTGCAATTGCCCATCTGTCGCCAGCGCAAAGTCACCCCACAAAGCAACCTCTTTAATACGTTGCTGCAAAAATTCGCGCTGATCTAATAAATCAAGCAAATGATTTTTTAGGTGCACCACCTCTTGAACAACCGCTGCAAATTCAAAACCTTTAGATTGAGTCACTTGGTGGCGTTTCTTAGGGCATTGTTGCAAATACTTTAACGCGCTCAATGCATCTTCAATATTATGCACTGGGACATTATCAGATTTTTTTACCTTGCCCGCCAAGGGAATAAGGTGTGTGCCACCTAAACTTTGTAGCTTATCCAAAACCCGTGTTTTATCGGCAATTAGCCCACAGAGAGTTATCTTTTTAAGCGATACAATAGCCATTAACCTGCCTCTCTAAGACGTTTTTGTTTGGTACTTTTAGCCCGCACAACACCGGCCGTATCCATATCAGAAAGATAGATACGAATTTTACGAATATCCTGCTGGGCTTGAGGAATGAGAACCTTATCGAATAAGTTAACTCGTTGTGTGACCTTTTTAAGCGCTTGCCCTAAAACTTCAACACGTTGCGTATCAATTTTCTGGCGTATTTTTAACTCCATCATAAGCTTTAACTGGACAACCAATTGATCCACCCAGTGCGGTTCAGTAAAAAGTGAATACGGCCGTACATCAACGGTCATGTTTTCCAGTACCGGCACGTGCACGCCAACCACATTCTCTTCACCTATATCAACTTGCGTCAATTTAACCAGATCAGTCACATGAATGGTTTTATCTGCCAACATAGGTAACATAGCTGCGGTTTGTTTATAACACTGCTCTATGTCCAGCTCTGTCTGCTGCAATCGCAACTGAGCCTTTTTACGTTCAGCCGCTAATTGCTGACGCTTTAAATCTAAAGACGGCAAAAACTTCTTATAACGCTTTAATTTTGCGCCTATTTTACTTAAAGATGCCTTACTGTACGCTAACCTAGCCATTAGAATTCTTTATTGCAGGAAAGTATTTATCGACTAAAACTTGCTTCATTAATAATTCACTTTCATCAAAGCACTCAGCCAAGGTTTGCCAACATAAATCCAAAGCCTCTTCCAGAGGAATAGAGACATCGAGGCGCATAAATCGCTCTCTAAATAGCCCACCGAATTTTATTTGTTTTTCATCGAATACCGACAAATCAAATGCCATCGCTTGTTTTTGTTCTGCTTCTACGGCACCCGAATAAAAACGAATCATGGTATTCATAATTTGCGAATGATCTTCGCGGGTACTGCTGCCAATGACATGTTGTTTTAATCGCGATAAAGAACCAAAAGGGTCGAGCATATGATCATGCAAATAAAACTGACCTTCGGTAATGTACCCAGTATTATCTGGCACAGGATGCGTGACATCGCCCCCCGGCATAGTCGTTACCGATAAAATAGTCACCGACCCAGCACCATCATAATCACAGGCTTTTTCATAACGACGCGCCAATTGCGAGTACAAATCCCCCATATAACCTCGGTTAGCAGGAACGCGTTCCATAGAAATACCGACTTCTTTCATCGCATCTGCGTAAGCAGTCATATCAGTCGCTAAAACCAAAACACGTTTACCTTCTTCAACGGCAAACCGCTCTGCTACAGCCAACGCCATATCTAACACAAGTAATCGTTCTACAATCGGATCTGAGGCGAGGTTACAGAACATCACCGTCCGCGCAAATACGCCCGCATCTTCAAATTGCTTTTGGAAAAAATAGAAATCATCAAAGATCAGACCTAAGCCAGCAAACACTACAATATCGGCATCGGCCTGAATACCAATACGTGCCAAAAAGGCATTATAAGGTTCGCCCGATACCGAAAAAATGGGGATTTTCTGACTCTCGACCAAACAATTGAAAACATCAATCATCGGCACGTTAGTACGAATCATTTTAGAGGCAAGAATACGTTTTACGGGATTAACAGAAGGGCCATCAATACCTACTTTTGGATCATGCTTCAGCTTAGAACCACCATCTAGCGGCTCCCCCATACTATTAAATATCCGACCTAAAATATCAGCGGAATAAGTCACCTTCATGGCCGTTCCTAAAAAACGAATCGAGGCTCCATTAGATACACCTTGTGTACCGGAAAAGACTTGTAAAGCAATTTCATCTCGGTCAATTTTAATGACCTGAGCAATCGAAGTACTAAATTCATCTTCGACCATAGCTAAATCACCAAACCGCGTTACCGCACTGGTGCTTTCTTCCTTGTTAGCAACACTGACAGTAATAATATTGCCAACGATGGAAAGGATATTATGATGCCTGACCATTTGTTGAATCATGCGGAACTCCAAAAAGATTAAAACAATAAAGAAGATAAATCATATTACCATGTAATCATACACTGACAATATAGCAAGACATGGCAACACATAAAACTGTTACCTCAAAATTTATCATTCCAACGACTCGCTATGGCTTAAATAAATTAGCTAAAGCGAGATGACCCGACATAACGCCAGTAGAAACCAATATAATCAAGATCAAAGAAATCCCTTGAATTGAGAACATAGCTCACCCTTTCCGCTAAAGAATTAAGGTTATGCAAACCCCGAAACAGTTGAAAGCCTCGTAGCGTGGTATTATTACAATGCACACGCTCTAACATGCCCTCTAAATGGCTCTGCAAAACCATTAAATCGGTTGTTAAGTCTTCTTCCAAAGTATTTCTCAATAATTAAAAACAATAGGAACTAAGGTTAGCAGTTTCTGAAAAAAAAAACGCAACTATTTATCAAATGAATCAGTCAATCATCGCTCAGAAAATATCGGCATTACGTCAAGCAATCCAAACGCATAATCTCAATTACTACACCTTAGATGCGCCAACGATAACTGACGCGGAATACGACCGACAAATCAAAACGCTGCGTGAACTAGAGGAAAAATACCCCGAATATGCTACGCCGAACTCACCCAGTCAGTCAGTGGGTGGACCCGTTTTAGAAAACTTTAGCAAAGTAGCCCATGAATTGCCGATGCTGTCTCTGGGCAATGTTTATTCAGAAGAAGAATTAGCAGAGTTCGTTGAACGCATTCAAAAACAACTAAAAAATACCCAAGCACTCACTTTTTGCGTAGAACCAAAACTAGATGGCCTTGCCATTAGCCTTTTATATGAACACGGCAAGCTGATTCGAGCAGCCACTCGTGGCGATGGCGCGGTAGGTGAAGACGTTACTTACAATGTTAAAACCATTAAAAATATTCCACACACATTAAAAGGCGACAATATCCCAGAGCGCCTAGAAGTGCGCGGTGAAGTGATCATGCCAATTGCTGAGTTTAATGCCTTTAATCAACTGGCTATTGCGAACGATGCAAAAAGTTTTGTTAATCCACGTAATGCAGCAGCAGGTAGTTTACGTCAACTTGATTCCAATATCACCGCACAAAGACCCCTCGCTTTTTATAGTTATGGACTGGGCGTTATAGAAAATGGCTCCTTAGCTAATAGCCACTATCAGCGTTTACAACAGCTTAAAGCTTGGGGCTTACCGCTAACCCAAGAAGTCACACTTGAAACAAGCACACAAGGCTGTTTCGAAGCCTACACTCGGCTTTTACAAAAACGTCCGACACTGCCCTATGAAATTGATGGCATCGTGTATAAGGTTGACGACATCGAACTGCAAGAACAACTCGGATTTATTGCACGTTCTCCACGCTGGGCGACGGCACATAAATTTCCTGCACAAGAAGAGCAAACTCGTTTACTCAACGTAGAATTTCAAGTAGGCAGAACTGGCGCAATCACTCCTGTCGCTATTTTAGAGCCTGTATTTGTTGGCGGTGTTACCGTCAGTCGCGCCAGCCTACATAATGCTGATGAAATACAGCGCTTAAATCTAAAAATCGGCAACAGCGTAATTATCAGGCGCGCGGCGGATGTGATTCCACAAATTGTCCGAGCACTCCCCGACGACCAGCAGAACAGCCGAGATATTATATTTCCAACAACTTGCCCAGTTTGTGATTCAGAAATAGAACGCATAGAAGATGAAGCCATTGCACGTTGCACGGGCGGCTTATATTGCGCGGCACAACGCAAAGAAGCAATAAAATATTTTGCCTCACGCAAAGCGATGAATATCGACGGCCTAGGTGAAAAAGTAGTGGAGCAATTAGTTGACGAAAACTTAATTCACACCCCTGCTGATTTATTTAGCTTAAGCGTCAATCAACTACTACCACTCGAACGCATAGGGCAGAAAAAAGCAGACAATCTGATTCATGCCATTAGTCAATGTAAACAAACCACCTTGCCTAAGTTTTTACTGGCTTTAGGTATTCGCGAAGTGGGTGAAGCAACCGCTAAAAATCTGGCTGACTATTTTTTAACTCTGGAGGCCTTGAAACAGGCAAGCATGGAAGATTTGCTAAAAGTAGATGATGTTGGCGATATTGTTGCTCAACATATCGTTGCATTTTTCCGACAAAAACATAATCAAGAAGTCATTTCAGCCCTTTTAGCCGCAGGCATACACTGGCCGGCAATAAAAGCAAAAGAGCAACAAGCGCAGCCTCTTGCTGGCAAAACCTTTGTCTTGACCGGAACGTTAACGCAAATGGATAGAAATGAAGCCAAACAAGCCTTGCAAGCACTAGGCGCAAAAGTATCGGGCAGCGTCTCTAAAAACACCAGCTATGTTGTGGCAGGCGAAGCGGCAGGATCAAAATTAAGCAAGGCTCAGGAGCTGGGCATTACTATTTTGGATGAGGCGGAACTATTGCAATTATTAGGCTCTTTTTAAAAAATACACCGTATTAAAGCCTCATCGCCGCTTTCACACAGCGTAGAACATCATAATTATAAGCCTCCGCTAACGCTTCATAGACTGGCTTTAAGCTATTTGCTTGTTCTTCCGGTAGAGCAAGAATTTCATCCTGAATATTATGGATTTCTTGTTCGCTTAAATCTAGCACAGCACTTAACTCAACGAGGCCTTGCTCAATAGCTTGTGCCAGATGCCCATAAATTGTTGTCGCTTTTAGCTCTCGCTGAGCCGCAATTTTCTCAACGGAATAGCCAACTTTAAATAAGATAATAGTTTCTTCAACGGTCTCTGTCAGTTCGGCATTATTATCTGGTGCGCTAATAAATTCCTTAATAACACCGAGAAAATCATCAGCATACAAATCCAGTTTACGCTCGCCGACACCTGAAATATTGGCAAATTGCTGGCGATTTAAGGGCGCTCTTTCGACCATTTCAGTTAAGGTTGCATCATTAAAGATAATATACGGCGGCACATCTTGAGCATCCGCTAATTCACGTCGCTTAGCGCGCAAAGCTTCCCATAAGATATTATCGCTGTGCCTAGAAAAATCACCTCGACTGACTTTGGTTTTTTTACCTTTTTCTGGTGCCAGATCTTTACGCAGCATAATTGATGCTTCCCCGCGTAACACGGGACGACAGCTACTATTTAACTTTAACGCGCCATAACCTTCGACATCAACATCGACCAAACCACGCACGACTAATTGACGGAATACTGAGCGCCACTGATTTTCAGGCACTTCTTTACCAATGCCAAAAGTACTTTGCTGATCATGAGCAAAGTGTTTAATGCGCTCATTATCCTTGCCTAATAAAACATCGATTAAATAATTTACGCCAAAACGCTGTTCAGTACGATAAATACAGGACAAAGCTTGCTGCGCTGCAATCGTTCCATCCCAGGTATCAACAGGCTCTAAACAGGTATCGCAATTACCACAAGGCTGCTCTTGGGTATCACCAAAATAATTCAGCAAAACTTCGCGCCGACAACTGACTTGCTCACATAAACCGAGCATAGCATCTAATTTATGTAACTCGACCCGCTTATGCGTTTCATCGGTATCAGAGCCTTGTAGCATTTGCCGCAAGGTAATAACATCTTGCAAACCATACGCCATCCAAGCATTTGCAGGCAAACCATCACGCCCTGCTCTGCCGGTTTCTTGATAATAGCCTTCGATACTTTTGGGTAAATCTAAATGCGCGACAAAACGCACATTAGGTTTATCTATGCCCATACCAAAAGCGACGGTTGCAACAATAATGACACTTTCATTCATTAAGAAATGATGTTGATTCTTTTTGCGTATCTCATGCGACAATCCCGCATGGTAAGGCAAGGCATCTAAGCCTTTGGATTGCAACC
>JAIPFI010000153.1 GCA_021736705.1 Methylococcaceae bacterium | reverse complement strand
AACACATAAACTGCTTTTTTGTACAAGCCCTGCAACTTGATCCAAAAACTCTACGGCTAGAGACTCAATAAATCAATGAGATATACGTAAATTGGGGTTAAATTAGGGGGCAAATGAACCCCGAAACTTTAGTAATAATAAACTATTTGTTTTGAGTTCAAAAAACCTTATCCTTAAATGGATAGGTTTTTTTTTGCAATAATTTTAAGTTAATCTCTTCTTTTATGTTCTCATATCGTTTGATAACCATTCTTGGAGAGATAAGTTATTAAGTCTTATGGCTTATATTAAGCATCCTTTTTAAGGGGAATATTTGTTTTTTGCTTCTATGATTTGGAGAGAAAATGCCTCGATTATCCATGTTACCTACCTTAGTTCGTGAAGTTTTCGGCACTAGAGATTTTCCAAGAGAGCCGGAACCTGCCCTGGTTATGGAGGATAAAGAGCAAGTTGCCGCTTATGCCGAGGCTGGACGTATTGATGGGGTCATGTCCGCCGCTTACTTATTCCAGACGTCACGAATTATTCCAACGATTTATGGTAAGAAAAAAATATTAGATTTGGGGTGTGGTCCTGCAACGCAATTAGCCCAATTAGCAGAATTTTTACCGGATACGTCTTTTACGGGCATTGATTTGTCGGAGGAAATGATTTCAGATGCAAAGCAATATGTAAGTAAAAAAAACCTACAAAATGTTGATTTCATTCTAGGCGATATAACAAAATTACAAATGTTAGACGCTCAATCTTTTGATGGTGTTATAAGTACAATGGCTTTGCATCATTTGCCAAGTTATGATGATTTACATCGGTGTTTTGAAGAAATAAAACGTGTTTTAAAACCGGGTGGTGTTTTATATCTTACTGACTTTGGGCGATTAAAATCTCTTCAATCAGTCTTGTTTTTTGCGTACCAGAATAAGGCGTATCAACCGCATAGTTTTTCACTTGATTATGAGCGGTCATTAAGGGCTGCATTTTTACCGTCTGAATTTAATAAGCTTTTAGGTGTTTTTTCTGGCAATGTAAAAGCGTATTCTACATTCGGGATTCCTATTCTCGTTATTTTAAAAACCCCCGATATTGAAATTCCCAAAGCATTAATCTCTCAATTGAGAGAAGAAAAAAGAAAGCTTCCAACAAAATATCAACGAGAATTAAATGATATAAGGTTATTTTTTGGCTTATCAGGGCTGAAAAATGATTTGTTTTAAATGTGGTAGAAAAAAAGCTTGCTACTTAAACTGGGATATTAGTGATACTGGTAGGGCGTGGCTTTAGCCCGCCTTTAGGCATAGGGTTTGGCATTAGCGGGCTAAAGCCAAACCCTACGTTTTTCGGCTACGCATTTAAAGCGGGATAAATCACTGGAGTGACACGCTTTAGCTATTTCCGAAACAGCAATAGCTAAAGCTATTGCACGCCGGCCTCATATTTTGAAGCACCAGCCGGATTTCTTATTTATATTTCAGAGGCTAATTGCTCTGCATAACCCGTGTAGCTACGTGGCGATAATTCGCGTAACACTTGCTTGGCTTCTTCAGGGATTTCCAGATTATCAATAAAAGCTTGCATGTCGGCATTAGTAATACGTTGGCCGCGAGTTAATTCTTTTAGTTTTTCATAAGGCTTTTCGATACCATAACGACGCATCACTGTTTGTACGGGTTCAGCTAGGACTTCTAGGTTCGCGGCTAAATCGGCTTCAATAATATCCGCATTAATTTCTAATTTTGAAATACCTTTTAAAGTCGCTTGAATCGCAATGCTCGTATGCGCAATACCTACACCGATATTACGTAGAACGGTTGAATCCGTTAAATCGCGCTGCCAGCGAGAAACCGGTAATTTTTCTGCTAAATGATGAAATAGCGCATTGGCTAAGCCAATATTGCCTTCTGAATTTTCAAAATCAATGGGGTTAACTTTATGTGGCATGGTCGATGACCCGATTTCACCCGCAATAGTTTTTTGTTTAAAGAAGCCCATGGAAATATAAGCCCAAATATCACGATCAAAGTCTAATAAGATGGTATTAAAACGCGATAAGGCATGGAAATACTCGGCAATATAATCATGTGGTTCAATTTGAATAGTGTAAGCATTCCAGAATAAACCCAAAGATTGCACAAAGTTTTTAGAAAATTCTTGCCAATCGACTTCAGGATAAGCCACGGCATGGGCATTGTAGTTACCTACTGCTCCGTTGATTTTGCCTAAAATTTCAACGCCTTCGAACTGGTCTTTTTGGCGTAACATACGCGCGACTACGTTAGCAAATTCTTTCCCTGCTGTTGTTGGGCTGGCTGATTGGCCGTGGGTACGTGATAGCATGGGTTGAGCGGCATTGTCATGCGCTAAGTTTTTTAGCGCTTCAATACAATCGGTCATTTGTGGCAGAATCGCTACGCGCCCTTCTTTGAGCATTAAGGCATAAGAAAGGTTGTTAATATCTTCTGAAGTACAAGCAAAATGAATAAATTCACTCACTGCATTTAATTCTGCGTTGTCAGCGATTTTTTCTTTTAGAAAATATTCTACCGCTTTAACATCGTGATTAGTCGTGCTTTCAATATCTTTAACGCGTTGTGCATCGGCTTCAGAAAAGTCAGTCACAATGGCATTAAGTAATTGATTCGCTGCTGCGCTAAAGACTGGCACTTCGGTAATTTGCGTATGTTGCGCTAAAGCTTGTAACCAGCGAACTTCAACTTGAACACGAAAACGAATTAATCCATATTCACTAAAAATAGGGCGTAAAGCTTCAACTTTGCTAGCGTAGCGGCCATCGATAGGGGAAATTGCAGTGAGGGAGAAATTCGTCATATTTTTATCTTATGCGGTTGGTCAATAAATTTTAAGTTCGGCTATTTTAGCAAAAGATGGCTGTGATAGCGCGTAAAAATACGTACCGTTTTGAGCTGCACCTATGGCTTGAATGCTTGTATCGCTAAATTTCCTAGATCAGTATGGTGCAAGATTTTTTTGAAGGGCTGTAATGTCGGTTCAGAGCCTTGGATAAAAGCATAAACTGGCGTGCTGGTATGTGTTCCCGTTGACCAGACAGCTTGTTGTTGTGTTGCTACTGCTTGAGCTAAAAGGTTGGCACGATTATCGGCCTGATAAGGAAAGAATGCGCCATTGACAGGCATTTTCGCTACCTTGTGTGAACCCAAATATTTGTGACCTTGTATATAGAGTGGATTTTCCTCAATGCTAAGTATAGTTTGAGCTTGCTGTTCTGTGATCGGGAATTCACTGTTGCTATTGATAATATTAACTAGCTCAGTCGGCGTTTGTCTTTGTTTGGGTAAGTCATCAAATAGCTTAAATATATCGTTGTAGCTTAGTTTTTGCTGATATAAACGATCTAAAATAGTAGGTGATCCAAAACTAAACTGTGCTTGAAAGCTATGCTTATTGGCAAAGGCATCACCAGGCAAGTAAATGGGGTCTGCTAATTTGCCCGCAGAATAACTAAAACCAAAGCCACCGGTTTCATGGTCGGCGGTGACAATTAACAGCGTGTTTTCGTGATCTTTAAGCCAATCCAGAAGCGTATTTAACGTGGTGTTGATACGCAGCATTTCATGCAGTAATAAGCCTGTGTCATTTTGATGTCCTGCCCAGTCGATTTGCCCCGCTTCGACCATCAAGAAAAAGCCCTGATCATTTTTTTCTAAGATAGATAAAGCCTGTTGCGTCATTTCCTGTAATGTGGGCTGCTGGCGTAGTGGGTTGTCTTGTTGTTGAGCTTCACTGATGCCATTAACCATGCTCGTATCAGCGAACAAACCTAGCGTTTTACCCTGAGCTTGTTGTAACTGCTGTTTATTAAACGCTAAGGTATAGCCTTTGTTTTTGGCAGCGCTTAATAAGTCTTTCTGATCGTGTCGCTTTGACTTTAAGTTTTTACCCAAACCATTAAAGTGTTGCTGATACACAGTATGATTAACCGATTCAGGTAGCCAATAACTAAGCCCCGCAGAAAGCATGACATCCGGTTCTGCTTGCAAGAGATCTTCAGCGATTTCACTTTCCATGCTCCGGTGGGCTTGATGCGCAGCAAAGGCGGCGGGGGTAGCATGGGTAATGCGCGTATCAGAAACTAATCCGGTCGATTTGCCGAGTCGTTTAGCTTTGCTAATGATATTTTCCTGAGCGTTGCCGTACTGATCTATGCCTATCATTTCCGGTCTGGCTAGATGTCCTGTGGCGAGCTGTGTGGCCGAGGCGGCTGAATCTGTTACTAAGGAATCCGCTGAATGAGTAAGTGAAATGCTCAGTTGGCCGTTCTGCATTAATCGGTCAAATGCCGTTATGTGATCTTTAATAATGCTATGCGGTGCTTGCCTCGCATAGGCCAATAATAAACCGACTTGCTGAGGTCCCATGCCATCGCCAATAACCAAGATGACATTGTTAATATCGGCTGTTGCATTTGATTTATGAGGTAGAGCGCTACAGGAGAGTAAGTTAATGACTAACAAGCAAGTAAGGACGTTTTTTAAATTCATAGACAATGGAGTGATTTGCTGACGAGGGTGGCATAATTTTCATTATACGATGAGTAGTATGTCATCTTTACTACCATAGACTACACTTGCCTGTACATTCATTCAGAGTGACGGTTAAAATGCTTTTTGATGCCGTTAAAAAAGAATGGCTATGAACTTAGGCGGGACAACAAGCTTCAATATATTACATGGAAGTGTAATAGTTAAAATGTCTCATCCTTAATTATTTGTCCCGCCTTAAAATGGAAGCCAACTAAGATAACGCAGGAGTAGCGTGGCACTTTGGCTAACCCTACCTTTTTAAACCATTTTATTACTTGCTAACTTTATGTCGAATCATCACACCTACGAACATCAAAGCTATCCCGTTAAACCTGACATTGCGCAAAATGCACATATTAATAATGAGCAATATCTGGCTTTATATCAGCAATCCATTGAACAGCCTGAAATATTTTGGGCAGAGCAGGCAGAGAGCTTTTTAGATTGGCACAAACCTTGGGATAAGGTTATGGAATATGATTATCCTAAAGGCGAAATTAAATGGTTTGAAGGCGGCAAACTGAATGTCAGCGTCAATTGCCTGGATCGACATTTAGCCACGCGAGGCGAACAAGTGGCTTTGATTTGGGAAGGTGATGATCCGGCCAATGATAAAAAAATGACTTACCGTGAATTGCATCAGGAGGTCTGCCGATTTGCCAATGTCTTGAAAGCGCAAGGTATACAAAAAGGTGATCGGGTGTGTATTTATTTACCCATGATTATTGAGGCTGCGGCGGTTATTTTAGCATGTACGCGTATTGGTGCGGTGCATTCCATTGTTTTTGGCGGTTTTTCAGCGGAAGCTTTAAAAGACCGGATTAATGATTCTGACTGTAAATTAGTTGTTTGTGCGGATGAAGGTTATCGCGGCGGTAAAATCATTCCGATTAAAGCCACGGTTGATAAAGCGGTGGCTTCTTGTTCTTGTGTACAACGTGTTGTAGTCATTAAAAACAGTGGTAATACGGTGGCATGGAATGATGCGCGCGATGTTTGCTATCAACAGGCAATGTCAGCAGTATCGGCTGATTGTGAACCTGAATGGATGGATGCGGAAGATCCCTTATTTATTTTATATACCTCAGGATCGACAGGACAACCTAAGGGTTTGTTGCATACTACAGGGGGGTATTTAGTCTATGCGGCGATTACTCATAAATATATCTTTGATTATCAAGACGGGGAAATTTATTGGTGTACGGCGGATATAGGTTGGATTACCGGTCATACCTATATGATTTACGGACCTTTATGTAATGGCGCGACCACTTTATTATTTGAAGGCGTGCCGACTTATCCCGATGCCAGCCGATTTTGGCAGGTGGTTGATAAGCATCAGGTGAATATATTTTATACTGCACCGACAGCGCTTAGAGCTTTAATGGCGCAAGGTGACCAATACTTAGAAAATACTGAGCGCAGTAGTTTGCGCGTGTTGGGTTCGGTCGGTGAGCCGATCAATCCAGAGGCGTGGGAATGGTATTACGAATTAGTGGGTAAGAAAAACTGTCCGATTGTTGATACGTGGTGGCAAACGGAAACGGGCGGTATTTTAATTACGCCATTGCCGGGGGCGACGGAATTAATTCCTAGCTCGGCCACACGGCCTTTCTTTGGTGTAAAGCCAGCGATTTTAAGTAATGAAGGGCAGTTAATAGTAGATGGTGCTGAGGGTGTCTTAGTGTTAGAGCGTCCTTGGCCCGGTCAGGCACGTAGTATTTATGGCGATCACCAGCGGTTTATTGATACCTATTTTAAGAATTATCCGGGCTATTATTTTACCGGCGATGGCGCGCGATGTGATGAGCGTGGTTATTATTGGATTACCGGACGAGTCGATGATGTCATTAATGTTTCCGGCCACCGTATGGGCACAGCAGAAGTTGAATCTGCACTTGATGAGCATCCATTAGTCGCTGAATCTGCGGTCGTTGGTTATCCGCATGATATTAAAGGGCAGGGCATTTATGCCTATGTAACGCTGCATGTCGGTATTGAAGGCACTGAGCTATTAAAAAAAGAACTGGTGGATCTCGTGCGTATTGATATTGGCCCGATTGCCAGCCCTGATTTAATCCAGTGGTCGTCGCAGTTACCTAAAACCCGTTCGGGTAAAATTATGCGTCGGATATTGCGTAAGATTGCGGCTAATGAGGTGGATACTTTAGGTGATACGTCAACCTTGGCCGACCCTGACGTTGTGCAAAGCATTATTGATAATCGGCTTAATCGTTGAGGTGTTGTTATTAAGGGATGTGCATAAAATAATGTCTTCATCTTAGGAGCGCAGGCAGCTTGCCTGCGAAAGGCAGACGAGCCGTCTGCGCTCCCACAAAAAAATTAGTTGTCGAAGTTATTTTGTGCTCATTCCTAAGGCTTCAACCAACCACTTTCAAATGCTTTTCTTGGGTGG
>JAIPFI010000152.1 GCA_021736705.1 Methylococcaceae bacterium | reverse complement strand
GACCCCAATGGATTTGGTAATACAAAATATCCCTGACGAATTTGTTTTTTCAGGGAGTCAAATAAAATTGCAATTTGTTCTTTAGATTGCGTGTCTTCAACTGCTACAAACTGCCAATTACCAGCAGGCATTTTTTTCGCCATACCGACCTGACGGTCGTTAGTTTGAAAGTAGAGTAAAACAGTGCCTAATTTAGCAATATCAGCGAGCATTTTTTCGCCGTTAAGCTCAATTGTTTGTCGATAAATGCCATTTTCTTTACTTAATCTTATTTCATCTTCGACAAAGGCCCATAAACGGTTTGCTGCACGTTTTGGATCAATCAACTGGCTATCAATATCAGAACGTAACTTAGTTAAAACAGACAGACGCTCTTCTTTTTTAAAGGGAATACTGTCCTGCACGTAATTGTATAGCTGACTAATAATTCCTATAATGACAGGCGGTAAATTATCAGTATTAGCCGTCATAGATTCTTTGCTTTGTTCAAACTTCAGCAATGTCTGTTGCATTTTTTCCAAATTAACCGACTGCCTTCTGTCTTCCACACCTAAATCAGCATGCTGCGAACTTAATGCCTGCATTCGATTACGATGATCCTCTTTGGCTAAATCAAGTTGACTTTGCAACTCTTCAACCTCGCCTCGTAAGCGTACAAGCTCATCTGCTAGATTATCTACAGAACCTGCATGAATATTACTACTAGTAGTACAAAGTAATAACACAGCTCCGATTAACTTTAGTCTTTGACTCATTATGTTTAACCGCATAACTTTAAAAGCGGCCAATTCTAAACAGCAATTACGTCATTACGATGACAAAAATATGACAATATCATGACAACCGACCGCGCACAGATGATTCACAGTAACTATTCACAGACCCCTTATAAAAATATCGTCATTCCCGAAGTGTTTAATCGGGAATCCATGCTGAGTATAGATTCCTGCTAACAGTATGCAGGAATGACGGGGTTTTCTAGAGGGTATCTGAATATTTACCTTTTATAAGCGTGTTAATGGTCAATTAAACTTAGACGCTGGGTAAAAGCTGAGAAAGGTTATAGAGATAAAGCCAATGCTGTGCAGATGGCTTTTTGGTGTAGAAAACCGGCTATGAACTTAAGGCGGGACATTATATATTGGTAGGGCGCGGCTTCAGCCCGCCAATGCCCATCATCTATTCTAAAGGCGGCCTGGAGCCGCGCCCTACGGTTTTCAATATGTCCCGTGTTAAAATGATAGCCAGAAAACCAAAGCCGGGGCTACTGCATTATTCGGATCGTGAAAGTGCCCTGTTTTACTTGACCATTACAGATGTTATTTTGCTTATTCCGTAGGAGTAACTTCTAGCCACGAATAATGCTGGCGCTCTTATTCCGTAAGAGTGGCTTCTAGCCACGAATATTGAGACGTAAAACTAGCTATAAGCTATAAAATCCCCCCCGCCACAGCCATAATAATAAGAGAATTCAGACTATCCGCCTGCATTTTCCTCATAATACTGGCACGATGAACATCCACCGTGCGGTTACTAATATTGAGACTTTTCGCGGCATGCTTACTTGAATAATTATGTATGATTAATAGAAAAACTTCCTTTTCGCGACAGGTTAAGCTGGCGTAGCGTTCGAGCACCTGCCTTTTCTCCAATACGGCGGGCCAGGCAAGTAATACTTTATCAACCACTTCATGGATACGTTCTAATAACAACTGATTATCAAAAGGCTTCTCGATAAAATCGACAGCGCCCGCTCTAAAAGCTTTAGCGGAAATAGGTACATCGCCATGACCGCTCATAAAGATAATCGGCAGATCGCTACACCGTTGTGCAAGCTCCGTTTGCAATTCCAACCCATCCATATAAGGCATGCGCATATCCAGAACAAGACACCCCGGCTGTTCAGGCTTAAAGTGTTCCAAAAAAACCTGCGCGGATTCATAACTTTCAACGTTAAATCCGGCTAACTCTATTAACATTGATAATGAATCACGAATGGGAAATTCGTCATCCACGATGTAAATAGTCACTGCTTGTTTATTGAGTTTCATTATGTTGACCAATAATCGGTAAAGTAAAATAAAAAGTAGAGCCTTTGCCTACGCAACTTTTAAAGCGTAATTCACCCCCGTGCGCAACGATCAGCGACTGGCAAATAGAAAGCCCCATGCCCATACCGCTGACTTTTGTGGTGAAAAAAGGCGTAAATACTCGCGCTTTTTCCGTCTCATCAATACCCAGCCCATTATCTTTTACTCTAAGCTCAATAGATTTTGAGCCTAATAAATAAGTTTGAATGGTGAGATTACGCGGTGTTTCTTGCGCTATTTTAGTTAATGCATCAATGCTATTTTTAATCAGATTTAAGATGACTTGCTCTATTTGCACTGCATCGGCTGAAATAAAAGGTAGAGACTTGGTTAGCTCCACCCGGCATTGAATGGAAAATTGTTGGCAATCATCATTGGCTAAACTTATTGCATCTTGAACTAACTCATTAATGTCAACGGTTGAGCGATGTATCGTGTTAGAGCTGATAAACTCGCGCATGCGAGAAATAACCTGCCCTGCTCGCAGCGATTGTTGCTCCGTTTTTTGTAAAATCTCTTGCAGCTTAATGAGATCGGGGGGATCGCTTTCTAGTAATCGCTGGCAAACCTGACTATACGTTGCTATGGCGGTTAAGGGCTGGTTCACTTCATGAGCAATACCCGACGCCATTTCGCCCATCAGTCCCAGACGCGTGACATGAGCGAGTTCATCCAAATGCTGTTTATCCAGTAATTCTTTATGCTTGCGCTCACTGATATCCCTCATCATGCCGGTAAAATAACTTTTCTCTCCTACTTTATATTTAGAAAGGGATAAATCAATGGGAATGATATTACCCTTCTTATGTTGGCCTTCTAGCTCCCGAATCGACCCTACAATCTTGTCTTGATGGTCTGATAAATAATTTGTTAAATAACACCCATGCCGTTCTTTATATGGTGTAGGCATGAGCTTATTAACATTGTGCCCAATAAGCTCATCTAGCGAGTAACCAAAAATGTTAATCACTGCGCTATTAACTGATTGTATAATGCCCGCTTCATCAATTGTTATAATGCCTTCCACGGCGGCACTAAAAACCGAATTAAGCTTGGCTTCTCGCTCCAGTAATTCAGCTTTTGAAAGGTTAATTTCCTTAATATTATCCAGTAATTGCTTGTTCTTTCTAAAAAGCTGAATATTTTGCTCACTAACCTCGTGCGTTAATTGCTCATTCAATTGCTGGATTTTTTGTTCCGCGCGTTTTTGCTCCGTCACATCTTGCAGGGTTAAGAAAAACTCATTGTTATCTCTCTGAGCATGCCCTTCATAGTAATAATATCCCTGACAAAGGACGGAAATAAATGACTCATCATCCCGCTTAACCCTAATTTCAATGGTTTTTTTTCCCGTAAACTTGAGCAACTGCTGAAAAAATAAATAAAAGCGATCCTGATCTTCGCTATAAACATATTTAAGATATTTTTTTCCGTATAACTCGGATTTAGAATACGTTAACAGGGCGCAAGCCGCTAGATTAGCATCCGTAATATTGCCCTCTTTATTCAGTGTAAGAAAACCTATGGGCGCACAATCATAGAGTGTTTGGTAGCGGTCTCGCGATACTTGTAATTGTAATTGAGCCGCACGCAACTGCTCATTCTGCATTTCCAGTTCAATTTGATACACCTGAAATTCATGTACGAGTTTTTGTACTGCGTCCGCACTAAAATTCAACGCCTCAGTCTGTGTTATGCTTAGATTAGCTTCCGCCTTTTCGCGTAGCTCATCACGTAACATGTTGGTATTATTCATGCTCATGCTCAACCGCCTTACAGAAGTTTACTTATTATTATGTCTAGTCGTCACATCTTCTATTGCCAACAGAATATGCACGGATTTCTCAGCAGATTGTTTTAAGATACGACCATTTAAAATTAAATGCTTCAAACCAATATCAGGAAATTCATGGCTAAAATGTAACTCTTCAAACGCGGTTTTATCGTCTAAGGTTGTTTTTAAGTGTTGTTTAATTTCAGCCGTGGCCCAAGCACCCGCGCAGATAGTCAATAAGGACTGATTTTCGGTTTGTTGCTTATCTAGCTTAAAACTATTAAAAAATGCCGGATTAGCCAGTAAGATTTGCAAGTGCTCATCCAAAACTAATAAAGGGTGGCGTACGGTTTCGACAATAGCGCGCGTCACACTGGCATCAACCGCCGACTGTTCGGCCAATTTGAGTTTATTAATATTAATAAACGAGATAGCTAAACCATCAATCATATTTTCTGCTGTGCGATAAGGCAAAATACGCAGTAAATACCAATCCCCATTGACCGTTTGCACTTCCTTATCTTTAAAAACCAAGGTTTCCAATACCTTTTTGGCATCATCAATTAAATGCGGATATTTTAAATGAGAAGCCTGATCCGAAAGCGGTCGACCAATATCGGTATCAATTAAACTGATAATATTTTGCGCTTGTTTGGTAAAGCGTTTAATGCGTAAATCATTATCCAAAAATACACTAGCAATATCGGTACTATTGAGCAGATTTTGCAAGTCATCGCTGGAGCGGACGTATTCATCCACTTTATTATGCAGCTCTTCATTGACCGTGATCAGTTCTTCATTCAGTGATTGCATTTCCTCTTTTGAGGTTTCCAGCTCCTCATTAGAGCTTTGTAATTCTTCATTGGTCGATTGCAGCTCTTCATTGGTTGAGCAAAGCTCCTCATTAGATGTCTCCAGCTCTTCAATGGTGGCGCGTAGCGATTCTTTAGTAAATAACAGCTCCTGTTCTAGCTGCTCTCTTTCATCGTTGTTATTGACGTGTATATGTTGTTTGCGTTTTGTATCGGTGCCTTTTGGAGGACTTAGGCTGGGATGGAAACTGAGTAAAAACAGCCCCATTAATGCTTCCGGTTGGGCAATTTTTATCAGTTTTACATCAATAAGTTCAAAATCACCGTTGGTTTTTACGCGGACTTTTTCACTAATAATTTCGGTATTATCCTGCTTTAACGCTTTACGTAAACCAGCGACTAAAGGCATACGCAGCCCTTCCCTCGCCATCTCAATGACATTCCAATTAGGCTGTCCACCTGATGCAGGCTCAAGATATTTCCCAGTACGGCCATGGATATAAAAAATCTTGCCATGTTCGTTAATAATAATGCTGACCGGTGCATAGCGTTCTAATAATAACTTTTCAATTTGCCGGGCAATATTGCCTTGCTGTTGAACTACGGCAAAGGGATTGGTGAGCACTGCTCCTGAACTCTGTGTATTAACCGCCGAATGATTGAGCGGATTAAGCGGTAATTTAATGGTGATATTTTTGCGCTGGTACAGTTTCCACTTTTTATCTCTAACGCTAAATAAATCCTCACTATTACCAATAGATTCAGAAGAGCCAAGAAATAACAGGCCATCAGGATTAAGGGCATAATGAAATTGTGGCATCAATTGTTTTTGCAAATCAGCATTCAGATAAATCAAGAAATTACGGCAGCTGATTAAATCAATATGGGTAAACGGCGGATCTTTAATGACATTCTGTACCGCAAAGACAACTTTATCGCGCACTTCTTTCTGGATGCGGTAATTATTCTCCTGAACTTTAAAAAAACGCTGTAAGCGTGATGCAGACACATCTGCCGCAATACCACAGGGATATAATCCCTCACGTGCGCGATTAATAATATCGGTATCCAGATCCGTTGCAAAAATTTGGAAGGTGAATGACTTTTTAGCTTGCTCCATTAATTCAAGCAAAATAATAGCGAGTGAATAGACCTCTTCACCGCTTGAGCAGGCGGGAATCCAGAGGCGCATTTCATAATTATCCGGTTTATCTGCCAGAAAATCGGGCAAAATTTTATCAGCTAATAGCTGGAAGGCTTCTGGGTCACGAAAGAAATTGGTCACGTTAATTAATAGTTCTTTAAACAGGCAATCAATTTCATGCGGATTTTCTTGTAAAAATCGCACATAGTGATTCAGGCTTTTAAGCTGATGGATATTCATGCGTCTGGCGATACGCCGCCGGATAGTGCTTTGCTTGTAGTTGGATAGATCATGTCCGGTGCGATTACGTAATAACATGAACACTTTTTGTATCGGCTCAAGGCTGACCGATTCTTCATTGACGATAGGATCCATCGCTAATAACAAAGGGCTTTGTGTATAGTGCAATAACTGCTTACCCATATCTTCTGGTGGCAATGTAAAATCCACATCCCCCATAGTAATGGCGCTACAGGGCATACCATCGAATTTAGCCGATTTAGGCTCTTGCACCATAATCATGCCCGATTCGCCCTTAATGGCTTTAAGCCCTAAAGTCCCATCAGTGCCGGTTCCCGATAAAATAATGCCGATAGCCATTTCGTGTAAATCGGCAGCCAGACTGCGAAAAAAATAATCAATAGGTAAATGTAAGGGCGCGTCTTTATCTATATCCATAAGATGTAAACGTCGATTGAGAATCCCCAGGTTTTTTCCTGGCGGACAGACATAAACCTGATTTTGTTGCAGCAGTATGCCATTTTCTGCCGCAACCACTGGCATTTCAGTAAATCCGGCAAGTAACTCCGGCAACAAGCTTAAATGATTGGGTTGTTGATGCGTCACAATAATAAACGCCATGCCATTTTTAGGAGGCAGGTGGGCAAAAAAAATTTCCAACGCCTCCAAACCACCAGCAGATGAACCTATGCCTACAACTGGGAATTTAGTCGGTTTATCGTGCTGAGTTGTCTGAATACTTACTTTTTTAGTATTTTCTGGCATGCGCCCGTGTCCAATAATGAGTTGTGTTGTCAACAGTATAAGCTGCCCACGTAGAAATGTAGGTTTCCATTTTAAGGCGAGACACACCTTAGACATCAAAAAGTCAGCCACTTAATAAATGTGTAGGGCGCGGCTTCAGCCCGCTAATCGCCTAAAAGCGGGCTGAAGCC
>JAIPFI010000151.1 GCA_021736705.1 Methylococcaceae bacterium | reverse complement strand
GATGTTGATTATATGGTGCGTTTTGTCTCGCCAGAATTTACCTCATTATGCCCGCTCACCGGACAACCTGATTTTGCCCATTTAGTCATTGATTACATCCCGTCAGAAAAGCTAGTGGAAAGTAAGTCATTAAAATTGTTTCTCGGATCATACAGAAACCACGGCGCATTTCATGAAGATTGCACCATTAGTATTGCGCGCCGTCTAATAAAAGAAATTGATCCAAAATGGTTACGTATAGGTGGTTACTGGTATCCACGCGGTGGAATTCCCATTGATGTATTTTTTGCCCAAGGCGAAATTCCCCAAGGCGTTTGGATACCCGATCAAGGCGTGCCACCGTATCGTGGGCGTGGTTAATTTTAGATTAAACGTCGTAAATGGTAGGGCGCGGCTTCAGCCCGCCTTGATCAGGCACTTCCTCTTTACGACCCATTACAAATCATCTAACGGACTTACTACGCCTTCGCCTCCTTGCTGCAAAACATGCGTATAAATCATCGTCGTCTCTAAATCCTTGTGTCCAAGCAAAGATTGAATGGTGCGAATATCCGTACCACGCTGCAATAAATGCGTCGCAAAGCTATGGCGAAACGTATGCGCGCTCACTTTTTTCGTGATCTCAGCTTTACGTACCGCCTGTTTAATGGCTTTATTCACTACTGATTGATCCATATGATGCCGCCGAGTAGCGCCGCTACGCGGGTCGAGAGATAAATTACGACTGGGAAAAACATATTGCCACGACCACGCTTTTTCCGCATTTGGATATTTTCGCGCCAACGCATAGGGTAAATAAACAGCGCCTAACCCCAACGCTAAATCCTGTTCATGAATCGCTTTAACTCGCTGCAAATGATTGTGCAATAAAGGCGCTAAACTTTCTGGAAAAGGTGTAACTCGATCCTGCATACCTTTACCATTACGTACAGTTATTTGTTTATAACCATAATCAATATCCTGTACGCGCAAACGCACCGCCTCAGTAATCCGCAAACCACTGCCATACAATAACTTTACCAACAGTTCGGGTGTACCTTCCAGAAAAGTCAGCACTTGCTTGACTTCTTCACGTGTTAAGACTACAGGAATGCGCTTTTCTTTACGTGTCCGAGCCGCCTCAATCCCCTCCAAAGGGCATTCAAGTATTCGTTTATACAAGAAAACCAAAGCATTAAACGCTTGATTTTGCGTAGAAGCCGCCACATTAGCCTGAACCGCTAAATGCGTTAAAAAATCTTCAACTTTTTTCTCAGGCTCAATTAATAAAGCTGATCTCTCCTGCAGATGATGAAAGCGAATATAGCGTATAATCCAATCACAGTAAGAGCGCTCAGTATGAATGGAATAATGCAAGCGCTGCATAGTGTCGCGGGTTTCCTCTAATAAGCTTTTCCCTGAATTTATAGTTGACATAAATATTTAAAAGAATTACTTTGGGCGCTAATTATCATCATTTGCCGGATAATATCAATTATCAAGGCAATATGACAGGATAAAATGGATAACAGGCAAATATGCCCGATTTTCAGCTCAATACCGCAGCGAAACAGGGCAAAAGGTCAGGCTATTAATATCCTGTCAAGTATGCCCGATTTGCCGGTGAATACTATGGAATATCAGGGCAAATGTGCTTGTTAATAATATAGTTAGGCAAAAATAAATAGGAGTGACCATGCCCAGTTTTGAAATAAAAGGTAGAGGCAAAGATACAGGACGAAAAAGAAATCGTATTTATACTGCGTCTAATGAATTGGAAGCAAAGCAACTAGCAGAAAATGATGGTACACAGGTCGAAGAGATTATTGAGTTGCCGCCAGAGCTACCAACCGATAAACAACTAAATTATGCAAAAGATTTAGGAATAACCATTCCAACAAATGCAACAAAAGACGATTTAAGCGAAATTATATCTGTCAAAGTAAATAAGGATAAACCATCAACCGAAAGGCATAAAAGTTTTGCAAGAATATATGGTATTGAGTTCAACGACTATATTGGTAAAAAAGCCTTGTTTAATCGCATTCAAACAGCTTTAATTATCTCAGGTCGAGAACAAGAGCTTTTATCATGGTTTACATTTAGGGTTTATCGTGAGCTGATAAATGGTATCGACAATGCTCCAATAGATAATCCTAACGACCCAATCATACAAGAAATTGCAACAGAATTAGCAAGCGATGAAAAAATTGTAAAGTCAGTTCGTCGTTATGAGGGAAAAGAATTAATTTGGTTTGGTGAATGGACTTCATCAGACGGTTATGTTCATACTGGGGGGAGTAATCGCACTGCGGCATACAAACAAGTTTCTTCGATGCTCAAGCAGCGTGTAAATTTTCCAGCTCCAGCAAGAAATCAAAATAGGAGAAATGCAAGCGAATCTAAAGGTTGTTTGTTCGTTATCGTGATTGCACTTGCAATATCAGTAGGCATTATTTTTTCAGCAGCGTGGCTTGGGGAAATTTTTGCCTAACAAAAAAATCAAGCGGACGGGCAAAAGCGTCACGTTTTTTGCGATGCAAAAAACGCGCCCCTTTTGCCCGCCGCTTATTTAGTCGTTAGCCCCTCAAATAGGGAATCACATGAGTGACAAGATAAATGAGTTCATCTTGAACCTTGAGAGCGACAAGAGCATTCTCGTGTCAAAACTGAGAGACCTTGCATCCGGCCTATCCAACGCCTCAAAAGAGGACATAAAGTGGAATGCACTATGCTTTTTCAAAGGTGAAAGGGCATTTGTCGGAATTATGCCATACAAAAAATATGTATCAGTCATTTTTGACAAAGGCTCACAACTCTCCGACCCAAACAAAATTCTTGAAGGCAAAGGAAAGCAGATGAGGCACATAAAGATCTATCAAGAACAAGACATCAATGATAAAAATGTCGAAAGCTTCATCAAAGAATCGTATCAATTAGATTGAGGAGAAAAAATGAAAACAAATGAACTGTCAACATGCTTTTGCACCCATGATGTAGATGCGTGTCGTGATTTTTATCGTGAACATTTTGCAGCAGAGGCTATTTTTGATTGTGGCTGGTATGTCAATTTAAGAATTGGTGAAGATGGGCCTACCGTTCAATTCATGCAACCTCAGGGGGAAATGCCTACATTTAGTGGTACTGGGGTCATGCTCAATTTCAAAGTTGATGATGTTGATACGGAGCACACGAGATTAACAAAAGCTGGATTACAGATTGCCATGCCATTGGAAGACCATCCGTGGGGCGATAGAGGCTTCTCAATAATTGATCCAATCGGTAATTCTATTTACATATATTCCGACCGAGAGCCTACTGATGAATTTAAGCAATATTACAAGGGCTAACAAGGCAAATGCACTCGGACGGCAAAAAGCGCCGCTCCTTCGTCGCTCTGCTTTTTGCCGCCGGTGATTTGCGGCGTTATGTTTGAAAAGGATCATCATGAAATTTGGGTTTCTTACTGATAGAACGTCATTTGAATGTGACGGGTTCAAGATTACTACAGCCTCAAACTTTGATGATGTTTTGGAAAAATTCTACCAATCTATGCACGTTAGTAACGGTTGGTTTTATGGTCCAGAAGAACAGCTAAAGAAATCATCGGCAGAGAATGATAAGTTCAAAGAACGTGGTCCTATAAATTGCTCATCATTTTTTCGCATCAAGCCAACACATCAAATTTCTGCAAATGGCTATGATGATAATCATCTGAGATTTCTTGTGCTTGGCTATGGGTTTTTGCAGGGCATATATCTTACACCAGAAGGTTACTCATATTTAGGGCGTACAGCTTATGATCCTGGAAAACTGAATGGATTGCTCTTGATAGGTGATGATTACATAAATGGAATGGACTCCATAAATAGATTTTATCGCTCATCAAGTCAAGAAAATCAATCCCAAATGTTTGCCTCTATTCATTGGTATTTAGTTGGGCAAAGTTATACTTTTGATTGGGATAGATTTGACGCACAGTACAAGGTTCTTGATGGGCTGTATAAGTTATCTGGTTTAAAAGCTAATAATCATGCCAGTCGTCCTATTGTCCTTGCTGAAAAGTATGGAATTGAACTACCTTCTTGGGCGGAGTTAGATGCAACAGGGAAGCAGAGTAAACTAAGTAAACAACGCAATGAACTTGTACATGAAGCAAAGTACGGCGGGCATCCTATAGGATATTCATATCCAGATGAAAACTATAGCCTTGAATTCACATCGTTTAACACGAAACTAATCGCCGCCGCCTTGGGTATAAATACGCCTTACCTTGCAGCAGAACCTACCAACAGAGAATTCTGGGGATGGAACATAGAAACATAACAATCACATGCACTCGGACATCAAAAAGCGCCGCTCGTTCCTCGCTCTGCTTTTTGCTGCCGGTGATGTGAAGCGTTAGGTGTTCTAGTATTAACAATATTCCAATACATTAAAGGTAAATAATGAGCAAATTAAAAGTATTAAATTATGACGATATTGATTTTGAAGAATGTTCTAGCCAACAGTTTGCAACTGTCCTTTTCGATAGAGGGGAAGATGCAGAGCAAACTTTAATTACTATAGTTAAAGATGGAAAAATCAATCAGTTTACGGGCGACAATAAATATAACCCATCTTTAAGAAGACACGCCTCATGTGTATATGTCAGAGAAGAATTCGAAGATGGCAAAACAATTAAGATATGCACAGTGCAACATAAAGGTCTTACTTTAATAGAAGTTCACAGCGTGTCTGATGATGAACTCAACTATTTATTTAAAAACACCTAACAAAAAAATCAAGCGGACGGGCAAAAGCGTCACGGTTTTTGCTATCGCAAAAAACCGCGCCCCTTTTGCCCGCCCCTTATTTTGGCGTTAGGCTACTTATAAAACAGGAGATATAACTTTGACAGCATTTTGGATAGCCTTAGGGGCGATTGCAGCAGCATTTATTGCGAGAGGCGTAAAAATATCTGAATTTAGGCAAGCTTGGATTGATGGGTTGCGTTCTGATATATCAGAATACATTAGTAAGGCACATGAATGGGTAGATTTGTATTTGGTGTTTAATTCCGAAGGTACTCAAGAAAAGAAGGCTGAAATAGCTCCTAAGTTAGACGGCATAAAATATGATGCACTTCATATTCTTAGTCGTATTAATCTACGGTTTAAGCCTGATGATGAAAATGCCAATATATTACTTGGTAAGCTGTTAGGCTTACTTGACCCAGAAAAACTTGTGCAAAAGAATGAATATTCGAGCTGGAGAAAACTTTCTGATGAAGCAGTTATGGGAGCTAGAACCTTGCTAAAAGAAGAATGGGAAGTTACAAAGAATCCTTTATCTAAATTGAAACTACAATGGTGTGGAAAAAGCCTAACAAAAAAATCAAGCTGACAGTTTAAAGCGTCATGCCTTTTGCAAAAAGACGCAAAAGTCATGCCCCTTTAAACTGCCGCTTATTTTGGCGTTATATTTTCTTAAGGTAATTAGGTGAAACAAACAGCATATTTTGAAGATATTGACTATCACATTAGAAAAGCTCTTTATTCAGCTAAAGAATCTGTAAAAATTTGCGTAGCTTGGATTAATGGTGAAATATACACGCCTATTCTTACAGAGCTAGTTAATAGAAATGTAAAAGTTGAAATCATTTACAATGATGACCCTATAAATAAAAGAAACCCATTAGGTAATATTTATGGAGCTAATTTTTTTCCAATAAAAGGAAGACACTATGGTTCTTTAATGCATAATAAATTTTGTATTATTGATGATAGTATTTTATTAACAGGGAGTTTTAATTGGTCAAGAAAGGCTAAAAATAGTTTTGAAAATATCCTTATTAGTGAAAATGACTTTTTTTTAATTAAATCTTTTCTTAATGAATTTGAAGATTTAAAAAATTATTTTCACGGTTATGGTAAACATCACATTGAAAAGTGTGAATATGATGATGGTGAATATATATGTAATTGTAATTCTTATAATTTAGGAATACTCGGTTATGAAGAAGGTCAGCATCAAGAAGCCAAAATAGATATTTGGAGGGTTTGTGCAAGACATAATCACGCTCGAATTATATCTAGAAATTATGAAATGTTTATCTATAGTCAGCTTGGATTAACAAATGATTTTGAAGATGATTATTTTGCACCATACGATAAAATCCGTATGAAAGATGAACTTATGCGTGATAGAAAAATAATGAGTGATTTAGAAAATTATTTTAATACGAATAACTGTGCAAAAATTCAAGCTATAGGTCAAATAGTGTGTAGCAATACTAATGAACACCTTAAATATGGTGCAGACCAAGAATATGAAATACAGATGACATGGCGAGATATGTATTATAGGAAGGTAATACCTAGCACTATTTATGATGGTCAAGGTGATACTGATATGATTATTAATGAGCATAGATAAAATATAAATCGGGTAAGGACTGGTTTCTCTCCAGCCCTCCCCACACCACCCTGCGTGCGGCTCCGCACAGGGCGGTTCATCAGTCATTATGAGTAATGAAACTTAACCCATTGCGCTTCAACCGAGACTAAACCTTGTGATTTGAGCCAGTTGTTATTTAAAGCAAGTTGTACCGCCTTGGTTTTCGCAAGTCGGTAATACCCCTTTGAACTCATACCTAATTTAATCGCCGCTGATTCGGAAACGCCGAGTCGCATCAAATTACGAATACGTGTGCGTATCCTGCGCCATTGTTTTAAATAGCACATCCTGATACGTCGTCGTATCCATTGATCCAGTAACGGTATCGGTCGGTAATATTCGCTCAACCCAAAGTAGTTTCCCCAGCCTTGAATATATTGCCTGAGTTTTTCATACCGATAAGCCCAGCTGACTCCCCACGAACGTCCCGTTAATTCACGGATACGGTGCTTGAAGTTAGCGAGACTTTTCGGGCTCCAGACTATCTTCTTGCCTTTAAAAGCAAAACCAAGAAAGTTAAGCTGTTTGCTACTGACCACTTGGCTTTTCTCTGTGTTGATAGGAAGTTTTAACGTTTCCAGATAAGCGGTGACTTCGGCTTTGATTCGTTCTCCTTCTTGCA
>JAIPFI010000150.1 GCA_021736705.1 Methylococcaceae bacterium | reverse complement strand
GTAACCTTGCTGTTGCTGATCATAATGTGCCGACGACAGATAGAAGTGTCGGTATTGCTGATCCAGTATCTCGGCTGCAAGTGGAAACATTGGATAAAAATTGCGCTGAATTTGGTATCACTGAATTTGCTATGTCAGATTTAAGGCAAGGTATTGTGCATGTAGTCGGTCCTGAGCAAGGCGCAACTTTACCTGGTATGACTGTTGTTTGTGGGGATTCACATACTTCAACTCATGGGGCTTCGGGTGCGCTGGCTTTTGGTATTGGTACTTCAGAGGTCGAACATGCTTTGGCGACTCAATGTTTAACCCAGAAAAAATCGAAAAATTTTCTAATTAAAGTCAATGGGCAAGTAGGTGCTGGTATAACTGCTAAAGATATTGTCTTGGCCATTATTGGGAAAATTGGTACGGCCGGAGGGAATGGTTATGCAATTGAATTTGCAGGCTCTGCAATTACTGCTTTATCAATGGAAGGCCGTATGACAGTGTGTAATATGGCGATTGAAGCAGGTGCCAGAGCCGGCTTAATTGCTGTTGATGATGTTACCATAGAGTATTATCGTGATCGCCCTTATTCACCTAAAGGTGAGCATTGGTTTATGGCGGAAAGAATGTGGCAAAAGCTACATTCTGATGAAGGTGCTGTATTTGATAAAGTGGTTGAAATGGATGCTTCAACGATTAAGCCTCAAGTAACGTGGGGAACGTCGCCTGAGATGGTCGTTCCAGTTGATGCGGAAGTGCCGAATCCTATGGATGAATTTGATACTGTTAAGCAACAAAGCATGGTTAATGCTTTAGCTTATATGGGTTTAAAAGCAGGACAAGCCATTACTGATATTCAAATTGATAAAGTCTTTATTGGTTCTTGTACTAATTCAAGAATCGAAGATATGCGTGCCGCAGCCGTTATGGTTGAAGGTAAAAAAATTGCGGCTAATGTTAAATTAGCTTTAGTTGTTCCTGGGTCAGGCTTAGTGAAACGGCAAGCAGAACAAGAAGGTTTGGATAAGCTATTTATTGCAGCAGGTTTTGAATGGCGTGAGCCGGGTTGTTCTATGTGTTTAGCAATGAATGCGGATAAATTAGAGGCAGGTGAACGCTGCGCTTCTACCTCGAATCGCAATTTTGAAGGACGTCAAGGTTATGGTGGCCGGACGCATTTAGTCAGTCCTGCAATGGCTGCGGCAGCCGCTATCGCAGGACATTTTGTTGATATTAGAGATTGGGCATAAGGAGGCTATGATGCAAGCATTTAAAAAAATTACTGCGACGGTTGCGCCTTTAGATCGAGCTAATGTCGATACTGATGCGATTATTCCTAAGCAATTCTTAAAATCAATTCGCCGCGCAGGTTTTGGACCGTACTTATTCGATGAATGGCGTTATCAGGATATTGGTGAGCCGGAAATGGATTGCACGAATCGTCCATTGAAAAAAGATTTCGTACTTAATAATCCAGATTATAAAGGTGCTGAAATTCTATTGACTCGTGAGAATTTTGGTTGTGGGTCATCGCGCGAGCATGCGCCGTGGGCATTGGAAGATTATGGTTTTCGTGCCATTATCGCGCCTAGTTTTGCAGATATTTTTTATAATAACTGCTTTAAAAATGGTTTATTACCTATTGCCTTATCAGCAGAAATTGTTGACAGTTTATTTAAAGAGGCGACTGCTAAGTATCAATTAACTATTGACCTAGACGCGCAAACAATTCTTACGCCAAAGGGTCAAGTAATTGCTTTTGAAGTTGATGAATCGAGAAAATATCGTTTATATAATGGCTTAGATGATATCGCTTTGTCTTTATTGCAAGCCGATAAAATTAAAGCATATGAAGCTGAGCGAGCAAAACGCGCGCCTTGGTTATTTGTAAAATAATTTAGATTAGTAAAAAGGTTTAGACGTAAATGACACAGAAAATTGCAGTATTACCCGGCGATGGTATTGGCCCTGAAATTGTCGCTGAAGCGATTAAAGTATTAGATTACTTAAATGCGGATATGGGCTTAGGTTTAGAGTTTGAGCAAGGTTTAATTGGTGGCGCAGCTTATGATGAAACAGGTTCGCCTTTTCCAGAAGCAACGCTCAATTTAGTTAAACAAGCCGATGCTGTTTTGCTGGGTGCTGTTGGTGGTTACAAATGGGAATCTTTAGATATTGCTGTCCGCCCGGAAAAAGGTTTATTGGGCTTGCGTTCAGAGTTGGGATTATTTTCTAATTTACGCCCAGCAATTTTATATCCACAGCTTGCAGATGCTTCGACTTTAAAGTCAGAAGTCGTTGCCGGTTTAGATTTAATGATTGTCCGTGAATTGACGGGCGGAATTTATTTCGGACAACCGCGGGGCATCAGGATTTTAGAGAATGGCGAAAGACAAGGTTATAACACTTTAGTATATAGCGAGTCTGAAATTCGCCGTATTGCACATTCTGCTTTTAAAATTGCACAAAAACGTAATAAACGCTTGTGTTCAGTGGATAAGGCGAATGTACTAGAGTGCACTGAATTATGGCGTGAAGTTATGACCGAAGTGGGTAAACAATACCCTGACGTTGAATTAAGTCATATGTATGTTGATAATGCCTCTATGCAATTAGTGCGAGCACCTAAACAGTTTGATGTCATGGTAACGACGAATATGTTTGGTGATATTTTGTCAGATACAGCTTCAATGCTAACGGGTTCAATTGGTATGCTGCCTTCAGCGTCATTAGATGTTAATGGTAAAGGTATGTATGAGCCGATTCATGGTTCTGCGCCTGATATTGCAGGTAAGGGCATTGCTAATCCTTTAGCAACTATTTTATCGGCGGCAATGATGTTGCGTTACACTTTTAATCAAGCAGAGGCTGCGGATCGCATTGAGCAAGCCGTTAATGATGCACTTGATTCAAATGTGCGTACTGCGGATATTTATTCAGATGGCAAGCAAAAAGTAAGCACTTCAGAAATGGGTGATGCTGTGGTTAATGCTTTAAAAGCGAGAGCATAGAACAATGACAAAAAAATATAATGTAGCGATTGTTGGTGCAACGGGTGCAGTGGGCGAAGCGATGATTTCTATTCTGGAAGAAAGAAAATTTCCCGTAGATAGAGTCTATGCTTTAGCCAGTGAACGCTCAGTGGGTAAGCGTATTCCCTTTAATGGTGGCAGTCTTAAGGTTGAAGATTTAGCAACGTTTGATTTTTCTAAAGCTAATATTGGTTTGTTTTCTGCGGGCGCCTCGCTTTCGGAAAAATATGCACCGATTGCCGCTGCAGCCGGGTGTATTGTCATAGATAATACTTCGCAGTTTCGTTATGACGATGATATTCCTTTGGTGGTTCCTGAAGTTAATCCGGAAGCCATTGCCCAATATACTAAGCGCGGTATTATTGCCAACCCTAATTGTTCAACCATTCAAATGCTTGTAGCGCTAAAGCCTATATATGATGTGGCAGGAATAACACGTATTAATGTGTGTACTTATCAGGCCGTTTCGGGGTCGGGCAAGGAAGGTATTGAAGAGGTCGTTAGCCAAACCTCTCAATTGTTAAATGGTAAGCCAATTCAAACAAAAGTGTACCCTAAGCAAATCGCGTTTAACGTCATACCGCAAATTGATGTGTTTATGGACAACGGCTATACCAAGGAAGAAATGAAAATGGTATGGGAAACCAAAAAAATTATGGGCGATGATAGTATTCAGGTTAATCCTACTGCTGTACGTGTCCCTGTTTTCTTTGGTCATTCAGAAGCTGTACATATAGAAACGCGTGAAAAAATTAGCGTTGAAAAGGTACGTGAGTTATTAGCCGCTGCACCTGGCATTACGGTTATGGATGAGCGCGCCGATGGTGGTTATCCTACTGCGGTTACTGAGTCTTCGGGTAATGATGATGTCTTTGTTGGACGTATTAGAGAAGATATTTCTCATGAGAAAGGTATTGATTTATGGGTTGTTGCCGACAATGTACGTAAAGGAGCTGCTTTAAATAGTGTGCAAATTGCAGAAGAGCTAGTAAAAAATCACATCTAGTCTAAGCTATAGAGATATATTGGATCGTATTTAGGAAAGCTATCGTGGAAAAACTTGTGGGAAGGGGAGTGTAGTGCATAATTTGACTAAAACTTTAGCCGCTATGTCTTTGTTGGCACCAATGGCTGCACACTCATTGGGTGTGGGTGATATAAAATTACATTCTGTATTAAATCAAAAGCTTAATGCTGAAATTGCCTTATCATTATCTACAGGTGAAGAGCTTGCCGATGTAAAGATCTCTTTGGCTTCGCCAGATAAATTTGATCAAGCAGGTATTACTTGGAGTTCTTTTTTATCAAAGGTTAAGTTCGAACCTATTCTAAAAGCAAATGGACAGGTTGTTGTTAAAGTGACTTCTCATGAAGTCGTGCAAGAACCTTTCTTGGATTTTCTGCTCGAAGTTAGCTGGCCAAAAGGTGAAATTTTTAAAGAATTCACGGTTTTAGTTGATCCTCCAGCTACTTATCAACAAAGTGCTATTGACGCACCGACAATATCTGCCTCGCAACCTACTGTTAGCACTGTAAATACAGATACTGTAGTAGAAAATGATTTTAGTGGTCTAGCGGTAGAAGGGGAGTATGGTCCTACTAGTCGAAGCGATTCTTTATGGGGAGTGGCTGAAAAAGTTAATACAGACAAGGAAATTTCTGTAGAGCAAATGATGATGGCTTTATATAAAGCTAATCCTCGCGCATTTTATAAGAAAAATGTGAATGCACTGATGGCTGGAAAAAACTTAAAGATTCCAGATAAGTCTGAGATTATGCAATTATCTACAAAACAAGCCAGCACTGAGTTTCATAATCAAATGGCTGTTTGGGAAGGTAAGGCGGTTGTTCAGCCTAAAGTTCAGCAGGTAGCCACTACAGAGATAAAATCGAGTAATCAGTTAACTTTAGTGCCCCCAACACAAGAGCTTATTGGTTCTGAAGCTTTATCGGCAAATGCCACTGATGTTGAATCGCTTAGTTTAAAAACTGAAAATCAGCAATTACAAGAGCGTTTAGCCAATTTAGAAAAGCAATTTGTGATTATGCAGGAAATGTTGGCAATTAAAGATCAGCAACTTGCCGCTATACAAAATGCACAGATTAGTCCTGAATCTCAAGTTGAAAAGCAAGATCATGTGACTGTAACAGATGCCAGTGTTACTGATCGACCTTTAGTTACAGAGAATTCGGCGATAGAAAATCAAGTGACTGAATCGACGGTAACGTCTGAAGGAAATGGTGCTAAGCAAGTTCGGAAACAAGAATCTTTACCGGTAGCGAGTAAGCCGCCAGTTACAGCACCTGTAGTCAGTATAGCTGACCAAGAAGAGTCTACTGGTTTTAACTATTATTATCTAGGTTTTGGGATTTTAGGTGGCTTAGCGCTTGTCGGGGTGAGCTTGATACTATGGCGAAGACGCCAAGCAGAAGATAAAGAACGAATAGATCATAGCAGTATGTTTGCTTCTTCAAGTGAAATTATATTGCCTGACGTGGAAAGTGAGTTCTCTGTACCTATGTTTGATGAAACGCCTTCTTATGATGTTGGAACAGTCGGTGAAAGCTCGTTTTTAAGTGAGTTTACACCTAGTGATTTTGATGTTTTTGAGTCGGATCAAGCAGAGGTTGATCCGAGTTCTGAAGCAGATGTTTATCTTGCTTATGGGCGATATCAGCAAGCTGAAGAATTAATACGTCAAGCAATTAACGACTTTCCTGATAGAGAAGATTACAAACTTAAGCTTTTAGAAATTTTTTATGCCAGTGAAAATAGTCAGGCATTTGAAGAATTTTCTACTACGTTAGTTGCTGAAGGTAAAAATAGTGACTTGAAGTTTTGGACTAAAGTCGTTGAAATGGGTAGTGAGCTTGTTCCTGATTCGGATTTATTTTCTGCTGAGAAAGGAGAATCTAAGTTTGATGCAATAGATGGCAATGATTTCGATAGTGAAGATGAATTGCCGGACATTAGAGAACAAGAAGACCTAGTTATAGCAACTAAAGAACAGGTCACAGTACCGTTGAGTGACGAAAAAGAGGCATTTGATCATTCGGATATTGACTTTGATTTGAGCTCTTTTTCTTTGATGGATGATACGGATAAGCAGGGTCAGCCTGGAAAAACTGAAAATAAAGCACTAAATTCTAATGTTGAAAGCATTGAGTTTAATATAGACTCTTCTTCCGTGGGTGATGCTCATGAATCAGCAACTACGAATACGTTCGCTGATGATATTGAAAGTATTGATTTCGATCTAAGTTCTTTTAATACAATTAGTTCAGATACTAAAAAAGCTCCAGAGCTTAGTATTCCTGAAGACTTCGAAACATTTGATTTTAATCGAGATACAGCAGATTCTAGCGAATCTTTGGTACTTGATGATGATATGAATGATATTAATCTGGATGATTTTGATTTTTCTTCGGATCACGCACCATCAGGTAATAGCGTTGGCAAAATAGAAAAATTGACTGATACTGTAGACGATATTGAGTCGCTTGATATTAGCAGTGATAATAAGTCTGAAAGTAATGATTTTGATTTTGATTTTGATTTTGATGATATCTCTTCTGGATCATCAGATAATGCTAGTGTAGAAGAGCCAAGTATATTTAGTGAAGATAGCTTAATAGTTTCAGATTTGACTGATATGGATGAGTTTGAAACAAAAATCGACTTGGCCAAGGCTTATATAGATATGGGCGATGTAGATGCAGCAAAAGATATTGCTCAAGAAGTGTTAGAAAAAGGTACTACTGAGGCCCAAAGGCAAGAGGCACAAGCAATTATTGATAAGTTGAAATGATAAAATCAAGAATAATGGTGTTTGGTGGTATTGATATAAGTTGAGCTCCATTATTTTAAATGGAAATTGTTATTGATTGAAAAGATAATAGAAATAAAAAGCCCTTTATTTACATTACAAATAAAGGGCTTTTTATGTTGCGTAGTCAAAATAAAGTGCCAACTGGGAAATATGAAAGATGCTCCAAGTTAATTAGGCGAGGATGCTAACTGCGCCCTTTAGTTTTTTCATTGCATT
>JAIPFI010000149.1 GCA_021736705.1 Methylococcaceae bacterium | reverse complement strand
AAAGACTCATACTTATGGTATTGCTAATACGTTAAAGGATGCAGGCCTAACAAGCAGTACCTCTGAAGCGATAAGACTGATTAATCAAGGCGCAGTAAAGCTAGATAGTGAAAAAATAAGTGATACCAAGCTAGAGATAGCAGCAGGTAAGCAGTATATCATTCAAGTAGGTAAGCGAAAATTTGCAAAAGTAAAGCTGAGTCAATAGTCCGAACAGTTTTTGAAAAGTAGAAAAATAGAGAGTCCAACAATTCTGCCTGAAAGAAAAATGCCATGATGCGATCAGGCAATGATTTTACAAACGATGAGTTTTTTCAAAGCCACAAAAAACTTATGTCGTATTTCTCAGTTGTAATTATTCAGACCTCCCCTAAAAATTACCGCCATTAAGGTAACTATTCAATCCCCCTTTGAAAAAGGGGGATTGAGGGGGATTTATCTAATAAAATCTCCCCTAACCCTTTAGGCCTTGGGTTCTCTTTTTCAAAGAAGGGGGACTGACAACTTAATGTCGATAGGGCTTGAACAATTACGAAAGATTAACCTTAAGAACGTCCACTGAACTCCAGATACTTTCGATATAATCCGCATCCATCGGTTGCATTCCCTCTTGAATCCATTGCACTAATAGTTTTGCCACATTGGGATAAGTAAGATGAACCGCATGATTCTCTTGCAACCAATGCTCAATCACAGAACGCTCATTCAAATCGGTCATGGTGTGACCATACCCCAATTCTTTTAAGGCCGCCGCATTAGATATTTGTTCCATTTGTGAACGCAATGGTTTGGCCAGAATTTTCTTGCCTAATTGCAAGGCTTCACTAGCTAACTCAAAACCCGCATTGCTGATAATTCCAGCGCAATCATATAAATCTTTTTGGAAGCCCTCACGAGACAAGGGATTGCAAATAATATGTGAATAATTCGACTCGACTACTTCGGGGCAATAAATATGAAACTGAAATTTATCATAAGGTGATAATAGTTTGACTACCTCGTTTTGATCTTCAAAAGGCAAATAAACAATAATCTTTTCTTTAATAATACTGCGTGGTGACTCGGGCGTTTCAATAATGGGTGGCAAAATGGGTTGCCCAAAATGATGCCAATGCAAGCCTACACTGCGCTCAGCAGGTGCAAAATATTTCATTACACGGTTTGCTACAAAATCAGAGCCAGCGCGTGGGATATCAAAATTAAACGCATATTGATGACCGATACCCAAAGCGGGCTTTTTTTGCTGTCTTGCCGCCCATGCGGTAATGGGTTCAAAATCAGTAATGACTAAATCATAACCGGAAAAATCTAACGAGCGAATATCCCTAAAAAAGCTGACTGGCTTTAAATCAAGGGCTGTTTTCAAGTAGCTGACTTGACCCTTATTCGTGTTAAACGTCAAGCCATCACGTGTTTGATAGTCGTTAAAAATATCCATATCAAAATACTTATCAGCCGGTCTGCCAGTAAACTGGAACGTCACATCAATACCAGCAGCAAAAAGCTCTTTCGCCATAACCCTAGCACGGGTGATATGACCGTTACCGGTACCTTGAACACCATAAAAAATCTTCATTATAAAATCTGTCCTAAACTAAAAAATGCAGTGCTAACACCTAAAATAACGCCAACTAAAATATCTGTTGGAAAATGAACACCTAAAACAACACGAGAAAAACCAACCAGCGCGGCCCAACAGTAAAGCGGTATCGCTACGGACGGCATAAAAAAGCCTAACAAAGTCGCCATCAAAAAAGCCGCTGAGGTGTGTCCAGATGGAAAACTAAACTTATCAGACGGTGTAATAATGCTAGTAAAGTCTGCTAATGCCGCCTCAGGGCGATTACGTTTAAAGCCATTTTTCAAGACAAAATAAAGGGGTCTTTCAATAAGCAAGGCCAGGAGAATGGTTTGTAATAATTGGTTTTCTATGCCCTCGCGCAATAACAATAACAAAATAATCAGCGTATAAAGCTGACCATCACCAGTTTTTGACATGAATCGACAGAATTGGGTTAAGGAGCCGTGCATTTTCGCGTTTACTAGCCACGTAAACATGAAAACATCGTACTTGTGAATAGACAGTAGTAATTTCATGCGAATAATCCTCTCAGAAAAAGCGCTGCACATGAATGTTTCAACATGCAGAGGTGAAAATCGTCGATTTTCAATTTTATTATGAGTAACTACTAAGGTTATTTATACAAGAGGTGGGGGAAATGCACCCCTCTTTGTACCCAAAGCGACAAAACTAAATAGCTACTTTTTTCTTTTGCTGATAAAGATTAAATGCCTCGTATGACAAATAAGTTAAGATTTTCTTACCATTTCATTACAAAGCCAACAGATAATGGGGCGCACATAAACGATTATGTCATCACAGCCCTTGATAATCCGACACTCGCTATTAAAAAAGGCGACTATTTAAGACAGGACAACCTGAGGTTAAACCTAGTAATTTGCCCCGTCTTAGTTGGTAGTCAAAAGGATTAATGCAAGAATGACCATTAATCACCATTGAGGACGCTGTATAAGACCGAAATATCCTCATCACCATGTCCGCTTGCCAATAATTGATCGTACTCTTTTATCGTTTTATCGACTAATGGGATGTGAACATGGGCGTTATTAGCCATTGTTTGGCAAATCTTTAAGTCTTTATGATGTAATTTTAGTTTAAACCCCGGCGGATATTCTCTTTTTAACATTGAAACCCCTCGATGGCTTAAAAACCAATTGCCTGCTGCCCCACCTGACACGGCATCGATAACCCTTTCCATGGGTAATGATTGCGCTTCTCCAAATCGTAAGGCTTCGGTTACAGCTTGATTGATACCTGCACACATGACTTGATTAACGGCTTTTGCAGCTTGTCCGGAGCCTGTTTGCCCAATATGAATGATTCGAGCGGTCATCGCTTCCAAAACCGGGCGCACCTGCTCAATAAGCGCCTCATCACCACCAATCATCATCGCTAATGTACCGTTAGTTGCGCCTTCAACGCCACCTGATACGGGCGCGTCGAGAAACTTGGCTTGTTTGGTCGCTAATAATTGTGAGGCTTTTATTGCGGTGTCGCTGCTAACGGTGGATGAATCAATCACAACTGTACCGGGTTTGACTGTCTGCTGGATAGCAGTAATAACGTCTATGACATCCGCATCGGCGGCTACACACATCACAATAACGTCCATGTCAGCGGCAAGTGTCTCTATTTGCTCATAAAAAGTAACGCGCAAGGCTTCGGCAAGCACTTTTGCTTTGTCCGTTGTGCGATTGAACACACCGGATAACAAACCTGAGCGAGCCAGATTTTTTGCCATTCCCTCCCCCATTGCACCTAATCCAATGAAACCAACGGACATTTTATTTCTCCAAATAGGTGTAGGCCATTAAGCCAGCAATTAATTCTTTCTCGTAGTCTTGCTGCTGCTGTTGCGTTAAGTTACTACTAGCCAACTTTTCTCGAAAAGCCTGTTTCAATTCTTCACTACTGATATGCACATAATCAAGCAACTCGGAAACATCTTCACCTTCTTGTAAATCATAAAAATGATAGCCTTTATCATCGAGCTTGATATTTATGGAATGGGTATCGCCAAATAAGTTGTGCATGTCCCCCAATATTTCTTGATAAGCACCAACCATAAAGAAACCAATGAGGTAGGGCTGATTAACATCGATAAGGTGCACGGGTAAGGTTTTCTCAAGATTTTGTCCATCAATATACTGGTCAATGCGCCCATCGGAATCACAGGTCAAATCTTGAATGATCGCTCGACGAGTTGGTTGTTCATCCAGTCGATGAATCGGCATGATTGGGAAAATTTGATCGATTCCCCAAATATCAGGTAGTGATTGAAACAATGAGAAATTACAAAATACTTTATCTGCTAATTTTTCGTGCAATTCTTGTAAAATCGCCGCCTCGTTCTGATTATTTGGATTCAAGGCTTTTTGGATTTGTTGGCAAAAAATAGCATAATCATTTTCAGCTTGAGCGAGATCATTAATGCTTAATTTATCGCGAGCAAATTTGGCCCGTGCTTCAGATAAATGAAAATACGCATCATGATAAGCTTCAACCAAATTGCTGGTATCCTCCAGCTCTTTGGCAGCCTCCGCATTGGAATAGACCGATTCAATATCTGTGACATTGGTGATTAATACGGCATGATGTGCGGTTAAAGCACGACCGGATTCGGTAATAATATCGGGTTGAGGCACTTGTTTTTCTGCACAAATATCAGCAAAACTGCGGACAATATTTTGTGCGTATTCGTCAAGGCTGTAATTGATTGACGATTCACGGCGTGAACGGCTGCCATCATAATCGACACCCAAGCCACCACCGGCATCAACGACTTGAATGCCTGCGCCTAAACGTCGTAATTCGACATAAAATTGACCGGCTTCTTTGAGTGCAATTTTTATGTCATGGATATTGGCAATTTGCGAGCCCATATGAAAGTGCATGAGTTTGAGGGTGTCTAGCAAATCGGCTTGTTTTAAGCGATCAATTAATTGCAACACTTCGTAAGCATGAAGGCCAAATTTCGATTTTTCCCCGCCACTATTTTGCCATTTACCGGCACTGATGCTTGATAGTCTGACGCGCACACCCAGTGAGGGCTTAATATTAAGTTTTGCCGCTTCTTCAATGACAAAATCTAATTCCAGCGGCTTTTCAATCACTAAAAACAGATTTAAGCCCATTTTTAAGCCGATGAGAGCTAAACGGATATAGGCTCTGTCTTTATAACCATTACAGACCACAACACCTTGATGTGATAACGCCATAATCGCTAACAGTTCCGGCTTACTACCGGCTTCTAAACCGATATTATCTGCGCTCAACACCCCTTCAATGACCTGGCGTTGTTGATTAACTTTGATCGGATAAACTGGCGTATATTTACCGGTGTACGCATGATTGGTGCAGGCTTTTTTAAAGGCATGATCTAATCGAGTCACGCGGTCTTTTAGGATATCGGTGAAACGCACTAACACTGGCAGCGACAACTGCCGATCATTCAGAGATTGGGCTATCTCATATAAATCCAGCTCAATTGCTTTGTCCGCACACGGTTTTACACAAACATGACCACTGCTGTTGATTGTAAAATAGCCATCTCCCCATAAATCTATGGCATAGGTTTGAGCGGATTGCTGGATAGTCCAATGGGTAGCTTGAGGTAAATTCACACAATTCTCCGTTATGTCATAAAAAAGAGACTAAATTCTAATATAATGAAGACTTAAACAATCGTTTATTTTTACAGGAATCCCAAAAATGAATCCAACGCAATGGTTTACTGAACAAGTTCCGGGTGCTGAGTCCGCTTTTTCATTAAAAATTAAACAAAAATTACACGAAGAACAATCACCTTTTCAACACCTTGAAATTTATGAGACCGAAACCTTCGGTAATTTAATGGTGATTGACGGCTGTACGATGGTGTCTACCCGCGATAACTTTTTTTATCATGAAATGATGAGTCATCCCGTGCTTTACACCCATCCTAATCCTAAGCGCGTTTGGATTATCGGCGGCGGTGATTGCGGAACATTGCGAGAAGTTTTGAAGCACCCTTCAGTCGAACAAGCCGTGCAAATTGACATTGACGAGCGCGTCACTCGTCTTGCGGAAATTTATTTCCCTGAGCTGTGTGAATCTAACCATGATCCTCGTGCCGACCTTAAATTTATTGACGGCATTAAATGGGTAAAAGATGCCGCCCCTAATTCGGTTGATATCATTATTGTAGACAGCACGGATCCCATAGGTCCCGCCGAAGGATTGTTTGGTGAAGATTTCTACCGCGATTGCTTTAATTGTTTGACAGAACATGGCATGTTAGTACAGCAAAGCGAATCCGCGTTATACCACCTGAAGTTAATTGGCGAAATGCGCGAGGCAATGAGCAACTCCGGCCTAAGTCATTTACAAACCTTATTTTTCCCACAATGTTTGTATCCATCAGGCTGGTGGAGCGCCACGATTGCGGGCAAAAATGCCTTATCTGCATTTAGAGAACAGGATTGTGCGACTAAGCCGTTCGACACAACCTACTATAATGTCGATATTCATAAAGCGGCTATGGCACAACCTGAGTTTTTCAAAAAAGCTTTTTCCCTATAAATCTAATGCCCGATCTATCCAGTTTTAAGCTGATTGAGCGCATCAGTAATTTGCTGCGCTCTGAAGAACGAAAAAAATTCGCGGCGATGGGTCTGCAACCGGTACATGTGCGCGTTTTGGAATATTTAGCTGCCTGCAATCGGTTTAGTGATACACCGGCGGCGGTGGCTGATTATTTGGGATTGACTAAAGGCACCGTGTCTCAGTCTATCCAAGTGCTTGAGCGCAAATGTTATGTTGAAAAAAGCCAAGATACCCACGATGGTCGGGTTGTACACCTCGCCTTATCGGAAACGGGCAAAAAAC
Source organism: Methylococcaceae bacterium (assembly GCA_021736705.1). Lineage (GTDB taxonomy): Bacteria > Pseudomonadota > Gammaproteobacteria > Methylococcales > Methylomonadaceae > Methyloprofundus. Next base: position 634 of record JAIPFI010000149.1, on the reverse strand, counting down.
TGCTGGACGACATCAAGCCATTGGATGTTTTTGCTCAAGCGCAATTAGATATCGCGACTAAAAACTTTAATTCCCTAGAAGCGGCTCTTAATGCAACGCTCTCGGCTTTACAAAAAGCCAACCACGCCAAAAGCTTTGGTGTCTGTGAATCTTGCGTTAATTTTATTGCTCAGGAAGATCATTTTCTATGTAATCTGACTCAGCTCCCACTGAGTCATACAGACGCAAAAAAAATCTGTCGTGAGCATGTGTTGGCCGAAGATAGTGAACCACGAATAATTAACCCTACTTAAAAATCTATCAACTCTCTATAGGCTTCCTTATGTTTGATACCAAAACCATTGATGATATTGCCAGTCGTTTAGCAGGCGCAGTGCCTCCTGGCTTTAACAACTTAAAAGACGATTTAGAAAAAAACTTCCACGCTATTTTACAAACCGTACTAGGTAAACTTGATTTAGTGACGCGCGAAGAATTTGAAGTACAAAAAATGGTGTTAGCCAAAACCCGCAGCAAACTGGAAGAGTTAGAAAAGCGCGTTGCCGATATGGAACCGCAAGTGCTTAGTCCAGAAGACAAGTAAATGTTACAACGAAAACCTCAACCGAAAGACTAAGTGACTTATCCATGTCTT
>JAIPFI010000148.1 GCA_021736705.1 Methylococcaceae bacterium | reverse complement strand
GGCTGAGCGTCGGTAGTGGTATTGACTTTGAGCTTGGAAAATCAACAATAAGTGTTTGAGGGCTTGCGAGAGCCATGATTTTTGGTAATTCAATAGCGCTCGTTAAGTTCGCGGTAGCTATGGGTATTTGTGGCGTTGTTGGTAAAGCAGTCACGGGGGGTGCTAACGTTGATTTCGATGTTATTAAGGCTTGTACTTTTATTGTTTCGCTACTGCTTTGAATCACTGGATTAGATTGGCTAGCGGTTCGCGGCGCTATGGTCGCGCTGCTTGATAAGCTAGAGGGTGGAATAAATAGACGCAGTTTAAGGTTTTTAGCATCGCTGTAAATAACCGTTGCGCTAAGGTGTTGTTGTGGTTTTAATTCGGATAAAAGTGCGCTGTGAGCGGTGTTTGTCAGTGTTGGTAGTATTTGTGGCGCAATACGAGAGGCAGTTTGCAAGGTATTAGGCGAGTTTGCCAATGTTTGTGTATTATTCTGGTTAGTTTTTAAAATAAGTGTTGGTGCATTGCGTTGTATGTCGGCAGTAACAGAAGCACTGATTGGTTTGTTGGCCGGTATGGGCTGTTCGGGGAGTAAGACTTTTACTTCTGCTTGAGGTGGTAATTTGATCAGTAGTAATTTTACGGCTTGCCCGGGTTGTAATAGTGCGGCTTGTTGTTTGTTTTCCGGTGTATCGTTTTTGAGGAAGGCGGCAACTTGCTTATTGGCTATGCTTAGTTGAATGTTTTGTTGATCTTTGCTGATCTGTACAATGTTGGCATCAATTTGTTGGCCTATTTTTAAATGTTCAATGCTTGTTGCCGCAGGAACGAGAGTATTGAGTAGGTGTTGGGCTTGCGCAGGGATAGGCAGATTAATCATGACTAAAGCAGTAGTTTTTGAATGTCGTTGATTTCATCTTTGGCTTGATCCAATATATTGATGCTGAGATCGACATTTAAATTTCCTGAAACGAGTTTTTTGTAAGCAGGTAGTTCATCTAATTGAGGCATTTTTTTAGGGTCAATTTTGCCGATATAACTATGCAACTGAGAAATCATGACGATGTCAGCATAATCAGCTTTTTCATTGTCGTTTCTATACCAGTTCTCCGAATTGATAATCACGCCTGCAAAATCTTCGTGGAAATCCCATTTACGTAAAATTTGTACGCCAATTTCAACGCGTAACTTGCGCACAGTTTCAATCAGGTCTCTGGGGTTACTTAAAATGTCGAGCTGTTTGTCTGCGTAGGTGAGAATAGGCACAATGCCAATATCATGAATTAATCCCGCTAACATGGCTTTATCTGGATCAAAGCCCGGTGTTTTATGCGCTAACACAGCGGAAATGGCGGCAACATAGCTGCTGTGTTGCCAGAGTTCATGCATTTTTTTGCGAATGACAGGCGAGTTCGCATTAAAAACAGCTTTTAAGGCGAGAGCGGTAATAATTTGTTGTGAGCTTTGTAAACCTAAGCGAGTCAGTGCTTCAGGGCAACTTTCAATTTTGCGTCGACCACGATACAGTGGGCTATTAGATATTTGAATGAGTCGTGCAGTAATGGAGGGATCAATTTGGACTACACGGGCAATTTTTTTATTATTGGCTGAGCTGTCATTAATGGCTTTTTTTATTTTAAATGAAACATCTGGGATTGTTGGCAAGTCGAGTGAATCTGAGCACATAAAGTTATAGCAATCTTGATACAGCCGATTTTTTGCTAAGTTTGAGAGCGATTCTTGTTCAGGAGAAAGGGCGTTTTTTTGATCCATAATGACTATTTTACTGAATGTTATCCAGAGACAAGCATATTTAGTTTAAAATTACCGTCTTTACGCGTTATTCTTACATTATTCCTATTTTATGCAACAAACATCTGTAGAGACAATTCAAACGCTAATGACCGTAAGGGATTATATTCGTTGGGCGGCTAGCCGTTTTGCTGAAGCAAAACTTTTTCATGGTCATGGCACTGCAACCGCTTTGGATGATGCGGCTGCTTTAGTTTTACATAGTTTGTACCTGCCTTATAATTTGTCCGAAAGTTATTTTAGCGCCCGCTTAACCGAAGCTGAGCGGCATAGGATTGTTGATTTGGTTAATCGACGTATTCATACGCGGATGCCTTCTGCTTATTTAACTAATGAGGCTATTTTTGCTGGCTTGCCGTTTTATGTTGATGAACGTGTTTTAGTGCCGCGCTCGCCGATTGCTGAATTAATTCAAGAGCAGTTTGCACCTTGGATTGATTCTGATAATGTGGGACGTATTTTGGATTTATGTACTGGTAGTGCTTGTATTGCTATTGCCTGTGCTTATGCCTTTCCTGATGCTTGGGTTGATGCGGTTGAGTTGTCTGAAGGAGCTTTAGACGTTGCTAAAATTAATGTCGTCAAGCATGAATTAGAAGAACAGCTCACTTTATATCATTCTGATTTGTTTGATGCGTTGCCGGCACAGAAATATGATTTAATCGTTTCTAATCCACCGTATGTTTCTATTGCCGAGTGGGAACAATTACCGGCTGAATTTCATGCAGAGCCAGAAATGGGCTTTACCGGCGGTGAATCGGGTTTAGATTTGGTACTTGAAATTTTGGTCGATGCCGCTGATTATTTGACTGAGCAAGGTATTTTAGTTATTGAAGTAGGTAGTAGCGCGGAAACATTACAAGCGCAATTTCCTGATGTACCGTTTTATTGGTTGAATTTTGAAAATGGCGGTGATGGAGTATTTTTACTGACCGCAGAACAAGTTTTTGCATTTAATGAACAATTTAAACAAGCATTGGGGTAAGTATGTCGGGTAATAGCATAGGAAAATTATTTACAGTGACAACTTTTGGTGAAAGTCACGGTATTGCACTGGGAGCAACGATTGATGGCTGTCCGCCAGGACTAGAACTGACGGAAGCAGATTTACAAGGTGATTTAGATCGTCGTCGCCCTGGTACATCAAGACATACCACGCAACGACGTGAAGCGGATCAGGTGGAAATTTTATCGGGTGTCTTCGAAGGTAAAACCACAGGTACGCCCATTGGTTTATTGATTAAAAATACCGATCAGCGTTCAAAAGATTATGCCAATATAGCGGCAACTTATCGTCCCGGTCATGCCGATTATGTTTATGACCATAAGTATGGCTTTAGAGATTATCGTGGTGGCGGTCGTTCTTCAGCGCGAGAAACAGCAATGCGTGTTGCCGCAGGTGGCATTGCTAAAAAATATTTAAAGCAACACTATGGTATTGAAATTCGGGGTTATTTATCTCAATTGGGTCCGATTAAAATTGAGGCGATTGATTGGTCGGCGATGGATAATAGTGAGTTCTTTTGCCCTGATGCAAGTAAAGAAGCGGAATTAGTCGCTTACATGGATGCTTTGCGTAAAGAAGGCAATTCCATCGGTGCCAAAGTGAATGTGATGGCGACGAATGTACCGCCTGGATTAGGTGAACCTATTTTTGATCGCTTAGATGCCGAATTAGCTCATGCTTTAATGAGTATTAATGCCGTTAAAGGGGTGGAAATTGGTGATGGCTTTGATTGTGTTAATAGCAAAGGCACAGATTTTAGAGATGAAATGACGCCTGAGGGTTTTTTAAGCAATCATGCCGGTGGTATTTTAGGCGGTATTTCCAGTGGTCAGGATATTGTCGCGAGTATTGCCTTAAAACCGACCTCTAGTTTGCATTTGCCCGGACGCAGTATTAATCGTGATGGTGAAGCCATTGAAGTGGTGACTAAGGGAAGGCATGATCCTTGTGTGGGTATTCGCGCAACACCAATTGCCGAAGCAATGATGGCGATTGTGTTAATGGATCATATGTTGCGCCATAGAGCGCAGAATTATGATGTACATTCTACTTTGCCAGTATTGCGTTAATTAAACGGTGCAAACTAAAATTCCTTATTGGCGTTTATCTGGGTTTTATTTTTTTTATTTTGCAACCTTAGGCGGCTTTTTACCTTATTGGAGTTTGTATCTTAAAGACTGCGGTTTTAATGCACCTGAGATTGGTGAGTTAACGGCTTTATTGGTGGGCACTAAAATTATTGCTCCCAATTTATGGGGTTGGATTGCTGATCATACCGGCAAAAGTTTACGCGTGATTCGCATTGCTTCTTTTTTTGCGATGCTTTTGTTTGTTGGATTTTTATATCAGCGATCGTATCAGTGGTTTGCGTTGGTGACTATTGGCTTTAGTTTTTTTTGGAATGCTGCGTTACCGCAATTTGAAGCGGCTACGCTACATCATTTAAAAAAGGAGCCGCATCGATACAGCGATATACGCTTATGGGGATCGATAGGTTTTATTGTCACGGTTTTGGGAGTAGGGTATCTGCTGGATATATACCCTATCGATTTATTGCCTTTGTTTATTGTTGTGCTCTTGGCTTTGATTTGGCTGATTTCTTTAGTAACACCCGAAGTCACGGTTGCTAAAGCTAGCCAAGCCTTAATTGGTATCGGACAAATTATTAAGCAGCCAGAAGTTATTGCTTTTCTGGTTGTCTATATGCTGTTGCAGGCATCACATGGCCCGTACTATGTGTTTTTTTCTATCTATTTAAAGCAATATGATTACTCAGCCACGACGATAGGTTTACTTTGGTCGTTAGGTGCGTGTGCAGAGATTGTGGTTTTTGTCTTTATGCGTCAATTGCTAAAGTTTAATTCGCTGCGTGATATATTGTTAATTAGCTGTTTGTTAGCGGTCTTAAGATGGTTATTAATTGCTTGGTATGCTGATAATATGTGGATATTGTTGAGCGCTCAACTACTCCATGCGGCGACTTTTGGTTCGGCGCATGTGGCGGCCATGCATTTAGTGCAAAATTATTTTGGTCAACATCATCAAGGCAAAGGCCAGGCGTTTTATAGTAGTTTGAGCTTCGGTTTAGGCGGTATGGTCGGTGGTTTGTATAGTGGTTATGGCTGGGATATTTATGGCGCGCAATGGGTATTTAGTTTTGCTGCGGCTTTAAGTTTTTTAGCTTATATTATTGCGGCAATTTGGGTGGGTAAAGGTAAAGTGGTTATTCATCAAGAGGTTTGAGTTGCAGGTATTAGGCGATAAGCGTTGTAGGGCGTGGCTTTAAGCCCGCATTCAGCATTGGCGGGCTAAAGCCACGCCCTACCGCCTACCTTGGTTTAAGTATTAATAGCTTATTTTAAAAAAGGAAAAATCGGTGTTTGAGTTAATTCAAAGTGGGGGGTTGTTAATGATCCCTATTATATTTTGTTCTGTTTTAGCCATGGGCATTATTGGCGAGCGATTTTTTACGCTACAAAAAAAGAAAATTTTGCCATCCGATATGGTGGCGCAAGTTTGGGAATTAGCTAAGGCTAGAAAATTAGACGCCAAAACTATAAAGCATTTAAAAGATAGCTCACCGTTAGGCACAATTTTAGCGACGGGTTTAATGAGTCGTGGCTTAGGTCGCGATGTTATGAAAGAGTCGATTGCTGAGTCTGGACGGCAAGTGACGCATAAATTAGAACGCTTTTTAAATACCTTAGGTACAATCGCCACGATCACCCCTTTGCTCGGCTTGCTCGGGACTGTTGTCGGTATGATTAAAGTATTTTCTGCCATTGTGACTCATGGGGTCGGTGATCCAACCGTGTTGGCTGGTGGGATTTCTGAAGCATTAATTACCACCGCCGCAGGTTTGGCGGTCGCCATTCCTTGTGTCATTTTTCATCGTTATTTTGATGGTTTAGTGGATGTTTATGTTTTAAATATGGAAGAAGAATCTTTGAAATTAATTGAAGTAATTCATGGTACGCATGAAGGCTTAGAATGAATTTTCGCAACAAAAAAAAACAGCCTTTAGAGGTTTCTTTAACACCGATGATTGATGTGGTGTTTTTGCTGTTAATCTTTTTTATGGTGACCACCACTTTCAGTAAAGAGACATCAATTAAGATTCAATTACCACAAGCTGAAGGTCAAGCAATAGAGGCTGATACAAAAGTATTAACGCTAACGATTGATAAGTCAGGGCAGTTTTTTATTAATGATCGCGCTTTACAGGATAAAAGTTTAGCAACGTTAAACTCAGAGTTAAACACCGCTTTTGGCATGAATAAACAAATGCCTTTAGTTATTAATGCTGATGCCAATGCACCGGTGCAAGCGGCTATTTCTGTCTTGGATGTTGCTAATCATATCGGTTTTAGAAATATTAGCTTTACCACGCAAAAAGAGTAAAAAATATGAAAAAAATAGTAGCTAAATGGGTGGATGAGATTTGGTATAAAGATCATTTTGTTGGGACTTGGTTTTCTGGTTTTGCATTTCTTTATATTGATATAGTGAAATTTAGACGCAAGTTATATCAAAAAGGATATAAAAAGGTGACTAAACTACCTGTTCCGGTCATTATTGTTGGCAATATTACTGTCGGCGGTACAGGTAAAACGCCACTGGTTATTTATTTGGTAGAAAAATTAAAAGCTGAGGGTTTTAAGCCTGGGGTTATTAGTCGTGGTTATGGGGGCAAGGCAGAAACATGGCCACAAATAGTGACGGCAAATAGTGAGGCAAGTTTAATTGGCGATGAGCCTTTATTAATTGCTAGGCAGGCAAATTGCCCTGTAGTCGTAGGGCCAGTCAGAGCTGAGTCCGCTAAGTTATTGCTGGAAAAAAATGATTGTGATGTCATTATTTCCGATGATGGCTTGCAGCATTATGCTTTACACCGCGATGTAGAAATTTGTGTGGTTGATGGTGTGCGCCGTTTTGGCAATAATTTTTATTTTCCAGCTGGGCCATTACGTGAGCCACAAGAACGTTTGAAGGAAGTGGATTTTGTTGTCTGCAATGGCGGTGAGCCTGAAGACGGTGAGATTTTAATGCGCCTAGAAGGGGTTTCTGCGATTAATATGCAAACTAAAGAGCGTAAATCTTTAGCTGAATTTAAAGGCCAAGAAGGCTGCCATGCTTTTGCGGGAATTGGTCATCCTCAGCGCTTTTTTGATTTATTAGCGCAAGCGGGGATTGAGTGCGTCACGCACAGCTTTCCTGATCACTATGCTTATGCAGCAAAAGATATACAGTTTAAAGAGGCGCAAGTGATATTGATGACTGAAAAAGATGCGGTGAAGTGCGGCACTTTTGCGACAGATAAGCATTGGTATGTACCGGTACAAGCGAAATTGGAATCCGGATTT
>JAIPFI010000147.1 GCA_021736705.1 Methylococcaceae bacterium | reverse complement strand
AGACTCAATCAATAGCAGAGGATCCTGACCCACTTTTCGACCCGGCGCAATTCGACCCAGGCTCCTGCGCCAGCCAGCGCCCGTATTTAATGCTCGCTTTTAATGTGCGCAGTGGAGCGAGGCGCTGCAGATTCAGCCAAACCCCGACAGGCACCATCGGTATAAATTTCAACTATTTTTGTCATATTCTTTTTCTGTGTAAGGCATATCAATAACCCTTGCCATTGCTAATTTAGATTGGAAATTTTTTACCGGTGTTAGGGGAATTAAATGATAACGGCGCTTTATAGCTTTAATCGCATAAGCAGCCACTCTTATTTCATTTTTTCGTTGTTCCGCGTACTCTGAACTCGTTCGGGTTGCATCGAAATCAAATCCCGCTGCCAATTCAACTTCAAAATTTAATAGCCGTAACCAATCTTCTATTTTAGTGCGACTAACCAGGCTAGGCAACCAAGGCGCGCCTTTTTCTTTATGCCAAAGATATTGCAAATTAATATAAATATTCCAAGGGTTAAAGCCGAGAATAATAAGTTTACCTTCAGGCTTTAAAATACGCTCAACTTCACGTAGTACTTGGTGTTTATTAGAATCGAATTCTAGTACATGCGGTAAAATCAACATATCCACCGAGTCCGATTGTAAAGGCAAAGCTATATTCTCTGCTCTTAATAACTTACTTTCATGCCATGAATCTTGCTCGTCATCTAACACATAAAACCGTTTGTATAAGGAGCAATCAATAAACTGATTTTCCCAGCCTAAAGCGCCTATTTGCAAGATAACTTGTTTACAACTGGCAGTGATAGAGCGCGTTAAATACTCAGCCTCTTGCTTTTGTAATATTTGACCTTTCGCTGAAGTAAACCAATCAATTAGGACTTTGCGATGCATATTCTTCACTCAAATAATCATGAGTGCTTACGATACCAGATTGCTAGCGTAAATTAAAAAAAGAAAACAAGTAACGCACATAAATAAGCTCAACACATTCAGCCGCTGATTTTCCGTCAACGTTAAAAGTAACGTTAATTCAGGTAGGGCGAGCTTTTAGCCCGCCAGTTTCTGCGGCAAATGATAGCCATATAAGTTGATTGTTGGGGTTCGCAAACTCACCCCAAGCTACAAAGTCGTATTTTCAGAAAAATTATTGAATACTTTCACCGCATCTAAAGCTATTGCACGCCTAATTATTTGTCCCGCCTTAAAATGGAAGCCATTCTTCAATGACTTTAGTCAAACGGAAAAGAGTTAAATTGAGAAATTAGAAGGATTGTAGGAGAGCTTTTATCTGTGATTTCATGCAAGTCGCGGCTAAAAGCCCCTCCCACAGTGTAGCATCAGTTAATAATGCGGCGGCCTTTCATCGGCCGCCGACAATGCACCACCTGATTGTCCTGCCGTATCTGATAAATCCCTGACTCGCCCTAGCAATTGCTGCGTAAGGCGCTCTAAGGCATCAATCTGATTTTGTTGTTCACAAACAATATCGTTTAATTGCGTGATGGTATCTTCCTGATAAGCAATTTTTATTTCTATACTAATAAGACGCTCTTCATCCATAGTCATTATTTCAGATACGAACAACAATAATCCGTTGGCGTTTTGACTTTAAGATCAAACTTTGAATTTGCTGGCACTTCAAATGATTCGCCCGCTTTAATAGCCAGCCATTGATCATTGCCCGGTAATAAAATATCTAAATCACCCGCCATAATTTCCATAATTTCTTTAGCTTCTGTACCAAAGCTATATTCACCCGGCAACATTAAGCCCAGTGTTTTTGTTGATCCATCAGCAAACTGCACCGTACGGCTGCTCACTTGACCATCAAAATAAATATTCGCTTTTTTTACTACAGTAACGTTGTTAAATGTTGTCATTATTTCCTGTCTCTTTATTTTAAATAGGGTTGTTTTATGATTTTTTAAACGCAATTTTTGCTTCATTCCATAAAGCATCTAACTCCGATAATTCACATTTTTTTACTTCACGTCCTGAATGCGCTATTTTTTGCTCGATATATTCAAAACGCTTGGTAAATTTTTGCGTACTTTTTTTCAAGGCTTGCTCTGGATCTACCTTCATATGCCGCGCCAGATTAACGGCAACTAATAATAAATCGCCAATCTCTTCTTCAATATGAACTTGATCACCCGATTCCCACGCTTCTTTAACTTCGTCTAATTCTTCCAAGACTTTGTCATAAACTGGCTCGACTTCAGACCAGTCAAAACCATGATCAGCCGCTCTATCTTGTATTTTTTTACACTGCACTAAGGCAGGTAGATTCTTAGCCACACCCGATAAAATCGTATGATTTTCGGCTTCTTTTTCTGCGCGCTCAGCCGCTTTTAATGTTTCCCAAGCTTGCTTTTGTTCGGCTTCATTCGCATAAACAACATCAGAAAAAACATGGGGATGACGACGAATTAATTTATCAGCCATACTTCCGGCTACTTGCTCAAAATCAAACAAGCCTTGCTCTTGGGCTAGTTGCGAATGAAATACGACTTGAAATAATAAATCACCCAATTCACCTTGTAAATCCTGCATATCATCGCGCTCAATAGCATCGACAACTTCGTAAGCTTCTTCTAATGTATAAGGAATAAGGCTGGTGAAATCTTGTTTTTTATCCCAGGAACAACCAGACTCTGGATCTCTTAATTGCTGCATGACGTGTAATAATCGCTGCGTATTTTTCATCGTCATTACATGTCAAAAGTGTGCATTTTATCATCCAATCGCGGCCAAGCAGAAATGACCGCTTTCACTAATGTAGCTAATGGAATAGCAAAAAATACCCCCCAAAAGCCCCATAAGCCACCAAAAAATAAAATCGCGACAATAATAGCCGCAGGGTGCAAATTAACCGCTTCAGAAAAAAGTAAGGGCACTAAAACCACGCCATCAATGGCTTGTATGATGGAATAAGCAATGGCAACATACATAAATTCATCACCACCAAAACCCCACTGAAAAAAGGCCACGGCTAATACTGGAAAGGTCACTAAAGTTGCGCCTACATAGGGAATAATAACGGATAAGCCCATAAACACAGAAAGCAACATCGCATAGTTCAGGCCTAATGCGGAAAAAGTCATATAACTGGCAAAACCTAAAATAATAACCTCAACAAATTTACCACGAATATAGTTACCTAACTGCATATCCACTTCGTTCCAGACATTCAGTGATAACAACCGATCTCTCGGCAAAAATTGAGCAAACCACTTCAACAAAACGTCTTTATCTTTTAGGCAGAATAAAATCAAAACAGGTACCAGAATCAGGTAAACCAGAGCACTAATAATGCCGACAACTGACGAGGCGGAAAGACTCAATAAATCCTGACCATAGATTATGGCTTCTTGCTGAATAGCAAACATTAATTCTCTCAATTTATCCGCCGATATAAATTGTGGATAAGCTTCAGGGAGTTTCAAAATTTCGGCCTGTGAGCTCTTAATAATTTCAGGCGTGTGCTGTAATAATTGCTTTAATTGCTGATATACCATCGGCATTAAACCAAATAACAAATAACTAAACCCACCCATAAAAGCAGAAAAAACAATCAGCACAGAGGGTAAGCGTTTTAATTTATACTCTAATTTTCTAACGACACCCTCTAATAAATAAGCTAATACAATTGCAATAAAAACCGGCATTAATACATCAGATAAAGAAGTAATAAGCAAAAAGCCAACAATTAGAATCAACGCCAAAGCGACGGCTTGCGAATTGGGTAAAATACGCGTGATGCTGTCTTTTAGAAACTGTAAGTTGGAAAAGTTATTACTCTGCATAGACTTATTATTATTGTTATTTTAAGGTCGATAAACCGCATTGGTTTTAGGCGTTTCACTGACACTCACTGAAACTACTTCTGGCCACATAGCCTTGGCATGATCATAAAGATATTTAGCAATAGCTTCCGCTGTGGTAAAGCCATTTAAAACATCATTCAAATGACGGTGATCTAAAGTATCATCAATAATTTTTTTAAAAACACTCAGCTCATTGTAATCAACAACAAAACCCGTTTCATTTAATTCTGCTGCCGCCAAAGCTAGCTCAACTACATAATTATGACCGTGCAATCGACTACAAGGATGCCCTTCAGGTAACCCTTCAATAATATGGCTGGCACTGAAACTAAATTGTTTAGAAATTGTATACACGCGACTCCACTACCTTTCATTAATGCTAAATACAAAAAATCCGATTCAATTTTATGAACCGGATTTGAATGTTGGTTATTTTAGCATGATTTATATGCTTATATTTCATAACAAAAATATAAGAATGGCAATCGTTGTCAATGCGCTAGATGGCCATTCACGCTAAGCACCACTTAGTGAAAGCAAAAAGATTATGTTGTTAAAATAAAAATTTACTTTCATTCATAAATATAAAAGATAAAACTATTTTACGATAGCTCCTAAACCAAAATCACCTAATTCAAAAACAAAAGGCGGACTTTGAATAAAGTTCAAATTTGCCCAATATTGCTGATTATCAACATTAACGCAAGGTAACTCAATTTGCTGAGTTTTTACATGATAAGTAGCACAAGCTAATTGTGGCTGCTCAAGCAATTCAAGCTTTTCGAGTGTAAATTGTAATTTATCCCTCTGCTTCGTTGCTAGTTGCGCAGAAAATTGCTGATCAGCAACATTTATACAAGGGATATTTAATTGTTGATGATTAAAATTCGCACATTGCACTGCCACTGTCGTGATTATAGGTTTGACCACAAATTGATTAATAATACGCGGTTCACGCGCCAAGACATTTGCTATATTAGTTTCAATATCAGCTTCACTGTATGTATCAACACCATAAGTTGTCACTTTTAAATGCTGGCTATTCGCATCAACTTCAAACTCTGTCCAGCCAAATGTATGTAATGCAGCATAACCTCCTTGCAATAAACTGACATCAAGAGTTGAATCCTCCAGACCGACAAGAGTATAGCCCAAAGGAGTAAGCTGTTGATTTACTAAGCCCGTCAAGGCTTCGTCTTTAAGCGCACTAGGCAACAATTCAAAAGTGGCTAGATCAGGCACGCCAACACCTTGTAAAAAGACATCGAGTAATGTACTGCTAGAAGTGACTGGAATTTTAGAGGCAATTTCCAATGAACTAGCCCCAAACGCTTTATCATAAGCAACAGACCCGGTACTTATTTCAAAGGTCGAAGTAGCAACTTGTTTTATTCCTTCCGCAGTTAATTCCTGATAATTTAAGTTATTAACCAGTGTCCCGTGAATATCCGCAGTAATAAAGACAACATTATCAATACCATAATCTTGGATAAATTTTAGAAGCTCAGTACGTTCTTTTGCAAAACCTTCAAAACGATCTGAAGCCGCTATCACACCCAGGTTTTGAATGGGCTCAGGGATACCAATAAATTTCCAGACAATGCCCTGTGCTTGCGCATTTAATAAATCACCTTTTAAATCTTTTAACTGACGCTTACCTAGCATCGTACGATCAGCAGTTAATGAGCTGATAAGATACTTGCCAACTTCAGTCTGATCCAATGGATTGGCAACGCCCTTTAGTTCTGGATCACGAAAAGAACGTGCATCTAAAGAAAAATATACCGCATCACTTCCCAATATGCGCTGACGATAAAGCTTTACTCTACCATCCGTACGTGGATCTTGGCCTGTATTAGCATAAGTTTCATCGCTAATTGGATTATATTCCGAAAATACCTGCACACCATTATGAAACAAGACTGAATTATTGATTAAAGTCCCCGATATTTCACCGGAAAATCGCTCATCAGTACTTACATCAGCTGCCCCAGCAAAATCATTAGTGACTTCATGATCATCCATTGTGACAAAAATAGACGTTGAAGCTCTTAAGTCAGCCAAAGTATTCATGCCGTAATGTGCGGTATATACTTCATTATGCTTTTTTCGAAAGTCTTCCACAGAGAGAGCTTGAGGCTGCGGTAAATCAGGGGTACTGACATCAGCATAAATGGTATCACCTAGGACAGCAAAAAAATCTAGGTTTTTTGAAGCGACATTAGATAAAGCCGGATAAGGCGCTAATTCCCCACGCCAATCACCACTTACACCAAAACGTAAGCCCTTTTTGCTACCTAGAGTCGCAAAAGTTGAAAACTTGCCCACAGCACTAGCACCACTACTATCCGTCGCGCGATAAAAATATTGCGTATCAGCCTCTAGTCCATTAAGCGCTACTTTTATCGGCAAGACGGGGTCAGATACACTTGAATCAATCGTGCCTGCAATAGTAGAAAAATCTGAGTTTTTAGAATAAATAAAAGAAAGCTTGCCTATTGAATCACTACGTGTCCATAAAACGGCTGAACTTTGGGTGACATCTCCCGATGCAACACCATTAGGTAAATCTGCAAAGCTATTCAAACTAACCAACAAAGCAATAGCAGCCGAACTACCTAGTAAATAATCGTTATTCATTTCAAAACCCTTTTTTTATAAAAAAACAATTAAATATTAATTAGATGAAGACTTAATGACAGAGTAATAAGAATTTACAGGGAACGTCTTAAGATAGAGACCTTAGGAATGGGCATCAAATGACTCAGGCAACTTGTAAAATTTCTGCATTAGGAATAGCAGTATAATTCCATTGCTTCAGATGCTCATCAAATACAATTCGGGCTTTCCACTTAAGTCGGCACAAAAAAACCAAAAAAAAGGGGTTAGTACCTGAGGTATCCCCGCAAATCATTCCTTTTCCAAAGGAAAAAAGGAGGAAAAAAGGGGTCAGGAAAAAAGGGGTCAGTACCCTTTAGGTTGTTATATTCTTTGGCCGCCCCCTTCTTGCATGCCCAACTTTCATACCCAATAAATTCTCAACTTCTGCTTTAAACCTGACGTTTCCAAGAGGTGTACCTGTTTGAACCGCTGAACGTAAATCATTAATTAATGAAGGCTCCCAAACTTGTTTAAAACTTGCTCGATAATAATCAACGCGTTTTTGCTTGTCTTTATCTATCGCAAGATAGACTTCATGCGGCTTAATTAATTCATTACTCTCACCGTAGGCATTAACGCCATAACTTGACCACCTCCACTCTTCTGGCTTTTTAACCATATTTGCTCTAACAGGATTAAGCTCTATATATCTATAGCAACACAGTAAATACTGTTCACTTTCAATCATACATCCTTTAAACCGCCCTTCCCAAAGGGTTCCTGACTTGCCATATTTATGGTTAAAATAGGGAACATATTTTCGACCAATATGCTGCATAAGCCGTGAAATATGTGATGGCTCACTCGCACTGAGAAGTAAATGTACATGGTTATCCATTAAAACATAAGCATGCACATTGACCTTCTCTGTCTCTGAAGCCTCTTTTAACCAAGCCAAATAGATTTGCCTATCAGAA
>JAIPFI010000146.1 GCA_021736705.1 Methylococcaceae bacterium | reverse complement strand
ATAGCAGCAGACGGCTTAACACCGACAAGATGATGCAAGGGCGGCAGCTCTATTTTATCTTCCGCCTTTAAAGGACTGACGACTAAAATCGCTAGCATTAATAGATAAAGCCAGTAACCCATCATAATCCTGTTTGTGCCGCCATTCCGTGAACATGACATGCCCGGCAATCCGTTCCTACTTGATGTACGCCCGCCAAACCATTACCAGCATCTTGAGCACCCTGCTCAATAACCTCGGTCATTTGATGGCAAGTCACGCACAGTTGTGAGTAATCACCATTTTGATTTTGATTGACATCAATTAAGATAGGCTTAAGGCGCACATCACCACTGAGCTTAGTCATACCGGCATCCGTGCGATCAACAATCAATTTTTCATTATGCGTGCCATGCATGGCGTGGCAGTCAGTACATTCAACCATGCTAGGGTATTTATAATTGCCACGACGTAAGCCAGCGTAAGTACGCTGTCCAGAGCCATCAACATAGCCGTGATAATCCATATAATGATAATTTTTATCCATCATCACCAAAGGATCACGCAGAAATCGTGGCTCCATTGCAAATCCTGCTTGCTGATGATCCTTGTTATGGCAACTCAAACAGAATTCCGTACCACTACGATAAGGCAGATCAATGACTGATGTTTTATAGTGGGTTAAATCTACAGCCGGCTCAAATACGCCATCCATATCTGGGGCGTCATGACAAACCAAACAATTTGCATCATTCAATTGACTGTCTTTAGCCACAGTAAAGTTATGATTTTTCTCTGCATGCTGCAAAGGTGATTTTGGTAATCGGCTTGAGTTATGGCACACAGTACACTCTCGCTGTACATTGGTGCCATTTTGTCCATGGCAGCCAGTGCAGGAAGCATAGCCCACCTCTTGGGCAATACCTTTAATCGCAGGCACTGTTTTATGAATATTGCGTAACACATGACAGCTAGAACAGTTACTTTGCCCCCATGCACTGCCATCGCCACCATGAGTAGGCGTTAATAATATTTGATTGTTAGCCAATGACACATCACGAGCCAATGCAGACTGAGAAGCAATAGTCAGCCAGACGAACAAGACAATAAAAACACAGAATAATTTTTTAGACATAGCTATTGATTATGGCAATCTTGACAATAAAAACTGTTATGACATTGACTACAATTTTCCGGCATCATGCGCGACTCTAAACCATGCCGATTTATATAGTTCAAAGGATGATAGCCCGTGCCTAATGTATCCCGTCTAAAATGACAATCTGTACAAAATTTACGGTCTAAATGGCATGTTTCACAGATAGCTGTACCTTGCTTACTATCTTCGCCGTGATTCTGGATATAGCCTGAATTATGATCCGCGGGCCAAATTTTCTTAGGGTCATCATGACAAACATCACAACGCCAAGGAGCGCGTTTCTGATCCACATGACAGTCATGACAAACGCCCATCAACGGTTCATTGGCAATCACATTTAAAGGCTTACGCTTGGCTTCATCATGCTCATCATTTTTCTGAAAAGCATGGCAAAGCAAGCAACTATCGCCCTCCTCTTCCATAACCTCATAATGCGCTTCGTGAGGGTAATAAATATCACTACGCACATCACGTTTTTCCCACCAGGTTTTTTCTTTTTTCTCGACTGTTTCGGCGGCAACACCCAAAACCGAGATAAACAGCAAAAAGCTCGCTATAAACCAACGCATTAATCACTCACCTTTGCTTGAAAATTATCAAAATACCAAGTGACCTGCAAACCAACAAGATACTCATCATTTAATCGGGAATTAACAATATAACTGCCTGACAAATCAAGAAAAACATCACTGTATAATTTATAACGATATTTTAATTCCGTGCCTGCACCTCTGTTTTCACCATATAAAGCGCTAGTATCCCAAGAATAAGCTAAGTTTAAATTAAGCAGAGAATTTGAACTAATTGAGTATTGATGACTGAAATATATATTATAAGTACTGCTTTTCCCGAACTCGAGCATATCAAAATCTGCAGTCACGACTAAATCACGAAAATAACTACTTTTTACACCCACATCAAAACCATAACCTATATCATGCTCAGATTTACGCGCTGCACGCTTGCTACCCACATGATAACTAAAGGTCTCAGTTAATTGCTGATCAAAGTTTAAACTGAATAAATCTTGTCGCCCTTGATAATATTCACTATAAAATTTTTCTTTAAAAGTAGGATAAAAACTTTTAGGCTCATATAAAGAATAATTAAACCGCACCCGACTATCTTCAGTAATATCCAACATTACACTAGTAAAAACTTCTTCAAAAACACCGGTTCCTGCCTCCAAAGTACTCATAAAGGATAATTCATAAGCATGCAAAAAATCGTGTTTGAACTCGCCAGAAATAGTATTCGCTAGCGTTAATCTGGTTGAAGTATGCTCATCATGAAATTGCTGAAAGCCAAAGCGCAGCAGCCAAGTATCTATAGGCAAGATAGTATTATGCCAATTGATCTGCTGATGACTCATCATCTCAGCGCCATATAACCAATCACCAGCAACAGAGCGCACATCCTCTTGCCGCGTTGGCCTCCCAGCATAGGCATTAAATGATAATCCGTATTCCGGCATTTCATATAGCAAAGAAGCACCATCCAGACTATAAAAACCCAAGCTATCCGAGCGCTGGAAACGCCCCGCTTTTACTGTACTATGCCAATCTTTTAGCTTTTTTTCCGCGTATAGCTGATAAATATCGCCTTGAAAACCATATTTACTCCCTTCACGCGCCACAAAATCTATAGCCGTGCGCCAACCATCATTATCGAAAGCCTCAAAGTTACCCCAAACTTCACCAAATACCTGTGCAT
Organism: Methylococcaceae bacterium; assembly: GCA_021736705.1. Taxonomy (GTDB): domain Bacteria; phylum Pseudomonadota; class Gammaproteobacteria; order Methylococcales; family Methylomonadaceae; genus Methyloprofundus. The sequence continues at coordinate 4,647 of JAIPFI010000146.1, read as the reverse complement.
TATTAACATAACGGGTATAACGATTATCCGCTTGAACTTTGGATTTTAGTGCGCCACTCCAGTTCCATGCGCCATAGACATTAGATACCGACATTAATAAACAAGTAGATATAAAAAGGGCTTTCGACTTCATTACAACGATAGGACTCAGATTATTTATTTTTGATTATAAAAATCATCGCCTTGACGTTTTTTTAGCATGGCCCAGCCAACCAAAGAGCCTAATGCTACAACGCAGCCACCACAAACCGCACATCGACCTTGCTGTGGAATGGTACAACTTGATGAAGTCAGCAAATGCCCCGCTGCAATACCGGCACCAAACATCCACGGCATTGTTTTATCCAACAATGCGTTAAGCTCATCTTCCTGCGCTAATTCACGTATTTTTTTCATTACTTTTCACTTATCTAATAAAACAAAAGGAGCGCTCTTTGCAGAGCACCCCTTTTAGAGTAAGAACTCTCAAAATAAATCCATCATATCAAGAGTCTATATAGCAATTAACCGTATCCGTTCATTTACATAAAAACCGCAAGTTAAATAAAGTCCCTCTAAAACTAACGACCATACTGCTCTTCCCTTAGAATCATCCTTAATTAAATATCTCAACATTACACCAAGATACGCAATCCATTTCTCCCGAATAAATCTCCCTGTTAAGCTACCTTTTCCTATTTCCCTGATCATCCTAAAAAGCCAAAGCCTTTCCTTTTACTTTGAAACAACCCTCCCTTGTCTGCTTGCTTATACTGCCTATCCAAACAGTTCCTTACTCCCTGCACTAGCATCATGCCCTGCTTTTTCCTTTACAATCCGTGCTTTGCATTTACCTCCAATGCGCCTTCATATTTTTCTGGCTTACGCCAGATAATTCCATATTAAAAATATAAATGTCCTGTATCCTCCTTTTTATAAAGCATAAGTCATGCCATAAAAGTAACCCATACAAATAGTGGCCTAACGGCAATTTATTTAATAACAAGTCTATTTTGGATAAAAAAACAAGGCATATAACACAACCAGTACGTGATATACCTCAATACCTCAAAACACTTATCGCTAGGCAAAAAAAAAGGGGTGATAAAAATCACCCCTTCTCTTAATCAGCAAAACCAAGCAAAGCCTGACGACAAAATCCAATAAGCTTCCATACTACAAAGAAGCCAGCTTTGTCGCCAGGCGAATCATTAGCCTGGCGAACTTTTTTCTAAGTAACTTGTAGTGCCTTATTTATCAGCAACAACAAAATAACCTAGCGAGTCCGTTTTCAAAATAACAAACCCTTCACCACTATCATCTGTCGGCTGCAACATTAAAATGTTTTCCGCAGGAAGCGTAGTAACGGTTGTTACCCCAAGATCTGCAGTCACTACATTAATAGCACTAATAGCCGTCTTAGTTCCTTTATATCCAACCTTAAAATACATAGGCGTGTTATTAAGTGACTTCACAGACACTTTAGCACTATCCTGCACATCAAAATAGAACACATCAGAACGCAACTTTCCATAATTACGAGCATCCAAGAGTTCTTGTACACCCGCATCAACACCATCTACCTTACCCATAATACCGCGGTAAGTTGGGAATAAAATGTCATTGACAATATTACCATCAATCGCTGCGACCATATCACGCAAGCTAGCCGCGCCTTTATTAACCTGGAATAAATAGCTATTCGGACTAACAAAGTCAGTAGCCATCTTAGCTGCTAATTCAGGCCCTGCCGCTGCCATGAGATCACTCTTACGTATAACATTGAATTTACCCAATATTTCACTCGCACTGGAATTTTTCAACAAGGTCATATAAGGGTCAATTTTAGTGTCATACAGAATATCGTCCACATTTTCTGTAATATCACCATTTGCCTGTAATTTCATATAAGGCAAATCAAGGGTAATAATACCTTCAGCTACCAAACGATTATCAGGAATAGTCGTAACTTTCATCACATTAGCCTTACCCATAATACCCTTAGGTGATACTAATGAACTGAATGCTCCACTTTGCTTACGTTCATGACACTGTTCACATTGAACCGCTTCTGGTGATGGACGTGTATTATGTGACATCAAATACTCATTAGATTCCGTCCAAACCATTGTTGTGTCAGGATTAGAGTAACCTTTTTTGCGTAACAAGCTGTCATAGGCTTTTTTCAGGCCAACAAAACCTTCATAAGTATCCGGATCATTGAAACTGAAACCATGTCGGCCGGTTGTTCCACCTACGCGACCCGCCTCTTCACCCGTTATTGGGTCTTGAATAATTCCATAATCATTCCCTTCTGCATCAGTGCCTTTTACGAAAACCCCATTGCGCTCTTCTTTAGAAAAGATCCGACCAGATACTTTATCTTTCCAGTAATAACGTAATCTAGGATTGTATGGCGTCATTTTAGACTTACCATCTTCAGCCTCGCGGTAACGATATAAAATCTGTAAAGGATTATTGCCGGATTTTTTATTGGTAATATGACACGCCTGACAAGACACAACATCAAAATGTGTTTGCGTGATCTTGGTTAAGATATCTTCGCTATAACCCGCCATATCGCCATTGCCTTTCCATAACTCACGATGCGCGGCTAATTGCGAATCATGCCCGGATGGAATACTAGGCGTAGTTGCATTCATATGACAGAATTCACAGGATAATGCATTCGGATTAAAATCCAAATCATTACGCACATCCATATCCGAATTACCTTTCATAAAGTCATGATTCGCATCCAAATCAATACCCGCTAAAGGTGATTTATAATATTGTTTATCATGACAAGCATTACAGTTTTGAATATTACGGGTCTGACCATTATCCATGGTAAAGGTTTTACCTTTATGCACATCATCTTGATAATCATCCTGCAATACCCCATCACTAGCATCTTCGCCAGCTTCGACTATAGTTGCTTTAGAGGACTCACCAAAGCCATAAAAACCACGACGCGAGTTACTGGTTAAATGACACTGCATGCAGTTATCATTCCCCGGAAAACGCAACATTGGAATGATGGCACGGCCTTCAGCATTAAAGGCATCCGCATTCCAGTTAAAAATGGGTTTACCTTCAGCATTTAAAGTAAATTGCAAAGACTCACCTTTACCTGGCGCACCATGCATACCGGGGTTAGGCTGAACCGACCGCGCAGTTGTGACTAGATTTTTACCGTCACTATTTAACACCATCTCCATTACACCGGTAGCGGCTTCACGGAAAAAACCCGCTGAAATAAACGGACTACGAGATCCTGCTGGCGACAAAACTTTAGTCAATCCACTGTCTTCAGGCATTTTAAGTGTTGACATCTCGGCATGACAAACCATACAGTCAGCCTCAACTACACCGCTTTTTTTCCAGTCCCAGAGCATTAAATGCTTTTCACCATTCATCACATGAGGCTCGTAATAGTCACCATCATACTTCTTAATATCAGCGACATTTTTCTGATCATAACGAATACCATCACGGTCATATTCTCCGTAACCTCCACCGGTATGACAAGAAGTACAGCTTTTCACAAAGCCGGCTGCGCCATAATCAGCAAACTCTTCTTGGCTAGAATTATTCTTTTTAGCCAAGATAGTTGGATTACTACCACCCATACAGTTATAGCCACCAAAATAACCCGGTGAAACCAAGTTCGGCAAACCTCGTTTTGCTCCATAATTGTCATCCGCTTCATCACGCCCCATTTCAAAATGATGTGCTTTAGTAATCACATCGTAGTCATGACAGCCGCTACCTGCACAACTCTTTTTCGGGCTGTACGGATTTTTGGTTTCGATAACGTTATTGCCCTGCTCATCCAGTAACGGAATTGCAGGGTGATTAACTAGCTTATCAAAGGCGTTCACTTCATTAGACCCAAAGGTATACACTGGATCGCCATTATCATTAACCGCAGCATAACTGCTAGAAAATATAAAAAACATGCATACATAGCTCAACCTCATGAGCCACTTATGCCTGCCTCTCCCATCACTTAAATACATATAAATCCCCTCAAATTAATTCTCAGATTAGTTAGTAAGATGCAATAAAAAATTCAATTAAAGCGCTCAAACCATTACACTCAATAACCAGCTTAGGCACTAAGCACCTGTAGTTTTCACAACATCAAACATAAGGCTTACCAGCAAGATCATCTCCAAAAAATCTCTGTTAAATTTCTAAGATAAAATCTTTAACCCTTTAGCAATAATGCAATAATCACGCCATTCTATAGCTTTAGCAGATAAATAAAGATCATCGGTCTTTGCTTCACTTTTAGCGCATAAGGCATTCCTAAGCGATTCATCTCTGGGGAGCTTTCCACTTAAACAGTTATACTTGTAGAGTCCTAAAGGCGGGCTGAAGCCACGCCCTACAACTTTTAATAGGTTTCGCTTTAAATGGGCAATCTGAATTTTGATGCCTAACCTGTGTCCCGCCTTAAAATAGACGCCTCTCTTGGCATCGCATCCATATATTTAATAAGTCATATAACACATTTAATAAGCCATATAACACACTCAATAAATCATACAACCAATCAACTAAAGATGAATTTTCAGCATAAATAGCCCCACTCCATAACTAAATTATCTCTTTGACCGAATTTTAAACAAAAGAAAGCCCTGATCAGCGCAATGCTGATCA
>JAIPFI010000145.1 GCA_021736705.1 Methylococcaceae bacterium | reverse complement strand
GTCGGCCATTTTATCCGAATCGTACTCGTTCATTTGACAACCTGTTGTCAAAACAAATAATTTCTGCGCCATAGACTGCTTAGGTTTCTACTGTTTATTACTCACTATCACCAAGCGTGATAGTAAATTGATCATTATACCTTGTGGAGTTCCGTTCTGAAAATCATCAACCAAGCACTAAAAAATACTTAGCGATAACGTAATAATTACCACAAGACATAAAACTATTTTTTCACTTTATCCAAAAAGTGAGCCATCTTATCTGCTTTCGTTTGCAAATAAGCCTGATTATCACAATTGGATTCTATCTGTATCGCAATATGCCCTTCAACATTAACACCCAAAGCTTTTAACTGCTCTATTTTATTGGGGTTATTAGTGATTAATTGAATAGATTGCACACTCAGATTTGCCAATATCAAAGCAGCAATCGTGTATTCACGCTCATCTGCTAAATGACCCAAGTGGATATTTGCATCGACGGTATCCATACCCTGATCTTGCAAATTATAGGCTTGTAATTTTTTCAACAAACCTATACCACGCCCTTCTTGACGCAAATAAATCAATACACCCGAGCCATATTCACTGATTAATTGCAAAGCTTTATCTAATTGTTCACCACAATCACAGCGCCGAGAACCAAATACATCGCCAGTAAAGCATTCGGAATGAATGCGCACAGGCACCGCCGATTGTTGCGTAACATTCCCAAACACAAAGGCAACATGCTCTTTATCATCTAAAGTATTACTAAAATAATGCAAGACAAACTCGCCATGTTTGGTTGGAATACGCGTTTGTACTAAATTGCTAACTTCTGTTGCCAATGTATTAAAACCTAAAGTAATCGACTGAAAAAATGAAATTACAGCTTAACTAACACTTCTGCACGACCTTTTTCAGCCATATCGCCCCCAAAACGCTGTACCCGATCAAAGGCTTGCGCAGCATCGGCAAACTTAGAATCTAATTTAGCAAAGGATTTAAACAAAATTGGTAAAAAGGCCAAGGTATGCGAACCACAGTCATTAAACGTTGCCGATAAAGTGGGTTGTTGCCATAACAATAAAGTACCGCGTTGCATAGCATAACCTAAGAAACGCCCCGTTGAACCCATCACCGCAATTGTCCCTGCAATCATACGTGAGCCACAATAATCACCCGCATTGCCTTCAATTAACATCGTACCACGACGCATATGATCACCTGCGCGTTGGCCAACATTGCCTTTAACAATAATCGTACCACCTTTCATGCCTTGTTTATTTCCAGGCAAAGCCCCGCCTAAAAAATCACCCGCATTGCCATTAATAGTTAATAAACCGTTTTTCATTTCACAGGCCGCATATAAACCCGTATTACCATTAACCGTGACCGAACCTGATTTCATGCCCATGGCCAAATAAGCACCCGCTTCACCTTCAACGGTGACTGTGCCGTCTTGCAAGTCTTTGGCGATAAAATCTAATTTCGCAAAGCTGTTTTTGATAACAATCTGTTGCGTATCTGTACCAGCAATCTCAAACAATTCATCGACACGCAGCTTGCGTTTACCATTTTGTAATTCAATGGCGGCAATCTCGGCGATACTTAAGTCTTTTAATAACTGACATGATAAAGGCGACATATCCACGCGTTGTGCTGTTTCTTGTTTGACCGTAAAAGTTAGAGCACTCATGCCATAATCTCCTGTAAATGAAAATGGAACGGCCCTAATTTACCTCCGTAATTTCCTGCGCTAATGCGTTTAATGCCATTAGCAGCACCTAAATCACAGGCGGCTTGAATACCTACGCGCATGGCATTATCAATATCTTCTTTACTCAAGCCGTCAATCACGATTTCCATGACCGATTCAATTTCAGGAGAAAGATCCGTTTTAGTAATCCCTTTCAATGTAGGACAAAACGCATCATTGGTTGAAGCGCCCAAAGCTGGATATTTAGAACCGACTTTAGATCCTGAACGCACTACGCCCCCTGGAAAAGGCATAATGACATTAGGCATTTTTTTCATTTCGATGATCGCCGCTTCACAAGCAGCTAAAGCTTGATGTTGCGACTGCGCTAAAACTAAAAAGTTACCACCACCGACCGCATCAACTCTGCCCGTGGTCGCTTCGGTCAAAAACTCACCATCCATCACCGGCACACGCCAATAACGTTTACCATCAATTTTTTTCGAGGTTTGGAAGCCATCGCCAAAATAACGTAAATTTTTACCTAAAGGAATTTGCTCGCCCTCATCAATTCCTGCAAATAAAGCCGAGGTAGGCGAGGTCAAGACACATTGACCCGCACGCGTCTCTAATTGTTTCGCTAAACCTTTGCCACCCATGGCAAAAATAAGAATCGCCACACCAGGGCGGCCATCTGGCGTTTCAGAAGGATCAAGAACCCGTTCAATCCCTGCCTCACAACCACAGGCAATCACTGAAGTAGCAAATCCGGTCATCGCTTGCGCAGAAATCATTGCCCATTTTTCATTTTGCGCGGTAATAATCGCGCGTGTTGCTTTCATTGGAAACGCTTCAGCAAACGTTGCATCAATGCTTACACCATTAATAATCATAATCCAGAACTCATTTTAAGTAGTAAGGCGGTAATTAAAGCGGTTTGTAAAAAACCAGCACCGACAATCCAACGTATTAACTCAGACTTTGTTTCCGCTATTTTTAGCTCAAGTTTTAACTCAGTTTCTCTCAAGTCGTGCTTTAAACTTAATTCGAACTCGCTTAAATCCCGTTTTAAGGTTAACTCCGTTTCTCTCAAATCTCGTTTCGTTACAAGCTCGGCATTATGCACTTGCTCTAAAGTTGCCGTTACCGCTTCTTGCTGTAACTGTGTGACAACTTCAGCTTGTTCCTGAGAAAAGCCTACCGCATGCAATCGCTGTACAAACGCATGAGTATCAAACGCTAAAGCACTCACGCCACACCATTCAAAGTATGCGTAGTCAAACTACCACGACCATCCTCAGTAATCTCATCATCGCTGATTTTAAAATTGCCTACTTTCATCGTCATAAAGCGATCAAAATATTTTTGCAAATCTTGCTCGACAGAAATATCCCAGTCAGGACGAACAATATGCGTCGTACCCCATTTAGTGTGCACAACTTTGCCGTCAACAACCACTAACTCACCGTCTTTGAAAACGTAATCCGGTTTTTCAAACATCTTTTCACGGTCAGCATTATCCGTATAAACCGTAATATCAGCCCACGCCCCCTCACCCAAACTACCACGGTCATCTAAGCCGATTAGTTTAGCCGCGCCTGCCCGAGTCAGAATAGCAATTTCTTGCAAGCTGTATTCACGATCAATCGAAGCCAAAGTGGTCATTTTTTGCGCTTCAGGATGAATGGTCGCTAACATATCGTTACGGAAACTTTTATCCATTAATAAACGAATTAAATGCGGATAAGTGGTAAACGGTGCGCCATTGGGATGATCAGTGGTTAAAAATACCCGCCACGGATCATCAACTAATAAGAAAATCTCTAAGCCAATCGCCCATTGCAAGGCATTAACAAAGTTTTGATCACGGTATTTAAATGGCACCACACCACAGCCTGCATCACATTCAATATCCATGCACACCCATTTATTCGGGTTGGCAAAGCCATGATTCGCGTGTTGACGCATATTATCGCCCGACGCAGTAATCGTCTGACCAAATAAAATCTGACCAACATCTGCGGTGATATTTTTATTTTTATTAATCGCTTCAGCAATCGCTGCACCACCTGACGAAAATTTAAAATCGCCTTCAGTGCCATAGCTATGAAATTGAATATGCGTTAAATGCATGGGCAAACCACCGACACCTTGAATAGTATCCAAAGTGGTTTCAACATTACCCGGCACGCCTAAGTTACAACCATGTACATGTAAAGGGTGTTTAACACCAAGCTCTTTCACTGCGGTAGCCAAAACCTTTAAAATCTCACGCGGACTAACGCCATAATGCGCATTTTGTTCGTCTAATTCTAATTTGCGCTGGTTAAATTTAAAGGCATTAATACCACCGGGGTTTACTACTTTTACACCAATAGCTTTGGCCGCATTCATCGTCCATGCGACATAATCGTTAATGGCTTTTTGATCTTTTTTAGCGGTGAGCATACGCAGTAAATAATCATCACTGCCGAGCATGACATAACCGCCTTTATCCAAAATCGGAATATCACCCATTTCCATATGCGCTTGACGGGCATTAATTGGCAATACAGCAGGTTCAAAACCTGCGGTATAACCCATTTCTGCATAACGATAACCCGTTGTAAAAGTGCTAGGCATCGCATGACCACAACCTGAACGGGTAATATCAGAACGATAGACCGGATCTTTACGATGATCTTCAGGAATTAACATGCGCGCAATATTGCCTTTACCACCACCGATATGCGTATGCATATCAATCGCGCCCGACATCACCACCTTGCCTTTTAAATCGTACTCTTTATCAATTTTGACATCAGCGGCAGGCTGTTTTACAAAACGCCCATCCTGAACATAAAGGGTTTGCACCTGGCCATCAATACCACTGGCAGGATCATAAACGGTACCACCGGTTAATTTTATCAACATGATTATTCTTTCCTACAAAGCGTGTTCAATTGCATTCAAAACATCTGCCGTACTAGGCAAGCCTGAATCACGTAATTTTTTAAGACGAATAGCGACCACATTATCTAATCGATAAGCATGGCCTGCATGATCTATGCCTGGTGTTCCGACAGGAATAAAGACATCAGGCTCTTTAGAAAAAGTCATGCCTGAACGAGCGACGACAATCATAGGCAAGTCTGTGGCAGGTGGTACAGAGCCACTATTAAAGGCTTGTACCCAGACCAAAACATCTGCTTCACCATTGGCTAGCATTGCATTAGTATCGTAAAGGAAAGGGTCATATTCAGGAAAGCCACTGGAAAAACGTGTTCTGGCGGGAAAAGCCGAAGTCCAGCCACAGACTTGATTTGCAGTTTGGTCTCCTTCTTTACCGCCCAACGGAAAACCCGAACAGCGCGTATTCATGGTATTAATATCTTTGACCATTTCCGACAGCATTTGCACCGTCAACTCTGCTTGGTCAAAATTTAAAGCCCCTGCCGCCCATGTCACTACGCCGTATTTAGCCATTTTTAATTGCTCTGCGACAGCCTGCAAATCACTAACAGCTATACCACAAACCGATTCAGCAACAATCTTTTTATTTTTCACTAAAGCACGTAATACCGCCATCACTTCAGGTAAATCAGCATCAGCACAGGCCAGTACTTTTGCTTTAGCACCTGCCGGTGAAGTCGAAGCATCACCCGAAGGTGCTTTACCTAAATAAACCACTTCGCGCGCACTGGTATTGTCCAAAAACATGGACTCTTTATTCCATAAATAACGTTCAAAAAAGCGCGGTGCAAAGCCTTCCAAATCAACCCCAACGACTAATAAATAATCACAACGGTTTTTAATTTCCGCTAAAGTGGTATTCATCCAACCGGTATCTTGCAAAGCTAAGAAATTACGACGGGCAGCGGTGAAATTCATATTATCAACTACAGCGCCTGCTTTATCAGCCACCGCCATGACGCCACGCATTCCATTAACATCAGTCGCACAACCACCGATAACGGGCTGATTGCTCGCACGGAGTAATTCCGCAGCTTTAGCAACAGCAACATCCAAACTAACCTCTAGCCCATCCACACGCGCACTTGTATCGGTAATCGCCTGCTCAAAAGCTGGCGTATTCACTGCACAACCATTATCACTCACTTGCACAGTCAAACCATCAACCTGAATCGTCAGGTCATCGGTGCCAATACCGCAAAAAGGACTGGGTACTTCAGTTATTTCAGTCACTCGCTATTCCTCTCAGTTATCTTTTTTAATATATTTAAAACGCGGGTCATCGGGCGTACCTTCAAAAACACCTTGTGATGTTTCGGCGGCATCCCACATGACGACTTCTTCAATTTTTTTCGCCAAAGCAAAATCTTTTTCGGTAATACCTTTTGCTGAATGGGTAATAAGTTTAACAATCACAAACGCATACGACACGGTTAAATCTGGATGATGCCAGGCTTTTTCAGCTAAATGCCCCACGGTATTAACCACCATGAGGCTCGCTTTCCAGCCGCTGGTTTTAATCTTACGTCTAATCCAACCGTTTTCGTAATACCAATGCGGCAATTCCACTTTTAATCGAGTTTCAACTTCAGCTTCTGTATAGGCTTGTTCCGTCATGAGGTATCTCCAGCGTTTAATTAAGCGGCTATTATGCCATGGATTAAGTGCTTGCTAATTGATTATGCTAAAAACTCAGACAAAGCAATGACTGGAATTCCAGCAGCCCTCGCCTTTTCTCGATCTTGTTCGGTGTTATACCCCCAGTCAACGAACTGCAATTCAACTTCACTTAAGTCTTCATTACTTTGCACTTTTAACAGGGTGGGCAAACGATCTTCAATTAAACAAATCTTTTCCTTAGGATGCATATACATTAATTCATCCAGTACCGCTGGTTTACTCATACGGCGATCTAAACCATAAATATCCATAGGCAATTCAACTTGATTTGCTTCTAAAATTTTCTCAACAAAGCGTTCTTGCTTAGTTGTAACGATATACCAAGCACGGCCATTTAATTGACGTAATTTTTCGGCAACACCAGGAAACAAGGGATTCATAGCAATCCATTCTTCTTGTTCGCTCTGTATCCATTGATCTCGCGTTTGCCCAAACAAGCGCTTTAATAATGGGACTTCAGAGGAAAATTGCGTAAAAATCTGCTGAGCATTCGCCTGAATATACTCAACAGTCTCACCTTGCTGTAATAAACGCATAAAAATAACAGCTTCATAACCCGTTTCCAAATAGGGACGCAAGGCATGAAACTGCTTAATATGCGCATCACTTGGAGTAGTTTCCGCCATATCAAGCCAGACTTGGGTTGCAACTTTCCAGCCTGTAAGTGCTGTTTCTACTGCACTATCACAGATCACACCATCAAAATCTAAAGCGTAAACAAGGGGTTTATTCATCAAATTTGTACCGTACAAGGGTTAGACTATCAAACGAAGCGCGGTAATGTAACCCAACATTTTGCGCACAAAAAAATGCTAGGATAGATTTTTTAGTTATAAAAAATCTATCCTATAAGCAACACAATATTTATTTTTCAAACACGCTACGAATGACCGCAACAATTTCTTTAACCGTTTCATCACTCAGTTCTGAGCAAATAGGCAATGACAAGCAACGTGCTGCAATCGCCTCAGTTACTGGCAAACTCACGCCTGCACACTGCTCTTTAAAAACATTTTGCTGATGTAATGGCACAGGATAATAAACCGCACAGCCAATTTGTTTAGCTTGTAAAGCGTCTAAAATCTCATCACGTCTATCCGCCAATAAAGTGTATTGATGATAAACATGCACGCCCACCCCATCTTCATACGGCGTTTCTAATGGTAAATCAGCCATTAACTCGGAATACAAATGCGCCGCATGGCGACGACTTGCATTATAACGATCAATACGCTTTAACTTAGCACGTAAAA
>JAIPFI010000144.1 GCA_021736705.1 Methylococcaceae bacterium | reverse complement strand
ATAATAAAGTTTAAACGTGTTGCTGGATTTTTAATATCTAAAGGCAGGTAAATCGCGCCTGCACTTAATATCCCATAAATAGCACACGCCGCATTAATGCCACGATCTAGGGCGATAGCGATACATTGATTCTGTACTTGTTTGGCTTGTAGGAAAGCCGTTATTTTTTCAGTGCGTGCTTTAACATCAGCATAAGAGACGGATTGATCTTCCTCAACGAATGCCGTTGCTTCAGGGTTTTGGGTGCATTGTTGAAAAAAAGGGGTAACGATATTCATAGCGGCTTTGTTTTTTTGTATTACTTTTTTTAGCTACCAACTTAAGGTGGGACAGAAATTTTGAAAACAGAAGTCAGGAGTGCAATAGCTTTAGCTATTGCTGTTTCGGAAATAGCTAAAGCGTGTCACTCTAGTGATTTGTCTCGCTTTAAATGCGTAGCCTTTTTTTGTATAGCGCTAATCTGTGTCTTAATAAATTTTTTATTATGCTCCAGAATTTCTGCTGAGCGCTGATTGACATCAACCTTCCACCATTGTTCTTGCTTCTTATGCTGGTTGGCTAATTTATCAATGGATAATAAATCATAAATATTCACCCATTCATCATCGACTTTAAGCGCTAGATTTGGGTTAAAGAGATAATGGCCGTGCTTGATACGAAAGAAGAGCTTTCGGTTATTTTTTTCGTCTTTACTGATTTCATTTTTAGAGAGAATACTGGAAAGATAGGCGCGCTTTTTGCGTCGTTCCGGTAAAACGCTATTGGGCAGATGTTCAACCGCATCAACAAAATCCTGACTGGAAAAAGCCCCCGCCATATGGATTACTTTTTTGGGTAGTGCACGATAAAACAAGGCAATCATCATATTGAGCATAAAAAATTCCATTTGATGTTTGTCTAATTTTATTAAGCGTCCATCAACCTGAATACTGATGCTCGTCGGCTCTAACAGTAAATAGGTTTCAGCTAATTTATTACGCGCATAACTTTGATCACGACTGGCTTGAGAGAGGGCTATTTGTAATGCGGTAAAGCCATTTTCATCGACTTTTTCGGTATTAGCGCCTTGTTCAAATAAGGCTTGAATCACGTCGATATTGCCCATCCAAGCGGCAACCATTAGCGGTGTTTGATTAAATAAATTACGAAAATCGGGGCCGTAGAGATTGGCTTGTTTGAGTGCCGCATCCGGTTTTTTGAAACTATAAGCCGCATAATGTTTTTGCTGTAATAACTGTAATCCCTTGTCAGGCGTTTGTGCGGGTTTGAAATTCGCTTTGATCAAGCTATTGAGTAACTTACGATCTTCATAAACTAAGGCGTACTCAAACAAGTCTAATTTGGCTTTTTTATTGTCTTGTTCAAATGCTGTTTGTTTTAATTCGTCTAAACTTTTACCTGTGATCACTGTCCAATCAGGTGTTTTTTGCTTGAGAATTTCCGCACGAATACGTTCGGCTTGTTCTTGTTTTCCCTGTAATTCCAGCTTATGCGCTTCTTGTCGCCAATCATCCATACTGGAATTACTATCGGCCATTTCCAGAGTAGTCTGGGCATTATCCAAGCCTAACAAGCTGAGCAATTTTTGTTTAGGGGCGCTTTCTATCCAGTACAGATTTTTAATGGCGCGCGTTAAGGCGACATAGAGAGAGTTAACATAAAATTTATAAATCTCTAATGATTTATCTGTTTTATCTTTAGCGCGGGAAAATTTTATGTCTTTTTCCAGATCTTCTAGCGTGACACCTTTGCTAATTTCCCGGTAGCGTTGCTCTTCCTGCGATAGAAAGTTATAGAGAATAATATTCTCATATTCCAGCCCTTTGGCCTCTTGTATGGTAAAAACTAAAGGCGTACTAAAGTGCTGTTGCGCCATCGGTTTTTGCTCGGGGGTCATTACGATGACCGCAAAGCGGGTTGAGGCTTTGGTTTTTTTATCCAGTTCTTGCTTGATATGGTCGTTATCTTGCAGAAAGACCACTTCACCTTGCGTGTGGCCATTGCTTTCGACCAGATAGTGACTCTCTTTATCAATCGAGCCAAAGCGGGTATTTTTGATTTTCAGTATTTTATTGGCAATCTCAGTTACCTGAGGTGAATTTCGATAGTTAGTATTTAAAATACGAATCAGGTTTTCAGCGCCGCCTAGATCTTCTTGCTTATAAAACAGGCTTTTTACTTTTGACCAGGAAAAAAAGTTCGGATGAACTATTTGGTTGGAATCGCCACACAAAATAAAGTCATGCGCTTGATGCAGAGATTTAATAATCAGATAAAGCTGAATATTGGTCAGATCTTGTACTTCATCAACAATAACAAAATCATAACGCGCTTGCAGTTTTTCTAAATACTGGTGACTGATGATATTGCTGTCGTAGAGTTGATTTTCTTGTAAAAAACCAAGATATTTTTCAAAAATACTGTAAACCGCATCGCGCTCTTCTTGTAAAAAAATAGTTTCTTTTATACCTAAAGCTAAATAATCTTCTCGGCTGAGCCAGCTTTTATCGGTTGCCGGGCCGGTGATGACGCCACGAAATTCTTCAAATAATTTGTGCGCATCGTTGAGCTGCTTGCCTTGTTGATAACGACTGAACCATTGCTGAAAGCGCTGGAAAGTAACAGGCTTGCCTTCAGGAACATGGATGCTTTCTAAAAACTCTTGGAACGATAGGAAATCAACTTGCTGATCTTCATTTTCGTAGTTATGGGCATAGTATAAATCCCGCGAATTTTTGACCAGATAGGCGGATTGTGTGACATATAAAACATCACCCATGGCATGCTTCATTTTTTCTAAAGTCAGAGCCGTTTTACCACTGCCCGCTGAACCAATGATAACCAACGGCGGCTGTAGTGCATAAACCGATTGCTGACTGTCATCAAATGAAACAATTTTATCCAATAGATTAAAGCTTTGATGGCTTGGGTTTACATAAACAAGAGCCTCAGCTTTTAGCTCATCAGGCGTTTTAATCGTGGGAATTTTATTTTCATCAAAACTGATATTTTGGTTTAAAAATCGGGATTTTTCATATTCATGATTTTTAATATATTCCAGAATCAAGGCATAGGGTTTGCCTAGGTGTTGATAGATAGAAAACAGAATTCGATCATTGCGATTAAGTTTGGCGCGATATAAATTATCCCCGACTTTTTTAACATCAGCCGAGTGAAAGTCATCGCTTTCTAGGAATTTAATGAGCTTAGAAAGACCAGGGATCGATTTAGGATTGAGTTCGTTATATAGGAGAACGTGCATAGATAAAATGAGGATAAATTTGTTGGCTTATTGGGTTTAAAAAAACGATGACGATCAGTGTCAGTTAATAAGGCGATTCAAAGAATTCATCAGTACCGAGTCTGTTGACATACTGGCTGACCAGAGCTTTAAAATCTTCAGATTGCGCTAAATGAATCCATTTATTAGTACGACCACGAAAACAAAAACGTTCAACCGAGAATATTCGCTTTTCTTTATCCTCCAGGAAGAATCTAAGCATCGCTGTATAATCCTGGTCTGTGGCAGACATTAAAAAATCCATTGCTCCCTTAGTATCGACTCCTTCTCGAGTGGGCATCATGCCGAGTAAATTACCTAATATATTGTTTAGATTTTCAGGTTCCATATTGGATTCATAAATGGTTATGTATTTATCTTTACAATCTACCCGATAACGCCTTGTTCGTTGCAAAGCTTTTACTTGATTCTTAACAAATTGTTCCTCTACTTCGCTAATAAGGCGAGGGCGTATTTTGCGCATAAATACCTGAGCATTTTCTGGATGCTCATATATTTCATAACCCTCCGGTACCGTATCAACTGCGTTATCTTTTGGCTTTAATGAAAAATAATATTGAGGCTTTCCTGATTTGGTTTTACCCCCGCTTAAATAATATGTTTTTCCTACTCGGTTGGTGTACTGTAAAGTCATCTGTAATGCTCTTCTTCTGGATTATTTATTGTGTAGTACAGTGCGTTGGGTTACGAAAAGATGTAAGTCAACTTACGCCGCTATGTTAATACGTTTAGCCAAATGCTGGGTTATGGCTTGCGTGTTTGTTCAGCGGCGTATTATAGCGTTACTTGGCTTCGCAATCAGTCTATATCAATGCATTGCGGGGGAATCTGATGAGCTGGCTGTCGGAATGGGTGAATGGTGAGACAGAAATTTTGAAAACAGAAGTCAGGAGTGCAATAGCTTTAGCGCGTAGGCTGGGTTAGCTTATTGAGCGCAGCGAAATAACGTAACCCAGCATTTCAACCCAAATCCATATCTCGCTTAGTTGCCCAATCGCTGGTATACACCTCTCGTTTAAGCCAAAGATCAAACGATGAGTATCGCCAATCTATTGCCCGCTGAACATAGCCGTGTTTAACAGGATTGTAATGTATATAATCAAGATGGTTTTTATAATCTTCTTCATCTTTGATTAAATGTTCCCAGAAACGGCGCTGCCAAATGCCGCGTTCTTTTTTCCGTTTGCGGCTGTTAGAAATACGCTCATGCAAAGCGATATTTTTTGAAAAGTGCGTTTTAATTAAGCGCCAGCGGGTTGAAAAATCATGATCACCTTCAGGTAATCGCCAAATACAATGTAAGTGTTCGGGTAAAATAACGCAGGCTTCAATAATAAAAGGACGCTGCTGTTTAGTCAGGCGAAAAGCTTCACGCAACAATTCAATGTTAGAGATCAATAAATCATTATTGTGACGTTCAGCTAAATTAACGGTAAAAAAATAGACCCCTCCTGTTAATTTAGCCCGAATGTAAGTTCTCACATTTTTCCTGTATTTTAATGGCTATCAGATAGCTCGTAGGCTGGGGTAGCAGCTCCACCGCGTAACTCAGAATGTTGTGGATATGCTGGGTTACGTTTTCTGCGCTCCGCTTAGAAAATCTAACCCAGCCTACGGGCTTCATAAATAAGTAAGTTTCTGTGTTTGATTCTGACGCTTTAAAGCTCGTAGGCTGGGTTAGCTTATTGAGCGTAGCGAAATAACGTAACCCAGCATTAGCATCTGCCCTACGGAGTCAACAATTCTTCCAGCATATTTTTATGCAAACACTCTATCCATTCTTGGCTAAATAAAGGTTCGATAAAATTATAGCTAAAGGTCAGTTGCTTATTAAATTGGCAGCTTAAAAAGGCGAGGGCGGGTGGGCTGGAAATTTGGCAAAGGTGATATATTTTTGTAATGTCACTACCAAAAAAAGCACTGTTGGATAAATCGACATGGCCTATATCAGAAAACCAAAAAGAACTGCGCTCGGTGCCGGTGCGCATTGATTTACGTAATTTTTCGCCGTGCTGTTCTAATGATAACCAACTAGCTGCCCACATCACGGGTAGAAAGGCATAATCCAGTTTTTCGCGGATAGCCTGCTTATTTTGCTCTTTTAAATGCGTAAATAGCGCGGCCTTATCATCTAGTAACGCTTTGGGTGCTTGGGCAAATAAGGGGGCAACATGGTTACTTAGTAAGGGGCTTAGCGCTTTATTTTTACGTAAATTAAAGGCGTAAGGTGTGCAATAGGCTTCACCTGTTTGTTCGGGGTTCATCTTGTGCAAGGCACGCATAAAACAACCGACATAATATAAGCTCGTGCCTGTTAAGCCGACTTGTTGACGGGCGAGAGTGTTAATGGCTTGGGTTTGTTCTGGGCTAAGTGTGTAGGTATTAAAATTTAATTGTTTGGGCGCTAGGCTGGTATCCGCATGGATAATGCTTTGTAATTTGTCTAGTTTTGAAATATAGCGTTTAGCTTTAAAAAACAGGCCCACTTTTTGCCACCATTTGTATTTGGCTAATTGGGTATTAACTAAAGGCTCAAGTTTAGGGTAATCAAAGCGATTTCGAGCCTCTAAAGATTCTGTGCATAGGTATTTTAAAATTAAATCAGCCCCGCGTGCATCGCAGAAAGGGTGAATCCAGCGCATTAAAAAGGTTGTTTTTGTAGTGCTACTAATAAGGTGAAATTCTAGCGGCGGAATCGTTTCGCGGTCTTGTTTGTGATTTAGTAGTTTAAGCACCGTTTCTTTATGGAATGCGGCTTCATCTACCTTATTGGCATTAGAATGCTGATAAAAAAGCGGGTGTTTTTGTTTGCGTGTACACCAAAAATACCGTTTGCCACGTTGTTGTAAACTGGCAAAAGCCAGCGGGAAGCGCTCACCAAATTCAGTGATGCGCTGTTCTAGTGTTTCAATATCAAGTGTGTCTGAGAGTTCTAACGCAAACCCACAAAGACTGCCAGGCATTTGCTCTTGGCGTATTTCTTCATCCATTGCTAAGGTAAAGCAATCGGATGGGTTGAGTATTTGGATGATGTCTGTGTTAGCTGTTGTCATGCTTTATGCTGCAATATCCATTGTTCAAGCGCATTGAATGAGTTGACGTTATCGGGATCAATTTCTGAGTCGGGCAGGGTGACGCCGAACTGCTCTTCTATATACATAATCAAACGCATAATGCCCATACTGTCTAAGCCGGCTTCTAAGAGGTCGTCATCATCAGAAAATTTATCAGGTTCAGCGACAAAAATAAGTTCATCAAAAATAAAATCGCGGATTTTTTGTTTCATAGCGAGGTGCGAGAGTTAATGCTAGGGGGTTGAAAACACCTCAAAAAGCACGGGCATTTTTTGCACTTTCTGAGGTTTTATTTTTAGGCGGTTCTTTATTTTGATAAAGAGTCACATAAAAGAAAGTTAGTCGGTTGCGTAGATGACTTTATTGCTGCCTGGGGTGCTAACGATTTCACCAATAGAGAAAGCGTGTTCGCCTAAGTCGTTGAGTGTGGCTAGGGCTATTGCTTCATTTTCTGCGGCAACGCAGACAATCATGCCAATGCCGCAGTTAAAGGTAGTTAGCATATTTTCTTGCGTGACATTACCTTGCTCTTGTAGCCATTGAAAAATAGCCGGCATTGCCCACGCATTAAGGTTGATGCTGGCGCTTAGGTTTTCTGGTAATACGCGTGGCACATTTTCAGTAATACCGCCACCCGTGATATGCGCCATGGCATGCACCGGCACGGTCGCAATCAGTTGTAGTAGAGGCTTTACATAAATGCGTGTAGGCTCAAGCAGATGGTCAGCTAATGCTTTGTCGCCAAGTTTTTCTGATAAAGAGGTTTTGCTATGCTCAATAATTTTACGAATTAATGAGTAGCCATTGGAATGAGGGCCTGAAGAGGCGATACCGATTAATTTATTGCCTGTAGCGATTTTGCTGCCATCAATAATAGAGTCTTTTTCTACGATACCGACACAAAAACCCGCTAAGTCATATTCACCGTCGGCATACATGCCAGGCATTTCTGCTGTTTCACCGCCGACTAAAGCGGCACCAGCAAGTTCGCAGCCTTTGCCTATACCTTCTATAACTGAGGTTGCAGTATCGACATCAAGTTTGCCGGTCGCAAAATAATCTAGGAAAAATAAGGACTCTGCACCTTGAACGATAATGTCGTTAACACACATGCCAACGAGGTCGATGCCGACGGTGTCGTGACGGTTTAAATCAATGGCTAATTTTAATTTTGTACCCACACCGACCGTGCCAGAAACTAAGACAGGGTGTT
>JAIPFI010000143.1 GCA_021736705.1 Methylococcaceae bacterium | reverse complement strand
TATGGTAGTCATGATTAATTCCTTGTATTTATCGGGAAATAGTCTTGCCTTACGGCGAGGAAAATAGAGCGTATAGCTACGTATGCAAGCTTTCGCTCGTCTCGGCGTTGCTCTGCCGTGTTAAGGGAATGTTATGCTTATGATGTGTAGATTGCAAGACTGATTGGTACAAGTTTATTGGCAATAACCTTTCACTTATACCTAATTTACGGAGGAATGCTGTGTCGATCAGCTTGGTTTTAGATGAGGTAGTAATAAGGACAGAGTTGAAGTCGGCGTGAATGCACAAGCGGAGAATTTAAAGTTAGCGATACGCATGAAATAATGCCTTTATCTTGGGAATATAGACGGCTTGTCTGCCTTTCACAGACAAGCCGTCTATATTCCCACAGAAAAATAAGTTGCCGACGTTATTTTGTGCTTATTCTTTGGTGTGAATACTTAGGTATTAACAAGAGAGGTAGTGATGGAGTTGTCTGTATGGGAAAATGTTTTTCTTGGAATCATGGCATTGGGTTTGATTTTTTGGATGCGGCCGGGTATTAAAGCTTCGCTGCAACAAAAAAAAGATGGCCCTACTGATTGGCTAGGCGCGTTAATCCCTATTATAGGGGTGGTGTTATTTGTTATTTTTTTAATTATGATGGTTTGATATGACTGATTTTACAGATGAAGAATATGAGGAGTTTCAAGGGTATGAGGGGCATGAAGGATATAGCGAAGAAGATGAATTTGAAGAGCAAACTTGGGCAATTAGACCTAATAAAACACAACTAAAGCGTGATATTGCTGTTATCCATGATATGTGTGAGGAAATCACTCAGTTGGCACCTGCGCAGATAGAAAAATTAAACCTTCCCGACGAGATAGCTGTTGCTATTTCCGCAGCCGCTAAAATGCCTTTTAAAGCCGCGCGTAAACGACAGTTAAAGTTTATTACAGGGTTAATGCGTAAAGTTGATATTGCTCCCATTCAAGAAGCGCTTGCTAAAATTAAAGCAAAAAGTGCCCACGCGACTCGTGAATTGCACCAGTTGGAGCACTGGCGTGAGCGTTTATTATCTGATGATAAACAGGCGTTAACTGAATTATTGGATAAATATCCTGGTGCCGATGCTCAGCAATTACGGCAATTAATTCGTAATGCAAAAAAAGAAATTAGCCTAGAGAAGCCAGTTAAATCCGCGCGATTATTGTTTAAATATTTAAGAGTCTTGCTCGAGGGCACCCAAAACACTGAAGATGAACAAGATTTCTTTGACGAGGAATCGAACGAAGAAGATTAAAGTCATACAGGAGGCCGGTTTTTATCGAGTCGTGTGAGCCTTTGATAATGCCTAACACCATGAGCGCAAGCGTTTTGAACTGGAATTGCGTTTCATCAATTAGCTTATAAAGCTTAGGCTTCCATTTTAAGGCGGGACACACGTTAGGCATCAAAATTCAGATTACCCACTAAAAGTGGAGCTTATTAAAAGTTATAGGGCGTGGCTTTAGTCCTCTAATGCTAAGCATCTAGTTCTAAAGGTGGACTAAGTTGCTTGACTAATTTTTGTCATATTATAATCATGTTTCTTTTTAAAAAAGACTCTTTAGGAGACTTACCTTATGAAGTTAGAACAACAAAAGGCAGAATTTTCCCAATTTTTGCCGCAAAAAAGGCTTATTTATTTGCGTGGCTATATTATGCTGGTCATCGGCAGCTTGATTTCTCTGGGATCTATTGTTTCGCCGAATGTGGGTATTTTATCTACTCAGAACGGCTGGCTGCCTGTTGCTGCTTTTGTCTTGTTGATGACAGGCGTTATTGAGGCGTTTGATGCTTATATTTCAAGAAACACTCCCCGTTTTTTAATTAATCTACAGTTTGCTATTCTGGATACTGTGGTTGCTCTGGTTATGGTCTTTAGTCTTGGTTATAGCGTCAATCGATTAAGTATTCTGATCGCTGTTTTTTTAATGGTAAAAGGCTTGTTCAGACTAATTAGTGCTTATGCGGGGGCATTTATCAATGCTCAGTCCACTCTGATTGGCGGTGCTGTTTCTTTAGTGTTAGGGCTGATTATCTGGGGACAGTGGCCGGCAGAGCCTGCTGTGGCGTTTTTATCTTTTTGTTTGAGTGCTGAAATTGCTTTACGAGGCTGGGCTTTAATTCAATTTGCAAAATACTTGAGTGGTCTGGATGGTTTACTGTCAGAGTAAAATAGATCTTTTTACTCTAAAAATAAACCAATGATTTCACCCTTGATCTACCTCATTGGTGTATCGCTAATTTTTTTCATTGGGTGTAGATGAATTTGTTTCGGTATTATGCTTTTGAATTTTTGAAAAAAACGAGCTAAAGAATCAATAATCAAGCGATTACAATAATGTGAGTATAGTTTTTGGAGTAATGATTCCACGGCCTCGTTAGCGTTTTTCCACTATCGGTAAAAATCAGCACATCAGTGGCAAACAATATGCTGGAAAATGCTACGCTATTCCAGCCTAGGCATCCGGCTTAAGAGCTTGTATCAATGTTGACTTTTTAGCGCTCCCACGCAACTGCGTGGGAGCGCTAATTGTTTGGTTATCTACAGCTTATCATGCTCACGCTTAAATAAATCATTATCGGTAATAGGTTGTACATCAGAAAAATCTTCCTTAATAAATTTCGTACCTAGGGCATAACTGCGGAATTGACGAGGATTATCAATCAACCAGTTTTTATAAGCATTAATTAAGCTGGCCTTATCAATTGTTTTAACGGCTGCGGCAATGCGTTGTTGCGTGTCAAAAGCGTAGTTTTCACGATCAATTTCTAGCCAGTTTCTATAGCTGCGTTTCTGTAAGTTTTTATCTTTTTCTAGTAAATGGGTGATTAATCCCGTTTTATACTTTTCTAGCTCTTCTGTGGGTAGGTTTTCTAGGTCTTGTAGAAACGCCGTAATAAAGGTTCTAACGCGGCTTTCAATTTCAGGCGCAGAAATAACAGGCGATTGGAGAATAAAAATCAGCCCCGGCACCTCTTTCATCGGTAATGCGGCAGCGCCAAGGTTATAACCTAATTGTTGGCGTGTGCGTAAATCGGCAAAAAAAGCTGAGGAAACGATTTGTCCTAATAATTGCATTTTTGCTTGTGCATCTACTGATTTATCAGGTGCTTGGAAATACAGCGCTAAAGCCGCATCTTGATTGTCTATGGTTAATTGATGTGCATTTAAATTGTTTTCTTTGAGTTGAATTACTTGGGTCGCAGGCACTTGAATCGCTTTTGTTGATAATGCCAGTTGGGTGTTAATAAAATCAGCAATTTGCTGAGCTTCTTGCGCAGTCGTATTGCCTTGGATTAATAGCGTTGGTTGTAATTGCTGTAAAAACAGTGCGGAAAATTCTTGTAAATCCTGTTCCGTGATGGTGTTTAGCGCGACTAATTTTTGTTCATCGGTCCAACGATTTTCTACTAATAGGCGCTTAATATCGGCAAGAATTTGTTGGAAAGGTTGCTGT
Organism: Methylococcaceae bacterium; assembly: GCA_021736705.1. Taxonomy (GTDB): domain Bacteria; phylum Pseudomonadota; class Gammaproteobacteria; order Methylococcales; family Methylomonadaceae; genus Methyloprofundus. The sequence continues at coordinate 4,195 of JAIPFI010000143.1, read as the reverse complement.
TTTTGGGCATTGCTTAAGCCTTGTTGGAGACGGTTTTTTAAAATGGTGAAATGGTTTTCAGTTATTTCAGGGTTTTTTAGCGCATCAATAATACGTTCAAGGAGTGCGGGTTGTTTTTGATCATAACCTGATAAAGCAATACTTAAGCCACGTTCGGTAGCGTAAATAGAATATTGTAATCCCGCTAAGCTCGCTGGGTAGGCATAACTATTGAGTTGTTTAGTCAGGGTTGATGCAAGTAATGAGCTTAAAAGCGCATCGCGCGGGGACTTGTTGGCGATAGGCGAGTGTAGAGCTAGAAAAAGATTGCTGCGTGGCACATTAAAGCTGGTATCTAATTGATGCCAAACTTGCATATCATAGCTTTGTGGAATTAATTGCGGATGCGCTGCTGCTATCGCGGCTTTTTTCAGCTCCAGTTGATCTGGCATAAATGGGTTGGGCGCAGGAAGCTTTAAGGCGGGGTTGATGGCTGAACTTGACCAGCGCGCTCTTAGTTCGGGTGTAATCGGATCTATCGCATAATCAACATGATAGTTTTTTTCTGTCTGATGGGTGCTGACATCTTGACTATTCAGGGCGATAAGCACGCGCTCTGGGGTTAATAATTGTAATAAAGATTGCGTCAGTTCTGGCTGGCTGTATTCCATCAGGTAAGCGCCGCGCAGCACATCTTGTGGTGCGTAATAGTGTAGATTACGAGCAAGATCAGTCACGGTTTTGCTGGCGTCGCGTTTTTCTTGGTAGCGGAACGTTAATTGCGCCTGTTGCTTTTGTTCTTCATATAGCCATTGTTGTAGCTCGGTTTGTTGCAAAAGCCGGATGTATTGGAAAACAATGTCGGTAATATCATCGACATGTTGTAGCCCTGCATGAGTGAGATTAACACCAAGATAGAGGCTGGATTCTTGGGCATTATTGCTAAAGCCGGTTGAGGCGCTGAGTTCATCAGCCCAGCCTTTTTCTTTTAGTAGCGCTAAAATACTACCTTCGCCTTCGTGGCCGAGTAAAGATTGAAAGTACGCGCTTGGTTTAGTGCGATAGTGCGATTGTACTTCCGGAAGGGGAAACGTAAAGGTCAACTCACGTTTTTCCTGTAAGGATTTAATGTTAATTTTCTGTCCCATTTGTGCTTTATTGAGCAGTGGCTCGTTAAAAAGTTCTTTGCTGCTGTGTTGGTTGGGAATGCTAGAAAACTTATCGGTCACCCATTTTTTTAATACCGGCAGTGGTTCATTGGCTAAAACCACTAAGCGCATTAAATTGGCTGAGTAATGTTGTTTGTAAAAGCGTAGTAAATCGTCACGAACTGGTTTTCCCGGTCTGTCAGCCAAAGTTTCTAAGTTACCTACGCTAAATTTTGCATAAGGACTTTTAGGGTTGAAGGCTTGTTGCATGGCAGCATAAAAACGACGGTCTTCGGTTTTAATTTTCCCTAGATATTCTGAATGCACCGCATTTTTCTCGCGCTCAACAAATTCAGGGTTAAATAACGGGGCAGTAAAGAACTGGCTAAAACGATCCAGCATTGGCTCTAAAGAGGCGTTTTCTATATCAAAAAAGTAGTTAGTATGCTCTTTCGCGGTAAAGGCATTTCGTGAGCCGCCATGTTGGGCGATAAAGGTTTGATATTCGTCTGGATCAGGGTATTTTTCAGTGCCTAAAAATAGCATGTGCTCTAAAAAGTGCGCGAGTCCTGCGCGATCTTCAGGGTCGCTGGCACTGCCAATAAAAACATCTAAAGAAGCGGCGGCTTTGTCGCTATCTGGGTCGGAGATAATCAGAACTTGCAACTCATTAGCTAAGGTAAAGGCTTGGTATTGCCTATTATCATTTTGGCTTTGAATGATTTCGTTAGATGCCATTAATGGTGTATTTCTCAGAGAAGGAGGCGTTAAGCTACAAGCGCTAGTTAGTAAGGCAGGTACAAGAATAAAAGGTTTTAAAAACGTATGCATTTTATATTGAATGGGTTAGGTTAAGCTGACTAAAGCCACCGTTAGGGGTGCGTAAGTTGGTCACTTGGCCTTGATAAATTCGGGCGCAAGCGGCGAGAATGGTATGCCGATAAACAAATAGGCGAAAATCGGTTTTAAATTCAGTGTTATCTTCGGTGATGGTGATGGATGGCTTGATGCGCTCTTGCACTAAAGTTGTTTGCGGGTCAAAGCTATTAAATTTACCTTTGGTTAATTTGTCGCCTATATACACACCACGGCTGGCATGCCCTGTGGTTGGCTTAAAGACTAATTTTTTGCGCTCTGACCATGTGGTGTTTTGATCTAGTGAGCCTAAAATCTGTGTTTTAGGGATGGCTTGCCGTAAGCGTTGGACTATTTTAGGGCTGAATAATTCAGCCAATAGTTCCGATTGCGACCAATCGACCATGCGTTGTTTGTCCGCTAATAGCCCATAGGTTCGTGGGTTTGGGGTTAGGCAAACAGATTGTTGCTGCCATGCCTGAGCAATGACTTGCATTTCAGGCGAGGCTAAATAAAAGTCGCAATGGCGATTATAAATGAGGTCTATGTGTTGCCCTTTATAATAGAGTGCTGAGTTGTTTGCGGTGATTTCGCTAGGGTCAGTAATAATGCAATCAATCTCTGCTTGCTTAAATAGCTGTACAAAACCCTGCATTTCCGGATACAAAAACTGTTGCTCAGGCAATTGGTCAACAATGGCAATGAGTTTGGGTTTGGCTTGTACATTTTGTATGAAAAGCTGGTATTCCTGAATAAAAGTGCTAAGTAATTGCCGTGCTAATTTCTCGGGAAGTGGTTGCTTACTCGGATATTCAATGCCGCAGGCCAGCCATAAGCCTCCAGCGTTGGTATTCACCTCAATTAATTTGACTTCTTGAGTGTCGGTGACATGAAAGTCGTAGGCCATTAATACTGAATAATTTTGCGCATGAACTTGTGCTATGCCAGCAAGTTTGGATAGTTTGCTCGGGTACAGTGGGTTTTCGCTGAGATTTTGTAAGTCATGTACAACGCGAATCATCTGTTTAAGAGCATGGCGCGATAAATTAACTGTATGTTGGCTGATGCCGGGGTGTTGATTATCCATAGTGCGCTGTATTTTTACATGGAAGTGTCTTAAATAAAATATCTGATTAGTGTCCTAGGTTTTTCTTTTTAGAGACACTGTAAATACTATACAATAGACTGCATTTAATTTTAGCGCTTTATTAAAGATACTCTTCATGACTTATCCGAATCAAAATAGTTCAAAAGTACGTAGTCGTGGCATTTACTTATTGCCTAATTTATTTACGACGGCGGCCTTATTTTCAGGTTTTTATGCTATTGCCTCAGCGATTAGTGGAAACTATGAGTCTGCCGCTATCTTAATCTTTGTTTCTTTGGTACTTGATGGTTTAGATGGTCGTGTAGCAAGGATGACCAATACCCAAAGTGATTTTGGCGCGGAATACGACAGCATGGCCGATATGATTTCTTTTGGCGCTGCGCCTGCCATTGTGATGTATTTGTGGACGCTGTCTTCTTTAGGGCAGGTGGGTTTAATTGGTGCTTTTATACATTTAGCCGGTGGCGCTTTGCGTTTAGCACGGTTTAATACACAACTTGCGACGCAAGATAAAAATTACTTCCAAGGTTTACCGAGTCCTGCCGCGGCTGCCATTTTGGCGGGTTTAGTATGGGTGAGTGAAAAATATGAGTACGGTGTAGAAAATTTACCGTGGTTAGTTTTAATTTTGACTGTGACCACAGGCTTATTAATGGTCAGTAATTTTCGCTATCACAGCTTTAAAAATATTAACTTTAAAGGCAAAGTGCCTTTTGTTGTGATGATTTTTGTGATGTTAGGTTTGGCCATTACTTTGTCTAATCCTGCGACTATATTATGTTTATTTTTCTTTGGTTATGCTTTATCAGGGCCTATCGTAACGATTGTCTTGATGCGTCGTAAGCGGCAGCAGTCGCGTAGTAATCAAGCATAATAATTTCGAGCTAACAATGAATTCAATAATAGATATAAAACATAAAGGCATAACCAGCAATCGTTCCGCAGTCCCCCTTTGTGTGTCTATTTATGTGCAGATAAGCAATCTGCCCTGATGGGCATATCATCTTCTTATATTTTCTAATTTTTTGTATTTTCCCTATTTTCTACCATTGGCCTGTTAAGGCTGCTTGGCTTCCATGAATGGAACTTTTTATGAAAGATAAAT
>JAIPFI010000142.1 GCA_021736705.1 Methylococcaceae bacterium | reverse complement strand
CATAAAGTGCAAACGCGCACTCAAACAGACCGGATTAAAACGTTTAGTTGTTGCTGGCGGTGTCAGTGCTAACACACATATCCGTCAAACATTAACTCACATGACCAACAAAGAAAGAGCAGAAATCTTTTTTCCCAGACCTGAATTCTGTACAGATAACGGCGCAATGATTGCCTACGCGGGCAGTCAACACTTAAAAGCACAACAAACCGAATCCTTAGCTATTCAAGCCAAGCCTCGCTGGCCTATTAATGAGCTATATAAGGCTTAGTTATTTTTCTTCCCCTGCTAATAATCTCTGAATATTACTTTTGTGCCGCCAAATCAAGATAACGGAAATAACGACAGCCACATAGACCAGTGGCTGCATGCCCATAATAAAATACACGTAAATAGGCGCTAATACCGAAGCAATGAGCGCAGATAAAGAAGAAATTTTAAACATCTTATAAACCCCATACCAAGTTGCCGCAACCGCAATACCAAGCATCCAGTGAGCCCCCAAAAATACGCCAAACGAAGTCGCCACACCTTTCCCGCCTTTAAAGCCAAAGAAAACAGGATATAAATGCCCTAAAAAAGCTGCAAAAACTACTGCCGATAACACTAACGAATCTACGTTTAGCGCTTGCGCAAGCAAAACGGGAATTAACCCCTTCAGCATGTCCCCTAATAAGGTAATTCCCGCCGCTTTTTTCCCTCCGATACGCATAACATTAGTAGCACCGGGATTTCCAGAGCCCTGACCGCGCGGATCAGGCAAACCCATCACCCTGCACACAATAATCGCACTAGAAATAGAGCCTAATAAATATGCAACGGGGACTAACAACCATTCAACCATTTTTTTATCCTATTTTTAAAAATATAAGCTCATAACTTGTATGACAGAGATATTTCCCTGATACTTAGCTAAATCTGTAATTATTATAATAACTGGAGCGTTAATGGACATTATTTTTTTAGGCGGCCTACAAATCGAGACAATTATCGGCATTTATGATTGGGAGCGAAAAACCAAACAAACCGTTATCTTAGATATTGAAATGGCTCACGACATCAAAAAAGCCGCCGCAACAGATGACATAGAAGACACGCTAGATTATAAAGCTGTATCACAACAAGTGATCAACTTTGTCGAACAAAGTGAATTTTTCCTAGTCGAAAAACTTGCCGAAGAAATTAATCGCCTTATCCGCGAAGAATTTAATGTGCCTTGGGTCAAATTAACACTCAACAAAAAAGGCGCTATCAGCGGTGCAAGTGATGTTGGCATTATCATTGAACGCGGTACAAAATAAATATGCCACTGTGCTTCATTAGCATAGGCAGTAATATCGACCGAGAGCATAATATCAGCTCAGCTCTCGGAGTATTGCAGCAGCAATTCGGCCAACTTCAGCACTCCAGCATTTACGAATCCACTGCCGTTGGTTTTGCTGGTAATGCGTTTTATAATCTGGTTAGCGCCTTTAATTGCAATTATCAAGCCATCCACATTGCCTTACAACTCAAACAAATAGAAACAGATCACGGACGCATACGCAGCACAGAAAAATTTTCATCGCGCAGCTTAGATTTAGATCTGCTTTTATATGATCAACAGATTATTAATACAGGGAATCTGAAAATCCCACATCCGGACATTTTAAATTACGCCTTCGTACTCGAGCCTTTAGCTGAAATCGCACCAAACCATCAACACCCGATAAAAAAGTTAAGTTACGCACAACTCTGGCACAACTTTGATAAAAGCAAATATCAGCAACAGCGAATAAAACACCCTCTAAGTAAATAAGGTGCGCCCTCCATCTACCGTTATTACCTGCCCCGTCACATAAGGCGCATCATTAATCAAAAAAGCAATTGCCCGTGCAATATCTTCGGGAGACCCCACTCGCTGCAATGCCACTTTAGCTTCTATTTCCTGTTGCTGCTGCTTACTCATATCGCCTTGCTCAGGCCATAAAATCGCACCAGGCGCCACAGCATTAACCCTAATTTCTGGCGCTAACTCTTTCGCCAGAATCTTAGTCAAAGCCACTAAACCTGACTTAGCTATGCTATAAACAGAAAAACCAGACAATCCCCGCTCAGCATGAATATCAACAATATTAATCACGCAACCATTTTTTTTCTTCAATGTGGGCGCTAATGCCTGCACCAAAAAAAATGGCGCCTTTAAATTACTCGTCAACAACTCGTCCCACTGCTCCTCGCTTACCGAGCTAAACTCTGTCGCATAAAAAGCAGAAGCATTATTAATAAGCACCTCAACACCACCCCAAGCATGACTAGCCACATCCGCCAAAACTTTTAAAGACTCAGAATCAGCTAAATCTGCTTGCACCAAGCACACAGAGTCGGCTCGTTGCGCATTCAACTCATTAGCCAAATCCTTAGCTTCTAATGCGGAGGAGCGATAATGCAGTAAAATATTATGCCCTTGCGCATGAAAATAACGCACACACCGAGCACCGACTCGCCTTGCCCCACCTGTTATCAAAATATTTTTACCCACTTGCCTATTCCCATTCAAATCGAATTGAGCCAACAACTTCGTAGGGCGTGGCTTTAGCCCGCCAATACTCGCTTCAACTTTAAAAGGCGGGCTAAAGCCTCGCCCTACAGTTGTCAATATGCACCGTGTTAAAGTGATGGCGCATAAATTAACAGTCGGATTTTTTTAAATGTGTGCCTCTAAGGAAAGTGTCTCTGAATATTTACAATGTTTTAGCAAAAACTTTATCTAAAGCCCTATCAATCAAGCCCATTGCTATCGATTTACTTTCCCGACGCGCCGGCACTGACCTATCATCAGTACCTTGAGCCATGCGATAAAAAACACCGCCGACTTCCCAAAAGGCTGCTGTAATTCAGGCCAAGAAAAACGCAGTAAACCCTCATCTCTTATTAACACCTAAAGCATGTATTTTCTTCTCAGTCGCTTTGTTTTAGCTACCTTAAACACTGACTATTAGGCTTTATTTATATCAGCTAACCCGCGACGCTGAGCCTTGACATAAGAGACTATAAATGACATACAAATAGGCTCCGTCTCAAGAAAGTGGTTCAACTTGAGACGTATATTGATAAAAAATACACTGCATTTGCCGCGAAGCTTCTTTATATTAGGCAAAACGCAGTTTAACAAATAGCATCGGGAGCAGAGCCGAAAAGCTCTGAAAGAAGGTATAGCCGAATGAATGCCGTATTTTCTGGCCTCATAGCCACAAGCTACAAGCTACAAAACACTCCGCTCATCTGGCGTTGCACCTACAATAACGGGGTTATTTCGATAATGTGGAGTATCTCTTTGCTCTCTACCGCTGCAAAAAAGCATCCATACAATGTGAATGGTTTTACGCAGCAGTATCGACATAGTAATTACTTTTTAAGAACCAAGTCCTTCTGCGCACTAATGTCTTCTGTTAATCCCCAATCTGAAAAAGGAAAAGGGATTTGATCAGTATTAAAAGTAAGAAATAATAGAATATGGTACGTATAAGCAGCTAATTTCTGACCAAAACTTAAAACATTCTGATTGGCGCTGCCCGTCAATAAGGCTGAGGCAATTTGCAATAACACAACCACCCATAACAAAGTACGCACCACGCCGATAATAACGGCAAAAATAAGAATAAACGCAATACGCTTCCACGTACCCACCTGCTTGAGATTACTATTTAATTCTTCATCCATTAGCGATTAACCTCTATTCATTACATCACGTAAATCAAGCGCTGCAGCATTTGCTCGCGACACATAACTGGCCATTGCTAAAGAATAGTTAGCAAAAACACCATAGCCATTACCATTAAGAATGACGGGACTGGTGATCGGAGCCAATGCATTTTCCATCTCATGAATCATAATATTCACGGTTTCCATTGCTCGTTTATCTTCTAAAATTGCTCTAAAATCATGTTTAATTGCTTTTAAAATGTGCAATAACGCCCAACAAGAACCGCGCGCTTGCCAAAATACATTATCCAACATTAACCAGCTTGTTTGTGAAATAGCCGCTGATTTTTCTAACTTAATATCATAAGCTTCATAGCGGTCGGTACTCGCGCTTAATTGCGTTGAAACGCCTCCTAAACGCTTAATAACAATTTCAATATACTGCCATAAATTATCTGCGCGGGAATAAAAATGCCCTGGATTTTTATGGTTAGTATCGGCTAATCGCACCATATATTTATGCAGAGAATCAACGCCTTTTTGATATTCAGATTCAGAAGAAGGTAAGGCCCATGAATTATGTTCATAGTAAAAATAAGGCTCTGCATTAGCTAAATCTGGGTCTTCGGCGGACTGAGATTGCGAACGCGCCAAATGATTTCTCAATGCCGACGTTGCATCGCGCAACATTAGCAAAGCGCCATACTCCCAGCTGGTAATATTATCTAAATACAGACCCGGCACACCAACATCATTAGTAATATAGCCGCCCGGCTTATACAGCAAAGTCTCAGCAATATGAGCCAAAGTATTCGCATAAACATAGCCAACGGGTAAATCATCAATATGATCATACTGTTGGCGCAACTTTGCTTCTTCTACCACATCAAAGGAATCAGGCTCAATACTCCAATAACCGCCCAACACAATCACAATTATAACGGCGATTGCACCAACGATACCTAGGAACCACGTCAGTCCCTTCGTTTCTGCTTCATGCGAAAAATCGCTTGCTGACATTTTATAACCCTATTCAAGTAAATAACTATACACTTCCAAAACCAAACTAATGCGTTTATTGAAGTACGATCGATTAAATTCCCACTAATAAATATAATTTATAGTAACATTTTTTGCTGACAAAGCAGACCATTAGCTCGTTTTTTTTGCCCGAGGATGCGCTTGATCGTAAACTTCAGCTAAATGCTGAAAATCCAAGTGTGTATAAATTTGCGTAGTACCAATATTTTCATGACCTAATAACTCCTGAACCGCTCTTAAATCCTGACTTGCCTCCAATAAATGACTAGCAAAAGAATGACGCAACATATGCGGATGAACGACTTCAGTCACTCCTTTTTTAATACACCATTGTTTTAATCGTAACTGAATACTGCGATTACCTAAGCGCTTGCCTTTAACACTTGTAAATACAGCATTGTCTTGCATATCTATTGCTGGCGGGCGAACATTCAGCCATTGTTGTAATGCGGCAATTGCCTTGCTACCTACAGGTAAAAACCGAGACTTACCTCCCTTACCTTTAATCACCTTTAATTGCTTATCATGCAAATCTATATCTTCCAAGTTAAGCCCCTGCAACTCACTCAAACGCAATCCAGAAGAATAAAATAATTCAAACATTGCAACATCACGCACTTCTAAAACTGAATTAGCATCCGCATCTAATAAAGCAGTGACTTGGTCAACATCTAAAGTTTTGGGTAATTTTCGTGCTTGTTTTGGTGCTTTTACGTGTAACGCGGGGTTATTTTCAACTTGCCCTGTTTTCATTAAAAATAAATAAAAACTTCTGCTTGCTGAAAGCTCCCGTTGCAAACTCGTACTACTTAAACCTAATCGATGCCGCTCTGCGATATGTTTAAGCACATCCGTCGAACTTAAATCGGCCCAACAATCAATATTATGCAGCTCACAATAAGCCATTAAACGCAGCAAATCCCTCTGGTAATTTTTCACTGTATGCTCAGATGCGCGCATTTCAATCTTTAACTGCTGTAAAAAATCAAGTAACTGTTGCTGAGCAGGGGCTTGCATAATTTAAATGCCCTTTAAGAATGAAGCAAAGCGCGTACCTATAATCTCACTCATCTGGATTAAAAACAAATCCCCCATACTGTAATGAAATCGACTGTCATTTCGACTGCCAATAGCCAGTAAGCCTTCTATTTCTGTAAATGACATAGGAATAATTGCGCACGATTGGACATCTAAAGCATTATCACCAAAAAGAAATTGCGCTTGCGCTAAAGTGGGCTTGCCACAGCTTGCTTGATTACTACTTAACTCTTTAACAAAATGCGTTAACTCTGCACAATCCGGCGCAACAAATAAATGAGCCAAAGCAGGCGGATATTCTCCAGCCGAAATAATTTTTACCGAGAAAAAGTCCGTTAAAAAACATTCTGCCAGAACGACATTGAGATTTTCAATAGCAGCTTCCAAGGTATCAACCTCAATGACAGCCAGCGTTAATTCGTGCATTTGATTAGCAGAATTATCATTATCACGCGCTATTTCAATCAAACTATTTAACTGCACTTCCATCTCATGATGGCGCTGCCGAAATAACTCCAACTGCTTAGAAATTAAGGACACGGCACTTCCGCTTGGGTGAGGAACAGTAATATGCTCCAACAAATCTAAATGCTCATTAAAAAATTCTGGATGCTGTTTCAAATAACTTGCTACAACGCTCGAATCAATTTCACTCATATTTCTATCCGTCCCTCAAATACACTTACCGCGGGACCTGTCATAAAAACAGGCTGCTCCCGACCGTCCCAATGAATTTTAAGCTTGCCACCAGGCAACTCGACAACCACATCTTGATCTAATAATTTCTGTTCAATACCAATCACTACAGCGGCACAAGCACCACTACCACAAGCTAAGGTTTCGGCCGCACCACGCTCATAAACACGCAATTTGATATTATTACGATCAATAACCTGCATAAAACCTATATTCGCTCGCTCCGGAAAAAATGGATGACTTTCCAGAGCCTCACCGACTTCTTTAACTTGCGCAAGCTGCACATCATTTACTTGTAACACCGCATGTGGATTACCCATAGAAACCGCACCAAAAGCCTTTTCTACGCCATTAACATCGACGGTATAAAATTTTTCTTCCTGCTCGGTACGTAATGGAATAATCGCTGGGTTATGGCGAGGAATGCCCATATTAACCGTAATCAAGCCATCATCATCAAAGCTTAAGACCAACTGTCCGCCATGCGTATCAACTAAAATATTATCCTTATAAGACAGCTTCTTATCTCTAACAAAGCGAGCAAAACAACGTGCGCCATTGCCACATTGTGCTACTTCACTGCCGTCCGCATTAAAAATACGATAACGAAAATCTGCATCGGAATGCTTCGCAGCCAATTCGACCAATAACAACTGATCACAACCGACGCCAAAATGCCGAGTCGCAATAAATCGAATCTGCTCGGGCGTTAAAGAAATTTCCTGACGAATCGCATCAATAACAACAAAGTCATTGCCTAGTCCATGCATTTTTGTAAATTCAACAATCATAGTAAACCGCTGCGTTAAGGTAGTAAATGCTCACCAAGCCATAATTGAGCAATCGTTTCACGTTCACGTATAAGGTACGTCACTTGCTTATCGACCATGACTTCTGCCACTTTAGGACGCGAATTATAATTAGAACTCATCGTAAAGCCATAAGCGCCAGAAGAACGGATTGCCAGTAAATCGCCTTGCGCTAAAGCTAGCGTACGATTTTTACCCAAGAAATCACCCGTTTCACAAAGGGGACCAACAATATCCCACTCTTTTTCTGCTTCGGCACTGGCTAATTGCACGGGGATAATCACTTGCCATGAACTGTATAAAGACGGGCGCACCAAATCATTCATTGCAGCATCAACAATGGCAAAATTCTTAAGCTCAGTAGGTTTCAAATATTCAACTTTTGTGACCAGAATGCCAGTATTACCGGCAATTGCACGTCCTGCTTCAAGTAAAATTTCCAGATCATTTTCACCCAGACGCTGCAAAATAGCGGACACATTTTCAGCAGGCT
>JAIPFI010000141.1 GCA_021736705.1 Methylococcaceae bacterium | reverse complement strand
AAAACGGGCGCACACCTTATCTAATTCCTCCTGTTTTAAATCAATATTTTTTTCGCTTAAAGGATCAATGCTGGGCGGAATAATATATTCAGGATGCGGTAAATCACGCGCAAACTGAGGTAAAGAAAACACACTCGCATCATAGTGCCGCACAAATTGCTCAATAAAATGCCAGGTATGGCGATAAGGATGACTGGCATCAATATGACAGCGCCAAATCCATTTCCCTTTACGCTGCGGGAAGAACTTAAGCAATGCAGCGGGTTGTGGATCATGTATAAAGACAAAATCAGCCTGTTGCAAAATAGCATGTAAATGGCTGGCATTTTGTTCATTAACGGCCTCAAAATGCTTTAATAAGCTACCGGGAATAACAATTCGATTGCCTTGTATGGAGTTATGCATGCTTTTGGTGCATTGATAAAAGTCACTGTCCCCGGTAATCACTTCCCAGTGTGCATCAATACCCAATTCTCGAGTTAAGGGCACCAGTTTTTCTAGTATTTCAGCGACTCCGCCGCCTACTTTAGTCGAATTAATATGCACCACCGATTTACCGCGTAAAGGTTCAGCGAGTTGCTGTAAATGCCTAATAACATCATCGCCGGTGATTGCTGCATAATCTTCCAAAAGGGTGCTCATGGGGTTTCCTCGGCAAAGTATTGCTGGAAAGTCGCCTGAATTTGTTGGCGCAACTCCGTTAAAGAACTGAAATAGGGATCAATATAAGAGAGCTGTTCAATCAAAGCTTGATAGGTAGCGCCAAAACACGCGAGCCAATGCCTAAAATCATCGATGTTATGTTCAGTACGGCGGCGTGCATCTATAAAATGATAAAAAATACTGCTGACAGACATATTCGGAATGTGAACTAACATTTCCGAAGGTTGGGTAATATTAATATGCGTATTAAAGACAACAATTTGCGAGCGGATAAATTCAAAAGGTTGCGCCGATTGCAACCATTGTAGATACTCACTTTGCTCCAAACGATCATCAATATATTCCAATAAGTGCTGGCGCAGCTCTTCCATATCAGAAAATACAATAGGGTCAACAACCGCTAATTGTTCGGCAAGTTTCGCATCATGCAAACTATGTTTAATCCAGCTAGCGAAATCATTATTATATTCACGCTCTTCAAAGCGAGGTAAGAGCAAATTACCCCAAAAATGATAATACAAGCTATCTTGGCTTAAACTAAGAATATGATCCCGAAATTCTTTTAAAGTATTAGCTCTATGACGAGTGGCAATAGCAATTAAAGCACAATCCTTAAGAATAAACTCAGGCATATCATGCGTTCCAGAAGGCTCGGTAAGCTTTGTCGCATTAATAATCATAATATAATCTCTTTAGAAATGAGGCGGTTTATGCCTTACCACAGACTGAAAGTCTGCATTATCTTCGTGTGCTTTAGGGTGAAATTTATTCCACTGTATGCTGATAACCTGACAAGAAAATTAAAATCACTGCCCTGCCCTCCCTATGTGCGTTCCTATATTAAACTGATTAATTAGATCTATTTTTCTTTATACAATATATTTAATTTTTTAAAAAAGATATTAGTAGTATTACCTATATTGCATAAATAAATTTCAGCCCACGACTAAATTAAGTTAGCTCTATTTTTATTTAAATGAACTCTGGTAAATAATAAAAATTATCCGTATAAATAGACCAATATTAGATAATATATCCGGTTATTTTTTAGCATACACTTTCACCCTAAAAATAAATCCATTCATTTACTTACTGGAGAATGACATGTCTACATCTGCACTTCAACAGACCAAAGAAACAGCGCGTAAAACGGTTATGCATAGCAAGACTATCGAAAAAGATATTCGGCGTATTGTGGTTCAAGCACTTAGAGAAGGAAAAATGGATTCAGAGTCGATAAAACAAACCCTCAATCAAGTCATTGAAGGCGCATGTGCAGGCAGCACGACTCAATTGGACAAAAATAGTCAGGCCTTAAAACAGGTAGTAACAGGGATGGATGCCGCCTTAAGCCAAGTGGCAGAAGCCTCAAAATTAGCGATAGAAGAAGCGAGCGCGAACCTACAGATGTTTTCAGATCATGATTTAAAACGCGCACTGCATGATTTAGAAGATTTGGAATACTTATTTTTTGATACCTTACGTGAGGTTGCGAGCAAGGGTAAGGACACCTCACATGAAACCCTTCACGATTTACTGAATCACTTACAGCAGAGTGGTTCGGCTGTGGGTCAATCAGTCACTGATATTTTAACGGGATTGCAGCATGATCTATCTAAAAATGGTCGCTTAGAAAAAATACAGTTAGCCGATATTGCCAAAGCTTCTGGCGCTATTTTTGCGCGCGTTTCCAGTGGCATATTAGCAGGCATTGCTGACAGTTTAGAGCCTAAAAATAAGTAATTTATGGCCGTGACTTTAATTCTATGCTTTTAGAAACCTTAAGCGTTGCCCGAGATTTTGGGCGTATTCATGAAATTTCATCTATTCTGATTCGTTATGGTTTTGGTGATATTGTGCGCCGCTTGGGTGTGGCTAGTATTGTAGAAAGTGCTGGACATGTCTTAAAGTGGCAAGAGGTTTCTGATTTAACACATATTGAGCCACCCGAAAGAGTACGCCGTGCGCTTGAGGATATGGGACCCACTTTTGTTAAATTAGGTCAATTACTGGCGACTCGACAGGATTTATTTCCACCCGAATGGTTAGCCGAGTTTAAAAAACTTCAAGATCAGGTTAAAACAGTTCCTTACGCAAGCTTAATTGCTCAAATTGAAGAAGATTTGGGTGCCAAACCGGAAGAAATATTTTCTGAATTTTCCTCTGAGCCTCTCGCTGCAGCGTCTATTAGTCAGGTCTACAAAGCACGTTTACAAACTGGGCAGGCTGTTATTGTTAAAATTCGTCGCCCCGGCATTCGTTCTGTTGTTGAAGCAGATTTACGTTTGCTTGCTCAACTAGCGGACATCGCGGAGCAAGAGGTCAAACTATTGCAGCGTTACCATCCCAAGGATATAGCGCATCAATTTACCTTATCCATGCGGCGTGAGTTGGATCTTGCGGCTGAATGCCGTAATGCTGAACGCATGATGGAAAATTTCCATAGTGAACCGACAATTGTTATCCCCAAAGTTTACTGGCAATGGACGGGCGAGCGTATTAATGTACAGGAGTTTATTGATGGCATCCCTGGATATAATATCAAGGCGATTGAAAATGCACATTTAGATCGGAAATTATTAGCAAAACGAGGGGCTGAAGCGATTCTAAAAATGATTTTGGCAGACGGTTTTTTTCACGCGGATCCGCATCCGGGAAATTGTTTTTATTTAAGTGATAACCGAATCGCCTTTATTGATTTTGGTATGGTTGGGCGTTTATCTGAAGAGCGCCGCGAGCAAGTATTGCAATTATTAAAAGGTTTGATTGAGAAAGATTCTCAACGGGTCATGAAAATTTTATTACAGTGGAGTCCAAATACTATCATCCATAACCAAGACAGTTTTTCCCTGGATATTGATGACTTTATTGACCAATATCATGATATGCCGTTGAAGAGCCTGAATATGAGCGATTTTTTAAATAATTTAGGCGCGTTGCTGCGCGATCATCAGTTGAATTTGCCGCCTGATTTAGCCTTATTACTTAAAGCGTTTATAACGCTGGACGGCTTAGGTCGTCTGTTAGATCCTGAGTTTAATTTAGTGGCAACGTCATCCCCCTTGTTACAGCGTATTTTTTTAGCCCGTTATAGCCCTGAAGCTCTGCTAAAAAGAAGCAGAGATAATCTATTTAATTTAGCTGAGTTATTAAGCCATTTTCCGCGTGATTTACATCGACTTGTTAAGATATTGAGTCAGGGCGCTTTTAATCTAAAAATAGAGATTAAACAGCCTGACTGGTTGAGCAAGGAATTGGATCGTAGTCTGAATCGTTTGTCAGTAAGTTTAGTCACTTCAGCTTTAATCGTGGGCAGCTCTATTGTCACAACAGTTGAAGGCGGCTCTTCTTCTTTGGTGGGTTTAATGGGTTTTGTCGGTGCATTTATTGGTGGTATCTGGCTACTGTTGTCTATTTTTCGCAGTGGTTAATACCGGAATAACGGCTTTTCAATTGAGCCGATATTATAGTGAAGCCTTGTAGGGCGGGGCTTTAGCCCGCTAATGTCAATTGCCTACACCTAAAGGCGGGCTAAACAGACTGTGAAAGTATTTTTTGTAGGTTCTGCTTTAAGTCTCACGCTTGTATAAGTAGAAATACCTAGGTAATCGTACCAATATCCTGAGCTTTGACTTAGCGATAACATAAAGTCATGTTTTAATTTTCAGGCTATGAACTTAAGGCGGGACATTATATATTGGTAGGGCGCGGCTTCAGCCCCCCAATGCCCATCATCTATTCTAAAGGCGGGCTGAAGCCGCGCCCTACGGTTTTCAATATGTCCCGTGTTAAAATGATAGCCAATTTTCAGGAGAATGTAATGAACAATAAACATCAAGTTAACGCGGCGTCCAGTCAACCGAAAATTTATAGTGAAGCAATGCTTGCTGAAGATTGTTATGAACAAATTGCCAAGTGCGCCTATTACAAATCTCAGAAAAGAGACTTTATTGCGGGGGATGATTGGGCGGATTGGTATGCTGCGGAACAAGAAGTGAAACAAGCAAGGTTTCTATAAATTCCAAACTTAATTATCGCTAGGTTTTATTCAATATAAAGCATAAGTTGCAATCAATTATTTAGGTATCCCTGTCATGAAACGGAATAAATCATTTAGATTATCAAACAAAAACACTATTGAGGCGCATAAAGTCCGCATTGCCTACCATGAAGCGGGACATGCTATCGCGATCATGCTGAACAATAAAGATACACAGCTACCACCTTTGTTTTTTCGCATTAATATTCATGATGCCGCTCACGCCCCTTTATCTGAGACAGAAACGCCCCCCTTAATGGAAAATTATTACAGCGCTGAAATTGAAGGCGGGCGCTTTATTGAACACTTGCCTGACGCATTAAATACTTTTCTCAACGACTTAGATCAGGGCAAACCGCATTATGCCTTTTTTAATGCCTTGATGGCCGATATGCTCAATCTTATTATTGGCCCCTTAGCCGAAGCCAAGCATGTAGCGATGAATGATGGCGAGGTTTTCAATAATCAACTCATTTCCCTGGACGCTTTACATAATTATGGCGGCTCTGCCGACCTAAAATTACTCTATGCGTATCTGGATTGTTTGGCCGACAGTCGTCTTGATCAGGATCAATTGTTGACTGATTTACTGATACAAGCGTTTGATTTTATTTCTAATGTGTCTCATTGGTCGAAAATCACGCTATTGGCACGGCATATAGTGGATCAAAAAACGACGACTATTGATTATAACGAAATTACGAGCTTGTTAAGTCAGCCTCAAGATACTTTAGTAGCAGAGCAATTCCCGCTAAATAAATAACAAAAACTTTTTTGGAGTATGTGTGATGCCTGCTAAAAGAAGAATTGATGCAACAGTACAAAACAGAAGCCGTTATTACGCTTATGAAGACAAGCTGTATGATAAAAAAACCTCTACCTCTATCATTCAGATAAAGAGATGCTAACAATCGGTCTGTTATTGGTCGGCGTTTTATTTGCCGCCAATGTCTATTGGTATTTATATAATAAGCAAAAGTTTGAAAAACGTACCCGCCATCTACTAAGCAGTCAGCTGGACTATAAATCAATTATTAATCCTATTTCTCATGCCACCATTTTGTTTAACGATCAAGGCATAATCACTTACTTAAATAACAGCGCGATGAAGTTCTTTGGTTATCGGCCAGAAGAGTTAATTGGTCAGTCAATGACCTTGTTAACGACCAAAGAATTTCCCTATAATTATCAAACCTCACGGTCAGACACCCTTCATACCGGCAATAAAAAATTCCTTACCCAGACCACAGAAATCCTTAGCCGACACAAAAACGGTCAGTTAATCCCCGTGCTATTTTCAATTTCTGCGGTTAAATATCAGGATGAAGTCAGTTTTATCGCGATCTTTGTCGATCTGTCAGAAATTAAGTGTAAAGAACATAAATTACAACAGCAAAAAGCCTTTATTGAACGCTTGGCACAGCTGCGTACCACAACACTTGAAAAAGAAAACAACCATTTAAGACGGCTTAGTGAAATCGATGTCTTAACGACTATCGCCAATCGTCGCACCTATGAGCATCGCTTGGCACAAGAAATCAGCACGGCAAAACGTACTAAGCAACCGCTGGCAATGATGATGATTGATATTGATTATTTTAAAGATTATAACGATCACTATGGCCATGGCGCAGGAGATCAAGCATTAAAGAGTATCGCGATGCTTATAAAAAACACACTCCCCAGAAAAACCGACCTTGCGGCGCGGATTGGGGGTGAGGAATTTGCTGTTTTGATGCCCGCCACTAACAGTGAAGGCGCGTATCGTGTTGCTGAGCATATCCGCTTCAATGTCGAAGAATTAGCAATAGCGCATCACTTTTCTAAAGTACATACGGTAATGACTCTCAGTATTGGCATAACAGAACTACAAGGCGATGCGTTGAACGCAGTTGATTTATTTAATGAAGCGGACTCAGCGCTGTATGACGCAAAACATAAAGGTAGAAATCAATGTGTTATTTATAAAAAGCTAAACACTTACTCTTATGCAATATAAAGATTATTACAAAATTATGGGCGTGCCAAAAACCGCGAAACAAGATGAAATTAAACGCGCCTATCGTAAATTAGCGCGCAAATTTCACCCTGATGTTAGTAAGGAGCCAAATGCTGAAACTAAGTTTAAAGAACTCGGTGAAGCTTATGAAGTATTAAAAGATCCTCAAAAACGTGCCGCTTATGATCGTATGGGTACTCAATGGCGCGATGGTCAAAACTTCACCCCTCCCCCCAATTGGGATGCGGGTTTTGAATTTTCTGGTGGTAGTTTTACGGGAGGAGATGCCACTGGTTTTAGTGACTTTTTTGAATCCTTGTTTGGCCGTTCGAGTTCCTTTGGTTTTAATCGTAGCGGAGGCGCTAGGCAAGCCCATACTCATGGCGAAGATCATTATGCAAAAATTCTAATTGATCTTGAGGATGCCTATAACGGGGTAACACGTTCTGTTTCTCTACAGCATCCCGACGTTGATGCCGAGGGGCACGTTATCAATAAAGCCAGAAAGCTTAATGTCAAAATCCCTAAAGGCGTCATAGACGGTCAGCAAATTCGCCTAGTGGGTCAAGGCGGTGCCGGCACAGGTCGGGGACGTACTGGTGATTTATTTCTGGAAATAACGTTTCGTCCACACCCTTTGTATCAAGCCAATGGGCGTGATATTTTTTTAGACCTGCCTATTACACCGTGGGAATCCTCCTTAGGCGCAACGATTAAAGTACCTACTTTAGGGGGTCACGTAGATTTAAAAATACCGGCGGGATCTCAATCAGGGGATAAGCTAAGACTTAAAGCAAGAGGTTTACCCGGCACTAAAACGGGAGATCAATATGTGCTTTTAAAAATCGTAACGCCACCAGCTACAACCGAGCAACAGAAAGATTTTTATCAGAATATGGCCAAGCTGTTTCCTATGAACCCGCGCACTGCAATGGGAGTCTAAGATGACAACTGAAATTGAAGCTTATATTGGCATAATATTGGATGAAACCCTGTTTTTTACTTTAGGAGAGCTATGCCGTTTAGGCAAAACCAATGCGGAATGGGTTTTAGAATTAGTGGAACAAGGCATTCCTGAGCTCAAAGGCAGCACAATGAATGATTGGTTGTTT
>JAIPFI010000140.1 GCA_021736705.1 Methylococcaceae bacterium | reverse complement strand
AGATAAATTCAAACTCCGACTTTCTAGTAGCATCGGCAATCGAACTCGTTGCTCATCCGGCAAACTAGTCAAAATACTATCGGGCAAACCTCGAGTTTCAGGACCAAACAGTAATGCATCACCCTCTTGAAACTGCACTTCAGAATAACAGCGCCTACCTTTTGTCGTTAATGCATAAATTTTATGATAACTTTCACCCTCTAAAAAAGCATTAATGTCAGCATGTACTTTTATTTCAGCCCATTCATGATAATCTAGACCTGCTCTGCGCAACTTTTTATCATCCAATTGAAAACCTAAGGGCTGAACTAAATGCAATTTAGTCCCTGTATTCGCGCACAAGCGAATAATATTTCCTGTATTAGCAGGTATTTCGGGCTCAAAAAGTATAATATTAAACATATATTATCTAGCCAAGAAAAAACCAAAAAAAGCCCAATCGCACATACCCTAGTATTCAGATGCGCACAATCAGGCTACTTATTTATTGACTAATAATGACTGGCTCTAATTTCCAAATTTCATCACTATAATTTTTAATTGTACGATCAGTAGAAAATTTACCACTGTTTGCAGTATTAATAATACTCATACGTGTCCAAAGATCCTTGTCTTGATAAGCTGCTTCAACGCGCTTCTGCGCATCAACAAAGCTGCGGAAATCTGCGATCGTCATCCATGGATCATTTGAACTTTTAATTGAGTTAATAACATCATCAAAAATACCAGGCTCAAACTGATTAAAATGACCACACTCAAGTAAATTCATCACTCGCTGCAAATCTTCATCCTGATTAATAATACTCAGAGGATCATAATGATGTCGTAAGTCTTCGACTTCAACCTCTGTCAAGCCAAATAAAAAGAAATTATCATCACCTACTTCTTCACGAATTTCTATATTAGCACCATCCAAAGTACCAATGGTCAGAGCACCGTTCATCATAAATTTCATGTTACCGGTACCTGATGCTTCTTTTCCTGCTGTAGAAATTTGCTCAGATAAATCAGCTCCTGGACAAATTTTTTCCATAGCCGAAACACGATAATTTGGCATAAAAACCAAATTTAATTTCTCACCTACCTCAGGATCACTATTAATAACATCAGAAATATTATTAATTAATTTAATAATACGTTTAGCCATATAATAGCCTGGGGCAGCTTTACCACCAATTAACACGCAGCGGTCAGTCCAATTCGCCGTATCTCCACGTTTAATCCGGTCATATAAATGTACAACATGTAAGACATTTAGTAATTGACGTTTATACTCATGAAAACGCTTAACTTGCACATCAAATAAAGCGTTTACATTTAGATCTATATCAAACTCTGTTTTTTTGTAATCAATCAATCTTTGTTTGGCATTTTGCTGTAATTCATACCACTTCTTACAAAACTTTTTATCATTAATAAATTCTTCTAATTTTTTTAACTCAGATAAATCAGTAATCCATTTATTGCCAATCGTTTCAGTAATCAATTTAGCTAGCTCAGGGTTACATGCAGCAAGCCAACGTCGTGGAGTTACTCCGTTAGTTTTATTATTAAATTTCTCTGGCCATAAATCATAAAAATCTTTAAATAAGCCCTCTTGTAATAACTTGGAATGTAACTCAGCAACACCATTGACAGAAAAACTACCTACTATCGCAAGATATGCCATTCTGACCTGTTGCTCATGACCCTCTTCAATTAATGACATACGAGCTAGACGTTCATTATCACCCGGCCAATGCGAAGCAACTTCGGCAAGGAAGTGAGCATTTATTTCATAAATAATTTCCATGATCCGGGGTAATAATCGCTCAAATAAGCTAACCGACCATTTCTCAAGCGCTTCAGGTAATAAGGTATGATTTGTATAAGCCATGGTTTTACGTGTAATTTCCCACGCATCAGTCCATTTTAAACCATGTGTATCTATTAAAATACGCATCAACTCAGCAACCGCAACACTCGGATGCGTATCATTTAATTGAAAGCAATTTTTTTCTGAAAAATTCGCAAAATTATTACCGTGTCGCCCAACCCAGTTAGCGACAATATCCTGTAAACTGGCTGATGCCAGCAAATATTGTTGTTGCAATCGTAGCGACTTACCATTTTCATTAGCATCATTAGGGTAAAGCACCATACTGATGTTTTCTGCAGTATTTTTTGCTGCTACTGACTCAGCATAATCTCCTGCATTAAACTCTTCTAAATTAAACTCTTCGGTAGCTGTTGCTTTCCATAGGCGCAATGTATTAACTGTACCGTTTTGATAACCAGGAATAGGCGTATCGTATGGTACTGCAAGAATATCTGTCGTATCAACCCAAGATCTTCGCTTAATGCCACGCTCATTTATTGATTCTTCAACACGACCACCAAACTTAATTCGATGAGTATATTCGGGACGCTCTATTTCCCATACATTTCCATTTTTCAACCAATGATCTGGCCGTTCCACCTGCTCACCGTTAACAATAGACTGGCTAAACATACCGTACTCATAGCGCAAACCATAGCCTGTAACAGGTAATTGCAAGGTTGCACAGCTATCAATAAAACAAGCGGCTAACCGACCTAAGCCACCATTCCCTAATCCAGCATCCGGCTCACTTTCAATTAACTCTTCAATTTCCAAGCCTAGGTCATACATTGCCTCAGCCACAGCGTCAGCCACACCTAAATTAAGCATGGCATTACTTAAGGTTCGCCCCATTAAAAATTCCATAGACAAATAATAGGCTTTCTTACAATCAGACTCTCTATAAGTATTGTAAGTATTTTTCCAGCGCTCCACTAAGCGGTCACTAATTGCCAAAGAAAGGGCTTCATAAGCATAATGAGGAGAACGACAGTGTTCATCTCGACCTAACCGATGACTATAATAACGTTTAAAATCAACAATAAAGTCTTTTTTCTCTAACCCCAGTTCAGGAAGATTAGTAATGCTCGCACATGGATTACTTTTAGTGAAGGTATTTTTTGGCATAGTATTCCAGAATTAAAAGTTAAAGATTATTTGTATCTAAATAGTTGTCAAGTATTATAACGACAGGTGAAATAACACTTAAAGATACGCTACTGAGCTAATTAAAAAGAGAACCACCGAAAAAACCGTTTTTTTAAGAGACGACGCTTTCTGTGATTCACTAGCTGGAACGCCTAATTAGCCATTTCCTTTAAGCATTGCATAAAGCTGATCTTTTAAGTTTAATCGCCTAATTTTTAAACCTTCCACAACCTTATCAGACGGAGTTTCTATATTTTGCTGGATGCGAAGCATCTCATGAGCTAATTCATCATACTCATCAAATAAAACTTTAAAATGCCCATCTTTCATTTTCAAATCATGAATTCTGTCATTGTATTCAGGAAATTCATGGCGCAAATCGTGTAATTCTCCGAACATATTTTATGTCTCCTAATATTTGTGTTTCATGCTCTCAAGAGCACCTTATTTAATAATTTTTATTTTTTACAATAACGAGCTTTCTTTTGATAGCTCAATACATATCGAGTATCTCTGATAAACTCTAGCTAGCTTAACGCGATACATTTAACGGCATTAATTCTAAGTATTCACTAAAAGCCGATTACAACTTACCATGACATTGCTTGTACTTCAGGCCTGAACCACAAGGACAACGATCGTTACGGCCTACTTTTTTATCTTCACGGACAAATGGAGCGTCTATTTCATTTGAACCATCTTCTTGTTTCACTTCCTCATCAATAGAGCCTAAAGCACTTTCTGCTTCTGCATGCTCAAAATGCATTTCTTGAGGTGCTTGACGCTGCTTATCAATTTCTTCCACATCTTCAGGCGCAGTGACTTTAACTTTAGAAATAATACCAATCACTTCATATTTAATTTGATCTAATAAAGCAGTAAACATATCAAACGCTTCACGTTTATATTCTTGCTTTGGATCTTTTTGTGCATATCCTCTAAAGTGAATACCTTGACGTAAACTATCCATTGCCGCCAAATGTTCTTTCCAGCTATTATCTAATATTTGCAACATGACAGATTTTTCAAAATGTCGCATCACATCCGGAGAAGCCTGCTCTTCTTTTACTTTATAAGCTTGAGCAACACACGCTATAATTGCATTTCTCAATGACTCTTCATGCAAGCTTGCATCATCTTCAAGCATTTTAGACACAGGGACAGCGACATCAAACTCATCTTTTAAATGAGCTTCTAAACCGCTGATATTCCATTGCTCTTCCATCGTTTTCACAGGGATATACTTAGTAATGACATCACTAATTACATCAACTCGAATAGCTTCAATAATCTCACTAATATCATCAGACGCCATTAACTCATCACGCTGCTTATAGATAACTTTACGCTGATCATTAGCGACATCATCATAGGCAAGTATTTCTTTACGCATATCAAAGTTTCTTCCCTCAACTTTTTTCTGTGCATTTTCTATAGACCGCGTCACCCACGGATGCTCAATTGCTTCTCCTTCATCCATGCCTAATTTTTTCATTAAGCCACCGACTCTTTCGGAAGCGAAGATACGCATTAAATCATCTTCTAATGATAAATAAAATCGAGTAGACCCAACATCTCCTTGTCGTCCCGAACGACCACGCAACTGATTATCAATTCGGCGCGACTCATGTCTTTCGGAGCCAATGACATGCAATCCACCACTCTGTAAAACACGCTCATGCAAGTCAAGCCAACTACCTTTAATTCTATCAATTTCTGCCTGTGATGGATTTTCACCTAACGTAGCAATTTGGGCCTCCATGTTCCCTCCCAATACAATATCCGTTCCACGCCCTGCCATATTGGTCGCTATGGTAATAGCTCCAGGCATTCCAGCTTGCTCAATGATATGAGCCTCACGCTCGTGTTGCTTAGCATTCAACACTTCATGCTTAATATTAGACTGGCTCAAAATACTCGAAATTAGCTCAGAGTTCTCTACTGACGTTGTCCCCACTAAAACAGGTTGCCCTCGTTTAACGCAGTCTTTTATATCTTCAGTAATCGCTAAATATTTCTCTTGAGCTGTCAGATATACCAAGTCACCCTTGTCAATTCTAGTCATTGGCCTATGCGTTGGAATAACGACCACCTCAAGCCCATAAATTTTATTTAACTCAAATGATTCAGTATCTGCTGTTCCTGTCATTCCAGATAATTTCTCATATAAACGAAAATAATTCTGAAACGTAATTGATGCAAGTGTTTGATTCTCACTTTGTATTTCTGTGCCTTCTTTAGCTTCCATCGCCTGATGCAAACCTTCAGACCACCTACGTCCACGCATTATGCGCCCAGTAAATTCATCTACAATAATGACTTCATTATTCTGAACGATATAATCAACATCACGATGAAATAAAACATGCGCTCTTAATGAAGCATTTAAATAATGCATTAACCTTATATTTGACGGCTCATACAAGCTAGAACCTTCATCCAACAATCCATGCTCGACCAATAACTTCTCTATATGTTCGTGCCCTGCTTCAGTTAAATGTAACTGCCTAGATTTTTCATCAACGGTATAATCTCCAGGACCTGACTCTTCACCTTCTTTTTCCCCGTTTTTTCTTTCTACTTTTGTTAATAGCGGAACAATTTCATTGGTTTTTAAATAAATCTCAGTACTATCATCAGTTGGTCCAGAAATAATTAATGGCGTTCTCGCCTCATCAATTAGAATGGAGTCAACTTCATCAACTATCGCAAAATGCAAACCTCGCTGCACTTTTTGTTCGATGCTAAATGCCATATTATCGCGCAAATAATCGAAACCAAATTCATTATTGGTTCCATAAGTAATATCTGCTGCATAGGCCTCTTTGCGGGCATTATGACCTAGCTCACTAACAATAACACCCGTTGTTAAACCAAGAAAACCATATAATTGACCCATCCACGCAGAATCTCGCGCCGCCAAATAATCATTAACTGTTACAACATGGACACCTTCACCAGGAAGAGCATTTAAATATGCCGCTAGGGTAGCCATTAAGGTCTTACCTTCCCCCGTTTTCATCTCAGCTATTCGGCCATCATTTAAAACCATTCCACCAATAAGTTGCACATCAAAATGGCGCATATTGAAAACACGAGCAGAAGCTTCACGTACAGTTGCAAAAGCCTCTGGTATCAGGGCATCTAACTTTTCACCTTGTTCCAGTCGATCTCGAAACTCCTGTGTTTTTGCCTGTAATGCCGCATCGGTTAATTGCTTATACTCATCAGCCAACTTATTAACAAGCTTTACTATTTTGCTTTTCTGCTTAACCAACCGATCATTACGGCTACCTACGACAAATTTAACGAGCTTACCCAGCATCCTTCTTTTCCCAATGTGAAATTCTTAATTAGACTTTATATCAAAACTCAATTATATCCTGTTTACTTACTATCGGACATACCATTAATATGTTTATATCTATATAAAGCGCCTCTTTACGTTTCCGTAGCTTAATTAATGCCTATTCTCTCTAAATTTCAGGCATAAAAAAGCCCCTGCTACTCACGTAACAGGGGCTTTCGCTTTACTTAACTCCTACTTAGTAAACTAAGTATTCAATCAATTAGATGAAAGATGGAATTAATGGAGCATCTACCATAACCATTTGACGGTTACCTTCTTCATCAAAGAAGAACAATAAACCAGCAAAACGACTATCTGGATCATAAATCAAATCAGCTAAACGGTAAACTTCCCATGCAGCATCAGAAGCTGTAACTTCAACAGTTCTAGACTCACCTGGAGCTAGAGGGCTGTTATCAGAAACAGTTAAACCTTCTTCAGCCAAGATATCATCAGGATAACCTGATTCATCTTCAAGAACGTCTGCATCTAAGAAACGAACAGCAGCAGTGTTGAACTCACCTAAACGAACAGCAGAATCGCCATTGTTAGTGATAGTCAACGTCATTTGCATAGCACGACCTGGAACACGATATGTAGCATCTTCAACTTTAACTGAAACAGTAGTTTCAGGCATTTGAATTGGCTTGATACCACGCATTAAACCAGCTTGCAACGGAGTAGTAATTGGATACGCTTCGTTAGTTGCCCCCATTGAGTACATTAATAAACCTAAAGTACCAACAGCAAAAGCAATTGCAACTTTCTTATCAGTAGCGCTAATTAAAGTATCAGCTTTACCAGAAGAAACTGCGATGTGACGAGGAATAAACATTGGACGTTTGATCCAGAAGACCAACCATGCAAGACCAATCGAGTACCAAAGCGCATGCCAGAAATATACGTTCCCTAGAGCGTAAGTTTCTAAGTCAATTGTTTGACCTGTCAATGTAGTTAAAGGGTTAACGAATTCGCCCATTGTACCAGTAATAGTTACCCATTTACCTGGACCAATGATTGGACCACCACCTTGAACGTTCATCATAGTATGTACGTGCCAGTCACCTGGACGACGTGCTTTTAATAATACTTTGAACTCATAAGTATCGCCAAGCTCTAGAGAAACCGAACGAGGAACTAATTGACCACCGATCCAAGAACCTGCACGAATAAATACAGGACCAGGAATACCGATGTTCAAGAATGATACTTCAGGCTTATCAACAGTTTCAGGCCATCCAGCAAAAACGTGGAATTTACCAGAAATTGTCATAGTATCGTTAACAGCAACTTCATCTTTTGACCAGTTAAGGTCAAACCAGTGAATAGTACGCATACGCATAAACGCAGCTTGAGACTTTTCACCGTGTGCAGATGCAGTGGGCGTGTAGAACATCGCTGATGTTACTGCCATTAGCAATGCGACAAATGATAGTTTAGCTACCTTGTCTTTAATTGTTTTCATATATC
>JAIPFI010000003.1 GCA_021736705.1 Methylococcaceae bacterium | reverse complement strand
ACAAAGAAGACAAAGAAGACAAAGAGGACAAAGAGGACAAAGAGGACAAAGAGGACAAAGAGGACAAAGAAGACAAAGAGGACAAAGAAGACAAAGAAGACAAAGAGGACACAAATATCTTGCTAAGCTGTTCTAGTGCTTACGCAAACGGCTTAGTCACTAATGAAATAAATGTCAGTCAATCGAATGGATCTTCAGGCGACGGATATATCGAGCTTTATACCAAAGCACCTATCGTTTTAGGTGGAAAAACTATTTCTTATTCCGATGATGGTAAAAAGAATAGCGTCACCATAGCATTGGATAATGCGGCTGCACGAGTGTATTTAGAAAAAACAAATGTTTCTGCAAGTAATTACAGCGCCCACTTAGTGCCTGCAGGCAGTTTTATTGTTTTTCCTGAAGCATTGTTTGGAGGTAAAAATGCATTGGATAAAAATTACGGTGAAATACTTATTCAAGAGTCAGCTTCATCCTCAGTCATTCAATATTTTCGTTATGGCGTTAGTTTGAGTGGTAAAAGTCAATTATGGCATGTTGATAGTGCTTGCTCAGCTAGTTATGAGCGAAGTAATGCAGCGGATAATAATATTTGCACAAAACCCGATGGTAGCAATGGTTGGCAGGTCTGTAATGCAACAGAAGGGTCAAGCAACAAAGCAACAAATATAATAGCGAGTAACTTTAATTGTGTAGAAAGTGGTGAAAATGAGCTTACGGGGAGGTTGTATACTAAAACGACAGCGCAAGCTTTTGCTTTTGATATAGTCGCTTTAGATGAGGCTGATAATTTAGAAACGGAATTTGCTAATTTAACTGATCATACCGTTAAAGTTGAGTTAGTTGATGCGAGTACTGGCTTATGCGCCGGTTATCCAAGTATTAGTGCGGATAATGTAAGCTTTAAAGCATCCGACTTGGGGCGAGTTAAGAGTCATTCATTGGTTTCTAATGCTGCTTATAGTCATGTCAAATGCCGGATAACTGATACGACTGATGACGTCAATGTTATCGGCTGTTCTACTGATAGCTTTGCCATTCGTCCACTAAGGTTTAGTGTCGTTACTTCTACGCTGAATAATACCAGCTCGGGATCAGGGACTACGGCAAAGGCAGGAGCCGATTCATTTACTATAACCACTCAATCTTCTAGCGTTGGTTATAACGGCACGCCAAAAATAAATAGTACTTTGCACGATCATAATAATATTACTCAAGTGAATAAATTATCGGGAGTATTTGCAAGTGCGAATAAAAATACCGGAGAAGCTGTTGGCTCGAACTTCAAATATGATGAAGTGGGTTTAGTAAAATTTGTAGCTAATGATATTTATGATGATAGCTTTACCAGTACGGATCAATTAAATGGCGACTGTATTTTAGGTAGTTTTGCTAATAATCCAGTTAATGGCAAAGTTGGCTGTAATTTTGGGCATAGCTCAGCTATAACGATAGGCCGGTTTATTCCTGATCATTTTGAGGTGACGTTAAACACGCCCGTATTTGACACAAGCAATGCTACTTTTACCTATATTGGTCAGCCAATAATGTATGCAACCATTCCAGTTGCCACAGTAACTGCAAAAAATGCCTCTGGAGTAACGACTAAAAATTACACGGGTAGTTATTGGAAAATAAATCCAACAGATGCAAGTTATGGCATTACACCGAGTTATACAGAAGCCATTCATGCTTTAATTATTATTGATATTCGCGCCCCCGTTGCTATTGATAATGGAGATGGCAGTGGTACTCTGCGTTTTTCCGACACCAGCAGCCATATTTTAGCCATTACCAGACGTTCTCCGGTTGCGCCTTTTGATGCGGAAATTACACTTAGTTTTACGCTTGCTGATATTGATGGCGTAGTGGTCGCAAATGTTAATGGTTTACCGCACATTAATCCGGTCGTTTTTGGATCCCCTTCTGTTGGCAGTGGTATTAGTTTTGCGGCAAATAAAGAGCAGCGCTGGGGGCGAATTGCCATGGCTAATGCTTATGGATCTGAATTAATGCCGCTGAGTGTTCCGCTTGTTACCGAGTATTATGATGGGCGTAACTTTATTCAGAATTTGGCTGATAATAGTACAGTCATAAACTTAGCAACGCAGCTAAGTTTACATAATGGCAGTACAACTAAAGCAGGCAATGAAGCTATTGGTATCGGAGCGACAGGCACTACGACGGCGACATTAACTCATAGCCCTTTTTCTGGTGGCGATGCAGGATTGGTATTTAGCGCTGCCAATGCTTATGGTTATGTGGATTTATCTTTATTAAATAGCGATTCCTGGCTGTTATTTGATTGGAATGGCAGTGGCACGCATGATAGCTTGCCTACTGCACGAGTCAACTTCGGGCTTTATAAGAGTAATGATAAGCAAATTTACTTTAGAGAGGTTTATTAGTATAAGCAGTGTTGTAACATTACTGATAAAATAAGACCCTTTAATCGTGTCCTAATACAGGTCAAACTAAGACTTTATTTTTTATAATTAACAAGGAGAGTAAACATGTTTTGTTACCATTGCCAGGAAGCCAAAAAAAATGTCGCTTGCGATACAGCGGGTATTTGCGGGAAAAAAGCGGATGTTTCCAGCTTACATGATTTGTTAACGCATACCTTAAAAGGTTTATCTTTTTATGCTGTTAAAGCGGCAGAAGTAGGAATTAGCGAGCCAAATATTGATCAGTTTATGGCTCGTGCGCTGTATTCAATGGTCACCAATGTTAATTTTGATCCAGCGGTATTTGTGCAATTAATTGCCGAAACGGTACAGCGACGTGAATATTTAAAACGGTTATTGTTAGCAAAGGGCGTTGAGTTAATTGTTGATTTGCCTAAAGAAGCGCAATGGCAGTATGAATTAATTGATCAGGCGGCTTGGGTAAAGATAGGTGAAACATTAGGTGTTATGGCGTGTGGTGAATTATCTGGTGAGCAAGCGGATTTGCATGCCGCCCGTGAAATGCTGATGTATGCCGCAAAGGGATTGGGGGCTTTGCTGGAACATATTCAAGTGCTAGGCGTGTTTCACGTGGAACATTATGCTTTTGTGCATGAGCTTGTTGCTTATACTTTACGCACGGACGTCAGTTTAGATGATGTTTTAGCTATGAGCTATAAAGCCGGTAAACAGAGTTTATTGGTGATGGCATTATTAGCGCAGATTAATACAGAAAAGTTTGGTCAACCCGAACCGACGACCGTGCATTTAGATACTTGGGATAAACCAGGTATTCTAGTAACAGGCCATGATTTTCACGATTTGCATGATTTATTAGAGCAAAGCGCAGGATCTGGTGTGGATATTTATACGCATGGCGAAATGATTGCCGCGCATGCCTATCCTGCTTTTAAGAAATATTTTAATTTGGTCGCTAATTATGGCGGGGCATGGCAGGATCAGAAAACTGAATTTAGTAAATTTAAAGGTCCTGTTTTAGTGACCAGCAATAGCCTGCAACAACCTAAAAAAGATTATACCGATAAGGCTTATACTTCAGGCATGGTCGGTTGGCCAGATATTAGGCATATAGATAAGCCCAGAAGCAGTGAGTTTAAAGATTTTTCGGTCATTATTGAGCAAGCTAAAAAATGCGAACCCCCTACACCAATCACAAAAGGTGCGGTAATAGTAGGTTATGGATTACAAGCACTGACGGCTTTAACAGAAGCTATTGCTGCGGCTATTCAATCGGGCGATATTCAGCGAATTATTGTTTTAGCGGGTTGTGATGGTCGGCATAAGGAGCGCCGGTATTACACGGAACTGGTTCAAGCTTTACCGAAAGATGCGCTTATCTTAACGGCCGGCGATACTAAATATCGTTTTCATGATTTAGAATTAGGTGAAATTAATGGTATTCCGCGCCTTTTAGATGTCGGGCAAACGCATGACTTTTATGCTGTGTTAGCGTTTTTGACACATTTACAGCAAATAATGCAGTTAAGTCATGTGTCAGAATTACCGGTTTCTTTTAATATCGCTTGGTATGAACAGCAAACTATTTTAATGATGTTGGCTTTATTTGCTTTAGGCATTAAAGATGTACGTATTGGCCCTACGTTACCCCCGTTTTTTAGTGCGGGGATTTTAGAAAAATTAACTCAAACTTTAGCGGTAAAAGGTATTGATACACCTGAGAATGATATGGCCGCGATGCTAGGTATTGAAAGCGCCCCTGCTGAGCCGCAGGCAGTCGAAACAGCAAGTCAAACTAATTTATAAACAAAAATGATTGAACGAATAATTGAACGCTTGATTTATGCGAGTCGTTGGCTATTAGCCCCCATTTATTTAGGCATGAGTGTCGCTTTAATGGCTTTGGCGGTTAAGTTTTTTCAAGAGTTATATCATTTTATTCCCGCTATTTTAGATATGGATGAAGGGCAATTGACGTTGAAATTACTTGCGTTCATTGATTTAACGCTGGTGAGTAGTTTGACAATTATTGTTATGTTTAGTGGGTATGATAATTTTGTTTCGCGCTTAGATATTGCGGAAGGAACAGAGAAATTATCTTGGTTAGGAACGCATGATTACGGTTCTTTAAAGATGAAAGTTGCATCATCAATTGTGGCTATTTCATCGATACATTTATTAAAAGTATTTATGAATGCCGAGCAGATAGCCAATGACAAATTACTTTGGTATGCATTGATTCATTTAACCTTTGTTGTCTCTGCTTTTATGATGGGGATGTTGGAGAAGAAGGCAAAACATTGAGCCAGTTATTATTATTAGGTACCTCAGCTTGTCATTTATGTGAGCAAGCAGAGGCCTTATTTTTACAATTAAATATTCCTTTTGCAAAAATCGACATTGCTGAGCAAGAGCAATGGCAAGAGAATTACGCCATTAAAATTCCTGTGTTATTGGATTTAGTAACAAAGAAAGAGTTGGGATGGCCTTTTAGTGCTGAGGATATACTTAGCTTTGTGGGGGGGGCGACTCCCGCCGCCCAGTCGCAACATTTAAAATAACTATGACAAATTACAGAATAGAAAAAGATAGCATGGGAGAGTTACAGGTGCCTGCTGATGCTTTATATGGCGCACAGACTCAGCGAGCAATTAATAATTTTCCAATTAGTGGTTTAATGATGCCGCCTGCTTTTATTAAAACAGTCGCATTAATTAAACAAACAGCCGCTAAAGTGAATATGGACTTGGGTTTGTTAGATGCTGAACGAGGCCAGGCAATTATTCAAGTGGCAGAGCAAGTGATTCACGGCGAATATGCAGATCAATTTCCTTTGGATATATTTCAAACGGGATCTGGCACCAGTACTAATATGAATGTAAACGAAGTATTGGCACATTTGGCTTCTGCTATCAGTAGTGAAGCAGTGGGTGCGAATGATCACGTTAATATGGGGCAAAGTAGTAATGATGTCATTCCAACAGCGATACATATTAGTGCAGCTTTAGAATGTTATCGCCAATTATTGCCGGCTTTGACGCATTTAGCTGAAACTATCGAAACAAAAGCAAAGGCTTGCCAGTACTATACAAAGACGGGGCGTACTCATCTAATGGATGCGATGCCAATGACTTTAGCGCAGGAGTTAGGTGCTTGGGCCTTACAAATTCGCAATGGTATTGCCCGAGTGCAAAGCGCTCTGCCCCGCATTCAGAAATTAGCGCAAGGTGGAACAGCGGTGGGTACCGGAATTAATGCCCATCCTGAGTTTGCGGTTAAATTTGCGCAAACGATGAGCGCAGCAACGGATATAGTCTTTACGCCAAATGATTCATTTTTTGAGAGCTTAAGCTGTCAGGATGCCGTTGTTGAATTATCAGGACAATTAAAAACCATTGCTGTTAGTTTAATGAAAATAGCCAATGATTTGCGCTGGATGAATAGCGGCCCCCTTGCGGGTTTGGGCGAAATTGAATTAACGGCATTACAACCTGGAAGTAGCATTATGCCGGGTAAAGTGAATCCTGTTATTCCAGAAGCAACGGCGATGGTGGCTGCACAAGTCATTGGTAATGACGCAACGATTACGATTGCAGGGCAATCAGGGACTTTTCAGCTCAACGTTATGCTGCCAGTGATTGCTTATAATATTTTACAAAGTATTGAAATTATCAGTCAGGTCAGTCTTGCTCTGGCCGATAATGCGATTGCTGATTTCAGGGTGCGTGAAGATAATTTGCAACAGGCATTAACTAGAAATCCCATTTTAGTGACGGCGTTAAATCCAATTATTGGTTATGAGCAAGCAGCAAAAATTGCTAAATCAGCTTATAAACAAGGCCGACCTATTATTGATGTGGCCGAAGAAATGACCGATATTTCTCGTTCGGAGTTAGAGAAAATTTTAGAGCCTAAGCATCTTGCTGAAGGGGGCGTAAATTAATTTATAAGAGCTATCTGAGAAATCGAGATATTCAATAACCGTGTTCAATGATGTAGTTTATTTAGACTTATGCCGCAATTTTCATATAAAGCACGTAATGAGCTAGGGAAAAGTATTGAAGGATTGGTTGAGGCTGAGTCTCAAATAGCGGCAGCAAGAGTGCTAATTAGCCGTGGCATGACGCCAGTATCAATACAGAAAGCAGTAATTAATACGGATGTCATGCAGGATTTTAATCAGTGGCAGGCACTTAAAGCTTTAGGTCTGACTGATTTGATTTTATTTACTCGGCAAATGTACAGCTTAAGTAAGTCGGGTGTTCCGATTATCAGAGCTATCCAAAGCTTAAAAACATCGACGCGAAATAAGGCATTGAGCAGCGCTTTAAGTGATATTACTAAGTCATTAGAGGCGGGTATGTCATTGAGTCAGGCCTTTGGTAAGCATCCGCGGATTTTTGATACATTGTTTCGTAGCATTATTGCCGTGGGTGAGTCTTCTGGGTCTGTAGATCAAGCTTTTTATCAGATTTCACAATATTTAGAGCGTGAAAAAGAAACCCAAAGTCGTATAAAATCAGCGGTACGTTATCCGATTATGGTTATCTTTGCTATCGGCGTTGCACTGGCCATTGTGAATATTTATGTCATTCCTGCCTTTAAAGGTGTGTTTGATAAAATAAATGCAGAATTACCTTGGCAAACCACTTTATTAATTAATACTTCTGATTTTTCGGTCGCTTATTGGCCGTATATATTAGGTACTCTTGTTGTTTCTATATTTGTTTTTAAAACCTATATTAGTAGTATTGCCGGGCGTTTGCAGTGGGATCGTTTTTTATTGCATATTCCCATTATAGGGTCAATTATTTCGCGTGCGACGATGGAGCGATTCTCGCGTTCATTTGCTATGGTGCTAAGCTCGGGTGTGCCTTTAATTTCTGGTATTAATATTGTTGCCGGCGCTGTAGGTAATACTTTTGTTGGTTCTAAGTTAAAGCAGATGGGTGTTGGTATTGAGCGCGGAGATACCATTAGTCGCATGGCCATGGCGACACAGCTCTTCCCTGCCCTCGTTATTCAGATGATTATGGTCGGTGAAGAAACGGGTAATATTAGTGACATGTTGCTCGAAGTAGCGGATTTTTATGAAGCAGAAGTTGATGCAGAAGTTAAAAATTTGGCTATTGCGATAGAGCCTATTTTATTATCTGTGATTGGTGCCATGGTATTGGTTTTAGCTTTGGGTATTTTCTTGCCGATGTGGAATTTATCTTCTGCAATGAAGTAGGCGCGTACTGAATATGAAATATTTTAATCCTGAACTTATTGTTTTTGATCTGGATGGTACTTTAGTGGACTCTGTCCCTGATATTGCAATCGCAATTAATAAGATGTTGGTGGCTTTGCAACAGGCGACTTATACTGAGGAGCAAGTGCGTCAGTGGGTGGGTAATGGCGCGGAAATGTTAATTACACGGGCTTTAACAGGTATTTTAGAGCCTACTGAAAAGCCTCATAACTTAACTCAGGCAAGAGCCTTATTTAACCAGTTCTATAGCGCTAATGTCTGTGACAAAAGTGAATTATATCTTGGTGTTATCGAGGGGTTAGGTCTGCTAAAAGCTGCAGGAGTAAAGTTAGCTTGCGTCACTAATAAACCAGAAAAATTTACTCTGCCCCTATTAGAGCACTTAGGTTTAAAAGATTATTTTCAGTTTATTGCTTCGGGTGATAGTTATCCTGTGATGAAACCAGACCCCCTGCCCTTGTTGGCAGCGGCACAATTTTTCTTGGTGGATGGTGCGCAATGTTTAATGGTCGGTGATTCTATTAATGATATACAAGCCGGAAAACGCGCAGGATTTAAAACCGCAGCGGTCTCTTATGGTTATGCCGGGAAATATACGCTTGATGAGTTAGAGGCTGATTATACGCTGGATAGGATTGATCAAATCGTTGCATTATTCGAAACGTCAGTTATTGCTTATTAATTGTTTATAGAAAAACAGACTATCAGATAGAGGGAGCTAAATTAAATATGTTTAGTAATAATTTAAAATGTGCAGTTTTCGTTTAAAATAGACAACAAACTGCTTCATAATCAAGTGTGGTCAGGCTGAGGTAATTCATCTAAAGCCACCGTGTCACTACAATAAAAAACATCTCATGACACCAGAACAATTCAAGCAATATGCCGAACAAGGCTACAATCGTATTCCTATTACGCGTGAAGTATTAGCTGATTTAGATACCCCGTTGAGCGCGTATCTTAAATTGGCCGATGGCGCTTATTCCTATTTATTTGAATCAGTGCATGGCGGTGAGCAATGGGGACGTTATTCTATTATTGGTTTACCCTGCCAAGAATTGATTAAGATTTTCGGTAATGAAATTCGCATTCAAAATGCGGGGAAAATTATTGAAATTTTACAGCATGATAATCCACTTGTTTGGATTGAAGCGTTTAAACAACGATTTAAGGTGCCTGATATTGCCGGCTTACCGCGCTTTAATGGCGGTTTAGTAGGTTATTTTGCTTATGAAACTATTGGTTATATTGAGCCACGCTTAAAAGCAACAGGTAAAGATGATCCTATCGGTAGTCCGGATATTTTATTGATGGTTTCTGAAGAAATGCTCGTATTCGATAATTTGTCGGGCAAGATGTTGTTGTTGACGCATGCAAATCCTGAACAAACAGACGCCTATGATTTAGCGCAAAAGCGTCTTGATGAGCTAGTGCTTAAATTACGTGAGTTAAAAGCGAAAACTAATAGTGCGCATATCGCTAAACAAGTGGATGAAGCGGATTTTGTTTCTGGCTTTACTCAGCAAGGTTTTGAAGAGGCGGTTTTAAAAGCGAAAGAATATATTGTCGCTGGCGACATTATGCAGGTAGTTTTGTCGCAACGCTTATCCATCCCCTTTTCTGCCGAGCCTTTAGATTTATACCGTGCTTTACGTTGTTTAAATCCATCGCCTTATATGTATTATCTGAACTTGGAAGATTTTCATATCGTCGGTTCATCGCCAGAAATTTTGGTACGCTTAGAAGATGATACAGTCACGGTTAGGCCGATTGCTGGAACACGTCCCCGTGGTAAAAATCATGCGGATGATGTTGCTTTAGAAAAAGAGTTATTAGCCGATCCAAAAGAATTGGCCGAACATTTAATGTTGATTGATTTAGGCCGTAATGATGCTGGGCGCGTAGCGCAAATTGGCACAGTAGAATTAACCGATAAAATGATTATTGAACGTTATTCGCATGTCATGCATATCGTTTCTAACGTCACGGGAAAATTACAACAAGGCAAAGATGCTTTTGACGTATTGAAAGCCACTTTTCCTGCGGGAACCGTGAGCGGCGCGCCAAAAATTCGCGCCATGGAAATTATTGATGAATTAGAGCCCGTTAAGCGTGGTGTTTATTCTGGCGCGGTGGGTTATATTTCCTGGTCAGGTAATTTGGATACAGCGATTGCCATTAGAACAGCCGTGATTAAAGATAAAACCTTACATATACAAGCAGGTGCAGGCATCGTTTATGATTCTGTACCGAGAAATGAGTGGGATGAAACCATGAACAAAGGGCGAGCAATTTTCCGTGCGGTAACAATGGCCGAAGCAGGCTTGGACGGAGGCCGTTCATGAGTAATTGTAAAGTGGTAATGGTCGATAATTACGACTCCTTTACTTATAATCTAGTGCAATATTTTGGCGAGTTAGGCGCGGACGTTACTGTATTGCGGAATGATGAAGTGACAATTGAGGATATTAAAGCATTAAATCCCGATAAGATCGTGATTTCTCCTGGCCCTTGTACGCCAAAAGAAGCCGGTATTTCGGTAGAAACGATACTTGCCTTTGCCGGTAAAAAACCGATTTTAGGCGTGTGTTTAGGCCATCAAAGTATCGGTTATGCTTTTGGTGGTGATATTGTCCATGCGAAACGTATTATGCACGGCAAAGTATCTGATGTTTATCATCATAATGTTGGTGTATTTAAAGGCTTGAATAATCCCTTTGTCGCTACTCGCTACCATTCTCTTGTTATTGATCAAAAGACCATGCCCGACTGCTTAGAAGTGACGGCATGGACCCAGGATGAGCAAGGTAATGTCGATGAAATTATGGGTGTACGTCATAAAACTTTAGATATTGAAGGTGTGCAATTTCACCCGGAGTCAATTTTGACTGAGCATGGTCATGATATGTTACGTAATTTTTTAAACCGTTAACTTTCTTTAATTTATCGCGCGATATATGCTGAATTCATTAGACATAAAAAACTTCCGTTCATTAGAGTCTTTCCAAGTAAAGAAATTAGGGCAAGTTAATTTAATTGTTGGGAAAAATAATTCTGGAAAAAGCTCGGTGCTCGAAGCCTTAAGAATTTATGCAGGCTCAGCCAATAAAGCTTTATTGGAAAATATTGCACAAGGACACAATGAGAAATATCGTTTAAATGAAGATGAAGAGACTAATGCATTTGACACAGCCCTTCCCTTTGAAGATTTATTTACAGGAAGAGCATTTCCTGACAATGACCTCGGTATTGTCATTGGCGAAGTTGAAGACAGTACCCATAGTTTAAGCATTACGCATGGCTTTCTCGCTGAGGAAGAAGAAATAAGCACTGATGAACTAGGGGAAGAGGTTACTCGGATTAGGCGAATAGTGATTGATAAATCAGAATTCTCTGATTTTGAATATCCAGCTAAAGATGTCCTTATAGTAAAAAAAGGTCAACAAGTCTTTCTTATTGACTTTACCCGTACATTTCCTCACTTTAGGCGATTTTCAGGAGAAATGAATAGTATTCCATGTAGCGTCATTCCAACACAGTTTATTTCTATGGATGAACTGGCAAAAGAATGGGATGCTATTTCGTTAACAGAGGGAGAAGAGATTGTAAAACAAGCATTACGTATTGTTTTACCTGAGTTTGAAGATTTAAGTTTTGTTAATGATACCTCGAACAAGAAGCCTTCACACAGGCTTGCTAAAGTAAAAATAACTAAGCTCCCTCGGCCTGTTTCCCTTAATAGTCTTGGGGATGGTATGTTACGCATCTTACAATTAGTGCTTAAAGTTTTCTCTGCAAAGGGAGGGTTTTTACTGATTGATGAATTTGAAAATGGCTTGCACTATAGCGTACAAGAAAAAGTGTGGACATTATTGTTTACCTTGGCAAAAGACTTAGAAATACAAATTTTTGCAACGACGCATAGTTGGGATTGTATTGAAAGTTTCTCAAAAGTAGCGACTGAAAATAAAACAACTGAAGGCGTTTTATTTCGGGTGGGTAAAAGCGTTCGTAGCAGTGATGAAGGACGCGTTATTGCAACGGTTTTTGATAAAGAGCAACTGTATAATATTACGCAATCTGATGTAGAGGTGCGTTAATGGCTCAGTCTAAAAAAATACTTGTCGTTGAAGGCGAAACAGATAAGAGTTTTTTTAAAGCACTTTGTAAAAAACTGGATTTAAATACTATTGTGCGTATTGCCCCTCCTAAAGAATTAGCCCCTGATGAGTATAATTCTAAACAGGGCGTATTTAATTATTTAAAGGGTATATTGCCTCAGCTTGATGATGGAGAATTCACTAATATAGCCATTATTGTGGATGCTGATTATATTAAATTTGGGCAGGGCAAGAGTAAAACCCTTGAAACTGTTTGTAAGCTGCTTACCCCTTTTGGTTTTGAATTAAAACCCAATGATACAAACCAAAATGGCTTCGTATTTATTCATTCTGATGGCTTAAATGATTTTGGTCTTTGGATTATGTCTAATAACAGTGCAGAAGGTATGTTAGAAGATTGGGTTATATCCTGCATAAAAGAGGATGAAGCCCAACTTTTTCAGCAAGCAAAAACTACAATACAGCAATTATTGCCACAAAAATTTCAACCGCATCACCAAGCAAAAGCCGAAGTAGCGACGTGGTTAGCATGGCAAAAAAAACCAGATTATGGAATTTATACGGTATTTAATGATGAATTATTAGATGAGAATAGTTCATCATTTACTGAGTTAAATGATTGGCTAAACACTATTTTTTTAGCAAATTAAAGTAACATTAGAAATATGCATCTTCTATGAATATAAAAACCGCCTTACAAGCAGTGCTTGATAAACAAAATTTAAGCCGCTCAGACATGCGTGATGTGATGCGCATTATTATGAGTGGAGAGGCAACGAATGCACAAATTGCGGGATTTTTAATAGCCTTACGTTGTAAAGGTGAAACGG
Organism: Methylococcaceae bacterium; assembly: GCA_021736705.1. Taxonomy (GTDB): domain Bacteria; phylum Pseudomonadota; class Gammaproteobacteria; order Methylococcales; family Methylomonadaceae; genus Methyloprofundus. The sequence goes on along the minus strand of JAIPFI010000003.1, from coordinate 42,971 downwards.
TTGAAGAAATCACCGCTGCGGCTGAAGTCATGCGTGAATTAGCCACTAAGGTCAATATCCAAGGCGAGCATATTATTGATACCTGCGGCACGGGTGGCGACGGCGCTAATACCTTTAATATCTCAACTACCTGTGCCTTTGTCGTCGCTGCTGCGGGTGGCACGGTCGCTAAGCATGGCAATCGCTCGGTATCGAGTCGTTCGGGTAGTGCTGATGTCTTAGAGGCCGCTGGTGTTAATCTGAATTTATCAGCGCAGCAAGTAGTGCAATGCGTTAATTCCATTGGCGTTGGCTTTTTATTTGCCCAAAAACATCATGGTGCAATGCAACATGTCGCAGGTCCGCGTAAAGAAATGGGTGTGCGTACCTTATTTAATTTATTGGGCCCTTTAGCTAACCCGGCAGGTGCACCGAATCAAGTTTTAGGTGTTTTTGCACAGCAATGGGTAGAACCATTAGCGCAAGTTTTACAAGCTTTAGGCAGTCATCATGTTTTGGTGGTGAGTGCTGAAGATGGTTTAGATGAAATCAGCATCGCTAGCCCGACATCGGTTGCGGAATTAAAAGAGGGACAAATTACGACATATTCAATTAGCCCTGAGCAATTTGGATTACAACGTGCTGATTTAGCCGAGTTAGCGGTTAATGATGCGCAGGATAGTTTGCGCATCTTGAAATCTGTCTTGGATAATAAGCCCAGCCCTGCTTTGGATATTGTTGCTTTAAATTCTGGCGCTGCAATTTATGCGGCAGGTTTAGCTGATTCATTGGCCACTGGTGTAAGTAAAGCACAAGAGGTCATTGCTTCAGGTGCGGCTAAACAAAAGCTAGAGGATCTGGTGGGATTTAATATTAGCTAATTGCCCCCCTCCCTCAAAAAAATACAATATAGATGTCTTTGTTAACTAGATTTCTCCAGCCTGCATCGACGATTAGCTCCTGCAGTTGTTATGTTGTTTTATCAACTGCTGGCTCTATACTTTGTTTTGTAAGAATATTTTTTTATGGATGACAATTTTAAGTTGAAGAATATGAAAAATAAGTCGCAAAGTTGGTTGGATCAAATGTCGGTCAATGATGGGTTGCAAATTACCCCCATGACTGAGAGTAAATCGCTTAGCTATTATTCGCGTTATATTGGCTACATTCCTAGCAACAGTATTCTTGTTACCATTCCTATGATAAATAATAGGTATCTTACAGTACTGGAAGGGCAATGGTTCAATGTCCGAATAATGTTGCAAGGCGGAGTGTATGCATTCCAGTCTACGATTCTAAGTGTATACCGTGTTCCCTCTAATTATATGCATTTAGACTTCCCTCATAAGGTTGAATACAAAGATGTTCGAGCATGTTCGAGAACTTCACTATCAGAGAAAATAGAGGTCTATAGTCAAAAAGAATTCTCTGACGGCTCTAAAATATCAGTCGCAGAAATAATTGATATTAGTCTCGGAGGGGCATTGATCGTGGCATCGATACAATTGGGAGCTATAGGAAATACGATTAACATAAAAGGCACTTTTATGATGAGGGGCTTTAGTCGAGAAATGGATATTTCTTGCATCATACGCCAAATTAGAATCAAGGAAGACAAGGATACTGGACAGGCATATTCAGAGCATGGCGTGAGTTTCGAAATAAGCGATGGGGACAATAAAGTGTTTCTATCTGACTATGTAAATGAGCAACTTATTTATGCTACAACAATAAAGCTCGTTTAGAGTTGATATCAACAAATACGCTAAAAAAACTGTAGTTCCTATTATGACAACTTTTTTAGTAAATTAAGTTTACGATTTATCTATTAAACAGAAAATTCCTATGACCGATACTCCCGATATTTTAAAAAAGATTCTTGCTAAAAAAGTAGAAGAAGTCGAAAAACGTAAACAACGTATGTCGATTGAAGATTTGCAAGGCATTATTAATGATACTGAAAATCCACGTGGTTTTGCACGGGCTTTACTGGATAAAGCCGCCAGTAAAAAGCCAGCGATTATTGCGGAAATTAAAAAAGCATCGCCAAGCAAAGGTGTGATTAGAGAAAACTTTAAGCCTAACGAGATTGCTCAGGATTATGCGATGAGCGGTGCAACTTGTTTGTCGGTATTAACCGATAAAGAGTTTTTTCAAGGCAGCGAAGTGAATTTACAAGTAGCACGCCAATCTTGTCCTTTGCCTGCATTACGCAAGGATTTTATGATTGATCCTTACCAAATGTATGAGTCACGCGCTTTAGGGGCTGATTGTATTTTACTCATTGTTGCCGCTTTATCAGATACACAAATGCATGAATTGGCTGATACCGCAAAGCTGTTGAAAATGGATGTACTGGTTGAAGTACACGATGCTACTGAAATGGAGCGTGCTTTAACACTAGATACCCCATTAATCGGTATTAATAATAGAAATTTGCGTACGTTTGAAACTTCATTGCAAACGACTTTAGATTTAAAATCCATGGTCTCTAGTGATCGTTTAGTAATTACTGAAAGTGGCATTCATACGCCTGCTGATGTGCAATTGATGTTAGATAATGATATTTACACTTTCTTGGTGGGTGAGGCTTTTATGGCGGCTGAACGCCCTGGTGCTAAAATGCGCGAGCTGTTTAATTTATAAGCAGGCATAAAAAACGGGAGTTAAACTCCCGTTTTTTGAATCAGATAAGCTACTATTTTTATGGCTTATATTTATCCATTGCTTTAATAATAGAAAGTGCTGTCGCTACTTTCACTTGAGCCACATCATCCAAGTCAGTATTTTTATATACTTTGTCTAATAAATCTTCAGTTACCATGGCTTCTTTTATCCAGCGCTTGACCATTCGATAGTTATTAGCAACTTTTGCTTCTTCACCCGTTTCAGGGTTTTTCATGATGACAGTACGAAGTTCAATTTTAGGTGCGGCCAATTTGTTTATTGTTGGTTTAGTCGCTTCAGCAACGGCTTCTGCTTTTATTTCAAGCGGTTTTACTATTGGCGCTGGGCTAGTTTTCTCTTCAGTTGCTTGTGCTACGACTGGCGTTTTTTGCGGCGTTGTGGCTTGTTTAAAGGCAACTGCGCCGGGGTTAGCCGCTTTGCTCGGTTCAATGTTGTCATCATCGACAACAATAAAGACTACGTACGCAACATAGATGACCGTTAAAATAAAAAAAACCTCTGACATGATGTCACTCCCGTTATTGTTATTATTATTTTTTAGTTATTATTGCTAATAACTGATTGTTTTACTGAGTATATGGCAAAGCAACAAAATATACCAGAATCACGGTTTAAAAGTGGGTGTATTAAGTGTAGCGATTTAATGATCATCATTTTTCAAGCAATGCGATAAAACAGCAATGAAAAATTAATTAATTAATAAGGTTCCTACCCCTTGATCAGTAAATAATTCCAGTAATACCGCATGTTCGACACGACCATCAATAATATGTACGTTTTTGACACCACCTTTTAGGGCATCTGTACCACAACGCGTTTTGGGAATCATACCGCCAGAGATTGTGCCATCAGCAATTAAAGCATCTATATCTTTAAGTGTTAAGCCGGTAAGTAGTTCGCCTTGTTTATTTAATATGCCAGGGATATTGGTTAGTAGGATAAGCTTTTCGGCTTTTAATACTTCCGCAACTTTGCCAGCGACTAAGTCGGCATTGATATTATAAGAACGGCCATCTTCGCCAACGCCAATCGGCGCAATCACAGGAATGAAATTACTTTGGCTGAGCATGTCTACAACTGCGGGGTCAATACTGCTAACTTCACCGACATGCCCAATATCAATGATTTCAGAGGCTTGAGTTTGCGCATTAATGCGTGTCATTTCTATTTTTCGTGCACGAATGAAATCGCCATCTTTACCTGTTAAGCCAACTGCTTTTCCGCCCGCCATATTAATGAGATTAACAATATCCTTGTTAACCTGACCACCGAGTACCATTTCAACAACGTCCATGGTTTCAGCGTCAGTCACGCGCATACCGTTAATAAATTCAGTTTGGATATTTAAGCGTTCAAGTAAATTACCGATTTGCGGCCCGCCGCCATGGACTACGACAGGGTTAATGCCAACTAATTTCATCAGTACGATGTCGCGCGCAAAACAGGCTTTTAGATTTTCATCAATCATGGCATTACCACCATATTTAATGATAACGGTTTTACCTTTAAATTTTTGGATATAAGGTAAGGATTCAATCAATAAGTGGGCGATGCCATTGGCGGTTTTATCTTTCATAAAGGTCTTAATTAAAAAGGTAGGGATAATTGAGGTTTGATTTCGAGTAGAAGTCGGCGAAACTGATCCTGAATTCTAGTTAAAGCTTCTGGTGTGTCGCCTTCAAAGCGCAGCACTAAAGAAGGCGTCGTATTTGATGAGCGAATTAAGCCAAAGCCATCAATAAAGTCTACGCGTAAACCATCTATATCCGTAATTTTTCCATCAGAAAAGTTAGGATTCATTAGTAAGCTATTCATTATGCTAATGTTTTCGCCTTCTGCCAGGTCAATGGATAATTCAGGCGTATTAAAGCTGTCTGGAAAATCAGCAAAGACTTCGGCACTGGTGCGTGAGTCTTCGGATAATATTTCTATGAGTCGTGCGGCTGCATATAAGCCATCATCGAAGCCAAACCAGCGATCATTGAAAAATAGATGTCCACTCATTTCTCCAGCAAAAACTGCGCCTGTTTGTTTCACTTTGGCTTTCATATAGGAATGCCCCGTTTTCCAGATAGTCGGCTTGCCGCCATATTCCTTAATTTGTTCAGCTAAATGGCGACTACATTTCACATCATAAATAATTTCAGCGCCCGATTTTCTCGCGAGAATATGTTGACTGAAAAGCATCATTTGTCTATCGGGCCAGATGATTTTACCGCTTGAGTCAACAACGCCTAATCTATCGCCATCGCCATCAAAAGCAATACCTAGATCCGCTTGATAAAGATCTACCGTAGAAATAAGGTCAGTGTAGTTTTCTGGCTTGCTCGGGTCAGGGTGATGGTTCGGAAAAGTACCATCAATATCACAAAATAATTCGATAACTTCGCAACCTAATGTTTTTAATAATATTGAACCTAGTTCACCGGCAACGCCATTACCGGCATCTATCACTACCTTCATTGGGCGTGCAATACGAATATCATCCGTAATAATACCGATATATTCATTAGTAAACATATTGTTTGTTGTTAGTGTGCCCGGAGTATTCGAGTGTAAGTGCTTATCGTCGATTCGTTGTCTGAGGTTTTGTATTTTATCATCGGCTAAAGTTTCTCCCTCCATGACCATTTTAAGGCCATTATAATTGGCCGGGTTATGGCTGCCGGTAAGCATAATGCCTGTATGATTCTCATGGTGATAGGCGACAAAATATAGAACTGGAGTAGGCACTGTGCCTATATCAAGTATATTGGTACCTGTTGATAAAATGCCATCTGCGAGTATTTTGCTTAAGGCTGGGCTGGAAGTGCGCCCATCTTGTGCGATAACTACAGTTGAGATGCCTTTATCAACAGCTTCGCTGCCAAACGCACGACCAATAGCATAAACAATATCTTGAGTCAGTTCTTGATCGACTATACCGCGAATATCATAAGCACGAAAAATTACATCCGTCGGGTTTTTGAATTTAGCTGAATGGCTAAGACTATCAACAGAAGGCAAAACTTCACTCAGCTTAAATGAATTGTCTGGCTTAAGTTTAGTTTCGTTACTGGTATTAGTCGGTTCAGGAAGTGAAATGGCCGAGCCTATTTCGGCGCTATCAAGATCTTCAATTTCAAAGCCTGTATATCCAGTGTCGGGAAATTCGTCATAACTTGACTCGCTAAAAAAACCATTGAACTCATCTTTTGGATCATCAGCATAGGTATTGCCATTGTCTTTATCTTCGTTTTCTAAAGCACGCTTAAATTGAATAACAGTAGAAATGAAATTATTCATTTCTTTTAATTTAATAGGGTAATTACCTTTTGCTTTACCCATCATTAAGTCTTTAGTTGCTTTTAAAATGGAGCGCTGATCTTCAATGAGTAACGCTTCTAATTTTCTGCGGCCTACGTAACAGCTAAGGCCTGAAATAAAAGAGGGGATAAGAATAATGCTAAAAATCAGTGTTGCTAACGAAAAATCAAGGCTGTCGTTATACCAATAATTTATCGCCCAAGCGGTATCTTTGACATTAAAGGAGTCACTATTTCCTGATGTTTTTAGCTCGCTATTACCTTGCGAAAATAAAGTATAGTCATCCTGTCGTAACTCTAAATATAAGCGAGAATCTGTGAGCATATTAAAGCTTTGTTGCAGGCTGTTAAAATCAATACTTGCAAGAATGACGGCAATGACTTTACCGTCTTGTGTTACCCCTTGAGTCATGGCTAGGTGACGATTATCGCCTTGCTCGCCTTGAACTAAAGGCTGCTGTGGCGATTGAAATGTATTTTTTACTAAGTCTAAATCAGCATAACCCATGTGCGGGATAACTGATTGATCAGGATCATGATCATTTGCAAGTAACAGCCTAACGACCAACGCTCCAGGCAAAGAGCTGCTAGCTTGTTGAATAATCACTTTAGCGCTAGCTAGGTCAGATGCATTCAATGCATTAATTAGCTCGGGTGATTGAGCTATCTTTTGTAAGACCTTGCTCAATAAGGTAGTATGAGTGCTGATGTTTTGTGATGTCCCTTTCGCTAGAGCATACATTGCATCCTTGTGCGCACTATTAACGTTAGCTTGCGCAAGTAAGTAAATGCCAGAACCTGCTAAAGCTGTCATAAACACAACAATAGCAGCAATGATTGAAAAAATGCGTCCCATATTTATACCTGTAAATGTAGCGGCGTGTGAATTTTAGACTGTTTGATGCCGATCTATATGGCCTGAAAACTTAATGGCGACCGGTATGACCAAAGCCACCTTCGCCGCGTTCTGAATAATTAAATTCAGTGACGATAGCAAATTCGGCTTGAACCACGGGCACAAAAACCATTTGTGCAATACGTTCGGCAATTTTTATGGTGAAGGCTGTTTGGCTTCTATTCCAGCAGGAAATGAACACTTGCCCTTGATAATCAGAGTCAATTAAACCGACAAGATTACCGAGGACAATGCCATGTTTATGGCCTAAGCCAGAGCGCGGCAATAATACGGCAGCGAGCCGATGATCGTTAATATGAATAGCGATACCGGTTGGAATCAGTACTGTTTCACCCGGATGCAGAATAATATCCGCGTCTAAGCAGGCGCGTAAGTCTATGCCGGCAGAGCCGTCAGTTGCATAGCTAGGCATAGGGATTTCATTGCCTAGGCGTAGATCTAATATTTTGAGTTGTATTTTATGCATTTAATCTCTCGGCAATTAAGGTCAATAATTGACTTGCTAACTGGTTTTTGTCTGTCATTGTGAATGTTTTTTGGCCATTTTGCCAATACACTTGCAAAGCATTATACGCGGAATCAAAGCCCCCTTCTGCCCGCCCTACCCAATTAGCGGCAATCATATCTAAATTTTTACGCTGTAATTTGTCTAGGGCATATTGTTCTAAATGATGTGTTTCAGCGGCAAAACCTACGGTAAAAGGTTTATTCATTAAACTGGCGACACTAGCTACGATATCTTGAGTTTTACGTAATGACAGTTGAGTATGAGTGCCTTGTTTTTTGATTTTTTCAGTCGGCACACTCTCGGGCGTATAGTCTGCAACTGCAGCAGCCGAAATAAAAATATCCTGTCCAGACACTTGCTGCATGACTGCGGCATACATTTCCTCTGCGCTTTCTACATAGAGTGTATGAATATTTTTAGGGGCGGCTAATTGCACAGGCCCGCTTATTAATGTTACTTCAGCACCTAACAATTGCGCTTGCTGAGCGAGTGCATAGCCCATTTTACCAGAGCTTCTGTTGGTAATATAACGAACCGGATCTAAAGCCTCGCGGGTTGGACCGGCACTAATTAATATTTTTTTATTCAGTAATAACTGAGGTGCGTTAAGGGCGTTTAACTGAGCGACGATATCGCTAGGTTCACTCATACGGCCATAGCCGATTTCACCGCAAGCTTGACTACCTGCATCTGGGCCGATCATGCTTACTTGATGATGTATGAGCCGGTTAAGGTTTTCTTGCGTGACAGGTTTGCTCCACATGGCTTGATTCATTGCTGGAGCAATATAAACAGGACATTCGGCCGCTAGATATAAAGTGCTTAATAAATCATCGGCAATACCTAGACTTAGTTTAGCCATACAGTTTGCGCTTGCAGGGGCGATTAGGAATAGTTCTGCCCAGCGCGCCAAATTAATATGACCCATGGCATTTTCTTCATTAGCATCAAGTAATTGCGTGTGCACTGCATGACCGGATAAGGCTTGAAGTGTGAGTGGCGTAATAAATTGAGTCGCCGCATGAGTCATTACGACTCTGACATCGTAGTTGTTTGTACGTAATAATCTGACCAGTTCTGCTGATTTATACGCAGCAATACCGCCACTAATACCTAAGAGTACGCGCTTCAATTGGGAACATCCTTAAATAATTTCAATTGCTTATTATGGCAAGAGTTAAGACTTTCTTCTATGCTTAAGCTGAAAATTGGAAAATTAACTGTCGTTGTGAGCATTTAAAATATAAGGTGTAAAAGGATGAGTATTCAAGACTGGCCGGAAGGCGATCGCCCCAGAGAAAAATTACTCGCTCAAGGAGCGGCCATATTATCTGATGCCGAGTTATTGGCGATATTTTTACGTACGGGGATTAGAGGTAAAACAGCAGTTGATTTAGCTCGAGATTTATTGACTGAATTTGGTTCCTTACGCGCATTACTACAGGCTGACTGTGAGAATTTTACCCGAGCTAAAGGCTTGGGGACGGCTAAATATGCACAATTACAAGCTGTATTGGAAATGGCACGGCGGCATACTTTTGAAGAGTTAGATCGCGGTGATGTGTTAACCAGTCCCGAGGCAACACGCGCTTATTTAAGTCAACAATTACGCCATTATCAACACGAGGTTTTTGCCTGTTTGTTTTTGGATAATCAGCACCATATTTTGCAATTTGAAGAATTATTTCGAGGCACTATTGATAGCGCGAGCGTTTATCCGCGTGAAGTGGTCAAAAAGGCATTGGCACATAATGCCGCTGCGGTTATTTTTGCCCATAACCACCCTTCCGGTATTTCCGAGCCGAGTCAGGCAGATAAATTGATTACGGATAAATTAAAGCAGGCTTTGGCTTTAATAGATATACGTGTACTGGATCATTTTATTATTGGAGATGGTATGCCCTATTCTTTTGCTGAAAATGGCTTATTGTAAGGCTCGTATAGGCATAGCGGGCAAGAAAAATGATTTCTTGCTCGCGCGCTGTAATTTTCTTGGTAAGCAGAGCGGACTTCGCTCGCGCTCCCAAATAAGGATTGGGAGCGAGGGAAATATCCGATTTTTATTGATCAGGAATGAGCGCGAAATAAAGCCGACAACTTATTTTTTTGTGGGAGAGTAGACGACTCGTCTGTCTTTCGCCGGTAAGCTGTCTGCGTTCTTAATATGCAACGGAGGTTAATTTATTGGCTGCTTCTTGGTATTTTTGGCTACTAATCGCGGTAACTTCATCGGGTAATTTAGGGCCCGGCGCTGTTTTATTCCAGTCTAAGGTTTCCAAATAGTCACGAATAAATTGTTTATCAAAGCTAGGCGGGCTAATACCAACTTGGTACTGATCAACAGGCCAGAAACGTGAAGAATCAGGCGTTAAAGCTTCATCAATTAAATACAGCTTACCGTCATTGTCCAAGCCAAATTCAAATTTGGTATCAGCAATAATAATGCCGCGTTCTTTTGCATAAGCGGCAGCGGTGGTATAAAGTTTTAGACTGACATCACGTACTTTAGTTGCCATTTCTTCGCCCAGCAGAGGAATCGTTTCGGCGAAAGAAATGTTCTCATCGTGATCGCCAACGGCTGCTTTCGTTGACGGCGTGTATATGGCTTCAGGAAGTTGCTGCGCTAACTGCATGCCATTAGGTAATTTAATGCCGCAGACACTGCCGGTTTTTTGGTAATCTTTCCAGCCAGAACCAATTAAGTAGCCGCGTACGATAGCCTCTACAGGCAGCGGCGTTAATTTCTTAACAATAATTGCGCGACCTTCAATTTGAGCACGCTCAGTTGCATCAGGTACAACGTCTTTTAGGCTTAAGTTAGATAAGTGATTAGGGATAATATCTTGCATTTTCTCAAACCAAAAATTTGAGACAGACGTGAGTACTTGGCCTTTGCCGGGAATCGGATCAGGTAAAACCACATCAAAAGCGGATAGGCGGTCAGTGGTGACAATTAATAAGTGATGCTCATCAACTTCATATATGTCACGCACTTTACCGCGTGTGCGTAATTTAAGATTAGAAATTGAAGATTCAAACAAAGCGGCGGGAGCGGTCATATTATCTGGCTAAATTGAATAAAAGAATACGCACTATTTTATATGAATAATCTCTTATCAGTTAAAATAATGCGCTTCTTAAAGCTAATTAGGCAGAATTTTCTGGCGATTTAAGCAACCATCATTCCTAAGTCATCATAGATGCGTTTCTTTTTCCAGCCCGCGAAGAGGCTATCATCAAAATGCGCGTCATAATCAATTGCGTATTCGTAGCAACTTCTAAATAAACGTGCAGTGCGGAACGCATGTAACTCATCATCCGCGTTAATGGTTTCGACGTTGCCCACTTGAAATGTTTTGTTTCTGGATTTACCATTGCAAACCCAAAAAACTGTGTAGCAGAGATAACTTTTATCTTTTCTGCGGTCGTATTTAATGGTTCTTGATACGCCAGTTAGCCCTGTTGTGGTTTTATTTTTAGGGGGTTTTAGGAAGCGTGTCCTGCTGCCTTTAAGGACGACCAGCATTTGGTCGCGCCAAGCAATGGCTGCGGATATGGATTTGTTTCTGCTACCCCATAGTTTATGTGAAAAATAACGGCTACTTTCTTTGCCGCGTCGAACGATCCGAACTTGGTATCCGAAAGCATCGGGTTCGGTAATGTGTTTGTGTTTTATTATCATGATTGATGGATTATCTGGTATTTTTTAAAAGTTACGAGAAATCGGATGTAATTTTTAAGGGATACAAATAATTTTTTTCGATTTCATTGTATTTTCATAAATCTCTGCTAATGAGATTTAGAATGGCTTTGATTATCTATTTTTTCTGAGTAAAAACAAGATAATTTTTTCGATTTGTGAAAAACCTAGCAATTTAGTGTAGAATTATTTTTTATCCACTTATTCGTGGGTATATAATTTACAGCTTATTCACTGTATTAAACATAAGGAGACACACATGAGTGTATTAGTAGGTAAGCAAGCACCTGATTTTACGGTTCCTGCTGTTTTAGGTAATGGCGAGATTGTTGATTCTTTTAGTTTTTCAGAAGCAACAAAAGGTAAATATGCGGTTATCGTATTTTACCCGTTAGATTTTACTTTTGTGTGTCCTAGCGAATTGATCGCATTGGATCACAGAATGGATGAGTTCACTAGCCGTGGAGTTGAGGTGATTGCCGTATCAATCGATTCTCACTTCACTCATAACGCATGGCGGAATACAGCGATTAATGACGGTGGTATTGGCCCCGTTCGTTATACAATGGCTGCTGATATTGCGCACACTATTGTTAAAGATTACGACGTAGAAGCAGAAGCGCCAGCGGTTGCTTATCGTGGTAGTTTCTTAATCGATAAAGCGGGTATGGTTCGTCACCAAGTTGTTAATGATCTACCTTTAGGTCGTAACACAGACGAAATGCTACGTATGGTTGATGCCTTACAGTTCCACGAAGAACATGGCGAAGTTTGCCCTGCTGGTTGGAAAAAAGGTGATGCAGGTATGGATGCCTCTCCCGCTGGTGTAGCTTCTTACTTAAGTAAAAACTCTGACAAACTATAAGTAAGTCGTCTGTTTTTGTAGTAGAGAAAAAGCGGGCTTTATAGTCCGCTTTTTTTTGCCTGAAATTTGGAGCCTGCTACTTTATGCGCGCCATTTTTACTAATTGTAAATAAGTAAAGTAAACGGTAGCGCAGCCTATAAAAATAGAAATAAAGGTTTCACCAACAACGGCCATGCCGATAGCAAAGCCTAATAGGTAGCCGATTAATCCTGTTATTGACCATTTAATGCCGTTTTCACCCTGCTTTTTACCAGCGTTAAAAAATACAATCGCGGTAATGATGGCTATTAATATAATGAACATTCTTTTTTCCTATTTTTGTGTGTAATGACAAATCAAGTTAGAATCATCTAGCAATGATTATGTGCACTTTAACCAAAATTCTAAGTTAATAAATCATTTCATTTTATTCTAGGGACGACGATCAATCCAGTAAGTTTAGTATATTTAATGTCTTTAATTTAAGGAGTGCGAAATGGGCAAGCTAGTGAAAGGTATTTTGATATTTTTCTCGACGGTCGTAGTTTTAATTATTGTGACTGTAGTTATTATTCCTTTAGTTGTGGATTTAAACGATTTTAAAACTGAAATTGAGGCCACTGTAAAAGATAAAACGGGTCGAACTCTGAGTATAGAAGGTGAATTAGATTTATCCGTTTTTCCTTGGATAGGTGTGTCTACTGGAAAACTTACATTAAGCAATGCCGCAGGATTTAAAGAGCAAGTTTTTGCGGTGATTGGTGAAAGTGATATTAAAGTTAAATTAATGCCTCTTTTTTCTAAGGAAGTTGAAGTCAGTACAGTGGTTTTAAAAGGCTTGGAATTGAACTTGGCAAAAGATGCGCAAGGTGTCAGTAATTGGGCTGATTTAGTTAAACCAAAAGCCGAAGCGCCCAAGCCAATCAAGGATAGTAATGAGCCTAAAATATCGCCTGCTCTTGCTGCTTTAGCCATAGGTGGGTTAATTATTGAAAATTCTCAAGTGAGATGGGATGATCAGCAATCTGGACAGCATGCCATAGTTAAGGATCTTAATTTAAAATTAGGTGCGGTTACGTTTAATCGGCCAATTTCCGTTGAAATGTCTTTTTTGCTGAAAAATACCAAGCCTGAGTTAACGGAAGCCTTATTTTTGTCTACTATATTGGTGATAGATGAATCAATGCAGAAAATAGAATTTACACAATTAAATATTGATTCAACAACTGAGGGGGAAGTTGTTTCTGGCGGTGTAGTTGAGGCAAAAATACAATCAGATATAGCTGTAAATTTAGGGTGGCAAAAAATTCAACTCACAAAGTTCACGTTAGATTCTACTGTTAAAGGCGGTGTTGTTCCTGAAAGTGAAGTTGAGGCGCATGTACAGTCAGATATAGCTTATGATTTAACTAAGCAAATAGCACAATTAAGCCAACTTAAAATTGATTCTGTGATTAAGGGCAGCGTTGTTCCGGGCGGATTATTAGACGCACAGCTTGTGGCAGGACTTACGTTAGATTTGCTGCAAGAAACGGCTACGCTTAAAGGCTTAAAGCTAAATACGAATATGATTAATGTAACGGGCGATATAGTAGCTACACAAAGCAAGTCAGCTGCGCAATATTCAGGCGCATTGAATATTGCGCCATTCAGCCCTAAAGCGCTTATGCGTCAGTTGCAAATGACTGTGCCTGAGACCGCAGATGAGCAGGCTTTACAAAAGCTTGCGCTGCAATTTAATTTACAAGGAACAGCCGACTCGCTTGCTTTAGAAAACTTAGCCATTACATTAGATGATACCTCAATCAAAGGATTTGCTCGTGTTAAGCAATTTAAAGACCCGGCCATTACATTTAATTTGGCGATTGATGCGATTGATGTTGATCGATATACCGCACCTAAGAAAGAACCTGCCCCTGTGGCAACGCCTGCCGCCGCAGTCGCTGCTGCGACTACCTTAATACCTATGGAAATCATTCGTGGCCTTAATGCCACAGGTGATTTAAATATTGCTAAGTTAAAAGTAGCAAAATTAAGCATGTCAGGCGTCAATTTGCATCTGCAAGCCAAACAAGGTGTTTTGACGACCAAGCAAAGTGTTAAGGAGCTTTATAGCGGTAGTTATACGGGGCAAATAATGCTTGATACAAAGGATAAAACGCCGGTCATTTCCTTGAATGAGCGCATTTCAGGTGTTCAGCTTGAGCCATTATTCATTGATATGCAGGCTGATACGCCAGTAAAAATAAAAGGTGCGGCAAATATTACAGCCAAACTCGATATGAAAGGTAATACGATTCCTGATTTTAAGTCTAGCCTGGGTGGGAATCTTGATTTTTCAGTGACTAAGGGCGCTATAACAGGCTTTAATCTACAGAAAATTCTTGAGATGGGGACGTTATTTTCTCAGGGTAAAGGCATGAAAGGTGACTATACAAAGGAGCAAACGTTGTTTTCAGTGTTGCAAGGCACGGCAACAATTAACCAGGGTATCATTAATAACCCCGATTTCTTTTTAGAATCAGCTGTCGTACAGCTTAAAGGAGCAGGTACAGCTAACCTTGTTAATGAAGCGATAAGCTATAAAGTGGAAGCTAAAGCGAAGCAGGCATCTAAAAGTCGCCCTGCTGCTATAAAAGTAGGCGGGACATTTTCTAAGCCATCTTATACCGTGGATGTTTTGTCGCTGCTCACGGAGCATGAAGAAGAAAAAATCAATAAAGCGCTGGATAAGCGCTTGGGCGAAGGAGCGGGTAAAGCCGTTAATAAATTATTAAAAGGTTTTTTTTGAGCTTAGAAAGGTGAGAGAAATAATATGCCTTGTTATCTTCTGTAGGACTGGCTTTCTCGCTACGACACCGCGACTTGAAGTTGCCCCATCAACCGTTTTCTGTGATTCATTATGACCCCTCATGCTTTTCAATCAAATTTGTTGCAATGGTTTGATCAATTCGGCCGCAAAGATTTACCTTGGCAATTGCCCGTTACGCCTTATCGTGTATGGGTATCTGAGGTGATGTTGCAGCAAACGCAAGTTGCCACTGTGATACCTTATTTTAATAAGTTTATTCAGCGTTACCCTGATGTCGATGCGCTTGCTAATGCGCCTTTAGATGAAGTTCTTAGCTTATGGGCTGGTTTAGGCTATTATGCGCGGGCAAGAAACCTACATAAAGCGGCTGGTTTAATACAACAAGCAGGCTATTTTCCTGATTCTTTAGAGAGCTTAATGGCTTTGCCTGGGATTGGTCAGTCAACTGCGGGGGCAATCTTAAGTATCGCCTTTACTAAAAGCGAGCCTATTTTAGATGGTAATGTGCGTCGCGTATTGGCGCGCTTTAAGGCAATACAGGGCTGGACAGGTGGTAATGCTGTTAATAAGAAATTATGGGGCGTGAGCGCATTTTATACGCCAGAAAAGCGGGTCGCAGACTATACGCAGGCAATGATGGATTTAGGCGCAACTTTATGTACCCGCTCAAAACCTAACTGCTCTGCCTGCCCTTTGCGCTCAAACTGTCTTGCTTTTCAACAAGGGCGTGTGCATGAGTTACCGACGCCGAAAGTCAGTAAAAAAATACCTATCAAACAAAGTGTTTTTGTTCTGCTATTAAATCAGGATAATGAAGTTTTGTTGGAAAAAAGAGCGCCAGTAGGCATTTGGGGAGGATTGTGGAGTGTGCCTGAGATCAATGATATGCAGGAGTTGGAAGAATGGTGCCATTCTCGGTCTATCAGTGTCGTCAAAAAAGAAGTGTTAGCTACCCGACGGCATACTTTTTCTCATTATCATTTGGATTACGAGCCAATACTCTTGTATGTAGATAACCCTATAAATAATGTGCTGGAAGCAGATAAGGCTCTCTGGTATAAACATCTAGAAACGAAAAACATTGCTTTGCCAGCTCCGGTAAAGCAGTTATTTGATGAAATGAATGAGGAATAAAATGGCGAGATTAGTACATTGTGAAAAGCTAGGAACAGAGGAAGAAGGTTTAGAGTCGATTCCTTTTCCTGGTCCGAAAGGGCAATATATTTATGATCATATTTCCCAAAAAGCATGGAAAGAATGGATTGCTATGCAAACCGTATTAATTAACGAGCATCGTTTAGCGAGCTTTGAGCTTAAAGCTAAAAAGTTGATTGAGTCAGAGCGAGAAAAGTTTTTATTCGGTTCTGGCTTTCAGATGCCTGAAGGTTATGTGCCGCTGAAAAGCTAAAATAAAAAAGGGGCATGAGTTGTGATATTCACAAGTCATGCCCCTATTTTCGACTTAAATTTAAATCAAAAAAGCTAGGTTTTAGCGTTTCATTGATTCAAAAAATTCAGCATTGGTTCTGAAATCTTTAAGCTTACCTAAGATAAATTCAGAGGCAGCCATTTCATCCATAGGTTGCAGGATCTTACGTAAAATCCACGTTTTTTGTAGTTCATCAGGGTGGACTAAATAATCTTCTCTGCGTGTTCCTGAGCGGTTAATATGAATCGCTGGGTAAATGCGTTTTTCAGCGATTTTACGTTCAAGGTGTAACTCCATGTTGCCTGTACCTTTGAACTCTTCATAAATCACTTCATCCATACGTGAGCCAGTATCAACTAAAGCTGTCGCAATAATAGTTAAACTACCACCCTCTTCGATATTTCTTGCCGCACCAAAGAAGCGTTTAGGTTTTTCTAGGGCATTCGCATCAACACCGCCAGAAAGTAGCTTGCCTGAAGAGGGTGAAACTATATTATATGCACGTGCTAAACGAGTTAATGAGTCTAACAAAATAACTACGTCGTGTTTGTGTTCAACTAGGCGGCGAGCCTTTTCGATAACCATTTCTGCGACTTGGACGTGGCGCGCCGCTGGCTCATCAAAAGTGCTGGAAATAACTTCGCCGCGAATACAGCGCTCCATTTCCGTTACCTCTTCAGGGCGTTCGTCAATGAGCAATACGATGAGGTAACACTCAGGATTATTTTCTGCAATAGACTGAGCTAGGCTTTGCAGAATCATGGTTTTACCAGCCTTGGGTGGCGATACGATAAGTCCACGCTGACCTTTGCCTATAGGTGCAATTAAATCAATGACTCGGCCGGTTAAGTCTTCGCTAGAGCCATCGCCCCGCTCCATAATGAAGCGTTTATTAGGAAATAAAGGTGTTAGGTTGGTAAATAGAATTTTATGTTTGGCATTTTCAGGTGGCTCAAAATTGATTTTTTCAACTTTAAGCATGGCGAAATAACGTTCGTTATCTTTAGGCGGTCTGATTTTTCCGCTAATGGTGTCGCCAGTGCGCAGACTGAAGCGTCTAATTTGGCTGGGAGAAACATAAATATCATCGGGGCCAGCTAAATATGAGCTGCCGGGCGTTCTTAAGAAGCCAAAACCATCTTGTAATATTTCCAAAACTCCATCACCGTAAATATCTTCACCGACTTTTGCTTGTTTCTTTAGAATAGAAAAAATAACTTCTTGTTTTCTCGTTCGAGAAACGTTTTCAATGTCGAGGCTTTCTGCTAGCGCAATAATTTCTGTAATAGGTTTTAATTTTAGTTCAGTAAGGTTCATACAAAGAGATGTTTAAAGATAGAAGGCGCTGTTTATGTGGAAAGACAAAGTCAGCTTAAGGTAAAGATGTGGATGGTTTGATGTTTTGACGGTACAAGTGAAGTAGTACCAGAGCAAAAGTATACGCAAAAAACTAGGAAGTAACAAATTATTATTGATTACTTCCTAGTTTTAATAATAATTAAATATTGTCGTCGATAAATTGAGCAAGCTGAGATTTTGTTAATGCACCGACTTTAGTTGCTTCAACATCGCCATCTTTAAATAGCATTAGTGTTGGAATGCCGCGTACGCCAAAATGTGCAGGTGTTGCAGAATTCTCATCAATGTTTAATTTTACAACCGTGATTTTGCCTTTATATTCATTGGCAATTTCATCTAAAACGGGGGCAATCATTTTGCAAGGACCACACCATTCAGCCCAGTAGTCAACTAATACAGGTATGCCGGATTTTAAAACGAGTTCGTCAAAATTACTATCAGTTACATGAAGGACCAAGTCACTCACGCCATTCTCCAAATTATTTCACAAAGTGCTAATATCGCTGCATCGAAAAAATTTGTCAATATTTTTTGCCTATTTGGCTTGATAAGTCGGAAGTTTGGGCGCATAGGGGAAATCTCTGCTGCGCTAATCTGGCAGTGCAAATACAAAATTATTGATGTATTCTATATAAATGAAAAATACACATTTAACAGATACTCGGTTTATTAACTTAGAGCTTTCAAACTCTATCTTGCGTGGCTTGAATGAGGCTGGGTTTGATCAGTGCACTCCGATTCAGGATCGGTCATTGCCTATTGCACTAAGGGATCGCGATGTTGCTGGACAAGCTCAGACAGGGACAGGTAAAACCGCGAGTTTTTTATTGGCGACGTTCCAGCGCCTGTTAAACGATAACAGTGAAGAGAAAAAATACCCAAGAGCAATTATTTTAGCGCCAACCCGCGAGTTGGCGATACAAATTCACAAAGATGCAATGTTATTAGGAAAATATCTTAATTTCAATATGGCGTTGATTTACGGCGGCACTGATTACCAAAAACAACAAAAAGTTGTCCAAGGTAATGTCGATATTATCATTGCTACTCCAGGACGACTGATTGATTTTTATCGGCAGAAAGCGTTTTCTTTGGATAATATTCAAGTCATGGTTTTAGATGAAGCCGATAGAATGTTTGATCTTGGTTTTATTAAAGATATACGCTATTTGTTAAATCGCATGCCAAGTCCTGACAAGCGGTTAAATTTGCTCTTTTCCGCGACTTTATCGTTTAAAGTGTCAGAATTAGCCTATGAGCATATGAATCAGCCGGTCATGGTGAAAATTGAAAGCGAGACGATGACCGCTGACTCAGTAAATGAAGTTGCATTTTGTCCCGCTAATGAGCAGAAAATCCCCTTATTACTCGGTTTGATTCAAACGCATAAGCCAGTGCGCAGTATTATTTTTGTTAATACCAAGCGTAGCGCGGAAAAATTAGAAGATTATTTGACTGCCAATGGACATAAAGTGGCGTTACTCAGCGGTGATGTGCCGCAGGATAAGCGTCAGCGTTTATTGGCTGATTTTCAAGAAAGTAAAGTTACGATTATGATTGCTACCGATGTTGCCGCTCGTGGCTTACATATTCCTGATGTATCGCATGTATTTAATTTTGATTTGCCTCAAGATGTCGAAGATTACGTGCATAGAATTGGCAGAACCGCACGTTTTGGCGCGAGTGGTGAAGCTATTAGCTTTATTTGTGAAGAGTATGCTTATTCGATGCCTGATATTGAAGAGTACATAAGCCATAGAATTCCTGTGCAGCGAATTACGGAGGATTTATTGCCAGAAATTATCAAGCCGGCTGCTCGCCCTAAGCCACCTCGTAAGCCTGCGCCGAATCAAATGAAGGCGGATGCTAGGTCGAGAAAGCCTAGACCTAAAAGCGCTCAAAAGAGCGTTAAGCCTGTAGAGAGCTAGCGAGATATTTATTTAACGATAGGCGGCATAATTTCCCGAAAATCAGTAATAGATGGGAATTCATTAGTGATTTTTGCTGCTTTTTGCGAATCCGGTTTATTAATATTAATTAAATGTTCAATGCCAAAGGATTGGGCGGCACGTAATACGGCGAGGCTATCATCAACCATCAATGTAGACTCTTTAGCAAAACCTTGTTGAGCTTGAAATGCTTCCCAGAATGGTTGATGCTCTTTGGCAAAGCCAAAAGCATGCGAGCAAATAATTTGCTTAAAAAAAGGCTGTAAACAGGTCTTTTCCATTTTTAAAGATAAGCTGTCAGGGTGAGCATTGGTCACCAGAAATACGGCCTTATCTGTTTGTTGTAATGTGGTTAAAAATTCAATAACATGAGGCAAAACGTCAATTAAACCGGAAATTTCGGCCTTTAAGCCGGCAATATCTAAATTGAGCTGCCGACCCCAGTAGTCTAGGCAATACCATTCTAAACGCCCTTCCATGCTTTTAAATAAAGGCTGCAAAAATTGCTTAGCTTCAGCCAATGATAATTGGTTTTGTTGAGCATAGCGCTGAGGTACAAACTCCAGCCAGAAATGATTGTCAAAATTCAAATCCAGTAAAGTGCCATCCATATCCAGTAAGACAGTGTTAATTTTGTTCCAATTGAGCATAACAAAAGCTATAGTTAAGAAAAATAATACTAGCCACCATAACAAAAATGTCAGAAAAACCGAAGATACTTAATAGAAATATCGTGGCTCAATCTCGGCTGTTTAAAATTGAGGCTTTAGATTTAGAGTTCAGCAATGGCGCGACTCGGCACTATGAGCGTTTAGTCAGAGGTCATGGTAGTAATGGTGCCGTCTTGATTATTCCTTTGCTTGATGATGAAACGGTGTTATTGATACGTGAGTATTCGGCAGGAATTGGGCGCTATGAGCTAGGCTTACCTAAAGGCAAAATAGATAATGGTGAAAACTGCGTGCAAGCAGCAAATCGTGAACTAAAAGAAGAAGTCGGTTATGGCGCGCATAATATCCAGCAACTTACATCTTTTTCTTTAGCGCCTAGTTATATGGAGCATATGACCGATATTATGCTGGCGCAAGATTTATATCCGGAACGATTGGCCGGTGATGAGCCTGAAGAGTTACAGGTTATCCCTTGGAAATTGGATAACTTGACAGAGCTAGTAATGAGTGGCGAATGTACTGAAGCTCGAAGTATTGCTGCTTTATATATGGTCAGAGATTATGTCTTGTCAAAAGTAGACAAGACATTAATTTGATCTTGAATGCTTGTTTAATCGCCTGAAATACGAATAACTTCGGCAATAGAGGTTATTCCTGATTTTGCATAAGTTAACGCGCAGTCAGAGAAGCGCTTGAAATTCGGCGTTGCTAAAGCAGCCGCAGTAAAATCAGCAGAATTACCGCGACGTAGCGCATCTAGCGTTTCATGGCGCATTTCTAATAATTCATAAACACCAATACGCCCGCTATAGCCGGAGTTTTTACAATGCGGACAACCTGCGCCTTGTTTAAAGGATAAATCCGCCGCATTTATTTTGAATACTTCGCTCAGCCAGGTGCTTTGACCTTCATCCAAAACAGCGGTTTCAGTGCAATTTTCACACAGCTTGCGCACTAGACGTTGCGCAATAATAACACGCAATGCACTGGCTAAAATATAGCCTTGTATGCCCATATCTAACAAGCGAGTTGCTGTTTCTACAGCGCCATTGGTATGCAGTGTGGAAAAAACCAAGTGACCGGTAATAGAGGCGCGAATGGCAATATCAGCGGTTTCAGTGTCGCGCATTTCCCCGACTAAGATAATATCTGGATCTTGGCGTAGTGCGGAACGTAAGGCGCTTGCAAAAGTTAAGCCGACTTTATCATTAATTTGTACTTGGTTGACTCTAGGTAAGCTATATTCGACGGGGTCTTCTGCCGTAATAATTTTGGTTTCGGGCTTGTTGGTTTCCGTTAGAGCGGCATAGAGCGTCGTCGTTTTACCGCTCCCCGTCGGTCCAGTTACTAGCACTAAACCGTGTGGACTATTAATATGCTTACGAAAGCATTTTAAGATGTCATCAGGAATGCCTAAAGCGTTTAAATTTAATAGCCCTTTGGAATGATCTAAAATACGCATTACGATTGATTCTCCGTGCTGTATAGGCAAGGATGATAAGCGCACATCTAGTTTTTTGCCTTTAACCGAGATATTAAATCGGCCATCTTGAGGAATGCGTTTTTCTGATATGTTGATTCCCGCCATCAGTTTAAGGCGCACGACTAAGGCAGATGCTATTTTAACTTCATCAATGACTTGCTCGGTTAATACGCCATCAATTCGCTGTCTAATGCGTAGTACTTTTTCATCGGGCTCAATATGAATATCCGAGGCATTCATTTGTATTGCGTCATCAAAAATTGATTGTAATAATTTGACTACGGGCGCGTCAGCGATTGCATCTGTTGAAACCAGCGCATTAAAGTCATAATCATTTTCGGCTAATTCGCCTTCCAACTCTTCGGCAAGATGAGATATTTCTTCGGTGCGTCGATAAGATTGATCGATAACAACGAGCAATGCAGATTCGCGGACAACCACAGGGCGTACGCGTTTTTTCAGTATTCGACTAACTTCATCGAGTGCCATTAAATCAGTAGGGTCGGACATCGCAAGCAAGATGTCATTTTCATTGTCTTCTAAAATGACGACGCGGAAACGGCGCGCCAGATTTTCCGGCAGTTTTTTTGCCGCCGCTTCATCACGTTTATGTTTGGTAATATCAATAAAAGGAATTTGTAGTTGGCGGGATAAAAAATTCAAAAAATCGGTTTCACTCAGATAATTTAAATCAATCAGCGTCCGACCTAATTTAGTGCCTACTTTTTTTTGTTCTGCCAAGGCAGTCATGAGTTGTTCATGGGAAATAATTTGATTCTGTACTAGCAAGTCGCCAATACGAATTTTTTTTCTTTGGTTCGCAATGTCCATGGGCTTTTAAGGTCGTTGTTTAAGGCGTTGTTGGATATAGTCGCTGACAGGGGGATTTAAACTGTGCAAATTTAAGGCTTGCTGGTAAGCATTATACGCGGGTTCTTTGTTGTTTAATGCATCTTGCGCCAGCGCTAAACCAAGCCAGTATTCGGCTTTATTCGCATTAAAATGCACTAAGCTTTGATAGTGATCGCGCGCTTGAGCATAGGATTTATTTTGATGATAAGCAGCGGCCAGCAATGCTAAATAGGCCTCATTTTGCGCTGACGTGGCAATCTGAGTTAATAGTTGTAACGCATTTTCTGTCTTTTTTTCTTGCAGATAAAGCTGCGCTCGTGCCATTAGAAATGCTGTCTCTTGTGGGAAAATGGCCAAACTTTCATCTAATAAGTCAATTGCATTTTGTTTATCGCCAGCATTAATTAATAAATGAGTTAACAGTAAGCGGGTTTTAATTTGCTTGGGGGCTAGATTAAGACTTTGCTTTAATAAGCTAATCGCAAGCTGAGAGTTGTCAGTTTTTGAGGCTTTTTGATACAGATTTTTGGCTTGTTGATCCGTATTTAAAGGCGCTGGTTGGATGCTGTTTTCTGCTTGCTGCGCTTTAATAATGGCTGGTGCATTTATGTTGGGCGGCCTATGTTGTTTACTTTTAAGCGGCTGGGTGACGGGGATTGGTTCTGATTTAACAGACGTGGCAATAACTTTGGGTGACACGGCTTTAACCGCTATAGGAGCGCTGTTTGTTGTCGTTATGGGTTGAGGCTGGCTTATGCGCTGTTTGGACGCGGTTTTTAGCGGTGGAATAGCTAAAGGCTTATTTACTGCTGCTGGTTCTGGTTTTATTGCTAGATAGACAAAAAATAAAGCGATGCTACTTATTACAACAGCAGTTAAAACCGCTTTTTTAAGGTTTTTAGTTTGCGCGCTGGGGCTGACATGAACGGCTTTTTCTTTTGCTAATGCAGGAGTGGTTGTTGTTTTATTATGCTCGAGATCGCGCAGCATTTGATTCAGTAAGCTCATATGTATCTCAGTGCATAAAGTGCCAAAGCGACCATTATCAGCCAAACCAAAAGCGCATAAGCCATGTTTTTATAATGGTGCTGTTGTATGGTTTTTGCGCAATCTTCCGTATCCAGGGCGGCCATAAGTATGAATGGCTTAGTCATCGTCGTTAAGCCTCGGCCATAGGCAACGAGCATTGCTTTATGAGCAAGAATATTAATTAAGCGAGGAATGCCTCGACTGTAATAATGCAAAGCTTTAAGTGCCGAACGCGAGAAAATATTGGTTTGCGTACAATTGGCCGTATTTAAGCGCTGATTAATATAACTGACTAATTCAGCATAGTTTAACGGGCGCAGTTGATAGCTAAAAGTAATTCGCTGTTTTAATTGGCGGATGGACTGATGCTTTAGTTGCACATCTAACTCGGGTTGAGCAAAGAGTACAATTTGCAGGAGTTTTTGTTTCTCTGTTTCCAGATTTGTGAGTAAGCGTAAAGCTTCTAAGGTTTCTAGTGACATGGCTTGTGCTTCATCAATAATTAACACAGCTTGTTGCCCTCGGCTGGAAATCTGAATTAAAGTTTGATTCAGTAATCTCAGCATTTGTTGTTGATTAATATTCTGGGCATAGGCAATAGAAAATTCATCAGCAATAGCTTTACGTAAGCCAGCAGGCGTTAAATGCGGATTCGGCAGATACGCTGTTTGATAATGAGTGCCTAATTCATTGAGCAATTTACGGCATAATAAGGTTTTGCCAGTGCCGACATCGCCAGTGATTTTAATAAAACCTTCGCCATTATTTAAGGCGAGCAATAATACATTCAGCGCTTCTTGGTGAGGTGGTAATTGGCAAAAAAACTGAGTGTCCGGTGTTAAATTAAACGGTTTTTCAGTCAATCCGAAATGCTGTTGATACATAATTTCTTTGGCTTATTAAGGTATCGCACAGAAATAAGGTGGGTTAGTGCGTTTTGTGGCAGCGACTTCAAGTCGCGTATTCGTGGCTTGAAGCTTTTCCTACAGAAAGAAACAGCGCCTATTATTGTTGCGGATAATCCGTATCGCCCCACAATTTATAATCTTCATAGTTTTTAAGGCGTTTTTTAGAGTCGCTTAAATCTTGATTCCAGGTCTGCTCATCGGTAATGACCGTGGGCTTTAATAAGATAACTAGCTCGGTTTTTTTGCCCTCGCCTGTATTCGTTCTAAACAACCAGCCAAGATACGGTAGTTCGCTTAGCCAAGGAATACCTCTTTTACTTTCGGTTCGAATGGTTTGCATTAGGCCGCCAAGCACAATAATTTGACCGTTTTTAGCCTGAACTATGCTGTCTGATTCACGCATGGTATTTAAGGCAAGAGGGACTTGGTTGGCTTTATCATTGACTGTAAAAGTTTTGTCCTGAGATTCGACCAAGGTAATTGAGGGGTGGATGTGCAAGGTGACTTGATCTCTGTCATTAATTTGTGGCGTGACATCTAAAGCGATACCGGAGAAAAACGGCGTCCAAGTGACGTCTTGGGTGGTCGTGGTTGTTGAGGCTGAGCTATTATTATTTGAAGAAATATCGGTAATAAAATACTCATCCCTACCGACTTTGATAATTGCTTTTTGGTTGTTGAGCGTGGAAATACGAGGACTAGATAAGACTTTTGTTTTACCTTGCGTTGCTAATAATTCAACGTAAGCCGTAAAGTCACCAAATTGCACCTGACTGATGAATATGTCTTTGACTTGAGCAGCAAAGGAAGGTAATGGTGCGACGCTGGTTAAAAACAGTTGGGAGCCTTGTTTGGCTATACTAGACCAATTCACACCGTCTTGATGGCTATCATCCAAAGTGATTTCGATAATTTTAGCTTCTAAAATAACCTGCCGTTGCGATTGCGCCTGTGTCGCATCAATAAAGCGTTCAATTTCTATTAGTTGCATGGGTTTTGCCCGGACAACAATCACGCCTGTTTGCTTATTGAGAGCAATGCTTGCTTCTGGATTGCCAGCAATTAAAGCATGTAATGATTGTTCCAGCTCACCCCAGAAATTAGCATCCGTTTCGGTAATAATAGAGCCGCCTGAGCTTGTGCTGTTATTATCTGTGGTGCCTGTATTTGAGTTTGTATTTGAATTTGTATTCGCAGCTGAGTCGGAATTTTGTGCGCTTTGGCCAAAGGTCACATGAGTGCTTGATAAACCTTTGCGGGTAATATCCAGTAAATCAATTTTAAATATTTTAGTTTGTGCGGTAGCCGGATAAATAATATAACCCATATCCGTTTTTTTATAATCATAACCATAGACTTTATGTATGGTTGCTAAAACTTGTTCAATCGTTACTTTTTTAAGCGTTAAAGAAATGTTTCCCTGAACCTCAGGATGCACCACCATATTGACGTCGCTATCAACAACGAGACCCATAAAAAATTCACGCGCATCCAGCTCGTGTACTGAAATATTAAGTCGTTCAGCAACAGGTTTCGCTTGCGTGTACTGCGCTACATTTAAAGTCTGTGTTAAATCAGGCAACAATGCATCACTGATTTCTTTGGGTGGAGTTGCTGCGTTGGCTTGTTCTGGGACAATAATATCTGGAAAATAATCATCAATCTGTTGTTTTTCAGGGGAGCAGGCCGTCGTGCCCATAAGGCACGTTAAAGCGAGTAGGCGAGAAAGATTTTTCATACTAATGATTAGATTTATATGATGCAGGGATTAAGTATAAGGTTTTAATAAGCCCTTGATGTTTTATTAAAACGGAATTTTGTTTTACTTTTAACAGTGTCAAATCATCAAATGCTTCGCCTTGTTTTAAGGTTGTACCATTTAAGGTCGCGCGCTTTGAAAGTTTGGAGATCCAGATTGCCGATAAAACAATGTCTTGCTTTTGCAGTCTAGGAGAATGTTCGGCGGTTGGCATCGTAGCCGGTTGCGTAGGGTCGCGAAATTGTGCGACTACAGCTTGGCTGAACATTAAAAAGCATAGTGCTATCTTTAGTTTAAACACGTAACCAATGCTCCTGAAAGCCTAAGGTATATATTTTTATTGTGACTTCGGCGGTCGGGTATTCTTGTGTTTTGTAGACTATGCTATGCCATAGAAAACGCCAGGGAGAAGCCTCTATCGCCTGTAAATAACGTAGTGTATTTTGGTAATTTCCTGAAAAAGTTAAGCTGAGTCCATGCTGAAAGACCCACGATTTTTCTTGTTTTTGTTCAGTTAGCGATTTTACCGGAAGCTTTTCGGCACGGATAAGTTGTAGCCCATAATCTTCATTTAATAACTCAGCAAGCACTAAGGTCATTGATTCAGGCTCGACAAAATGTTTATTGCCGAATTGAACGTTTTTCTTGAGCTGTTTTAAATGCGCCTTTACGTGGCTTAATGTCTGTGTATTTTTCTGATTCGGATTGAATTTTCCTTGCGCTTGAATTTCCGCTTTGGCGATAACCAGCTCATTTAATTGCGCGTTTATTTGGTGTATTTCTTTGCGCAACTGTTTTTGTTGCTGCGCAATAGGTTGCAGATAGAAATTATCCAGCCCCATCCATAAGCTAGCTAACACGGCAGCGACAATATAAAGCTTTTCGCGTAGCGATAATACTTCAAAGCGCGCTAATAAGAGCTTGTTCATGATGCAGGCTTCTCTTCTGGCGCTAGAGTGCTGATAGTAAAGTTAATTTGTTTGGCATTGTTTTCTGCTGCTTGCATATGTAAATGAGCAAAATAGCGACCTTTAAATGAAGCTTCTTTATTGAGTCGCTCAATCAATATAGACAAGGCATCTGGTAAATAAGTACTGCCCTCTAAGCGAATAGTCTTGGTTTCTGCATCAATGTCTATTTTGCTTAACCAGAGACTGTTAATCGATTGTTCGGCTAAGGCATTAAAGTAAGCTGAGAACCCCGTGTTTTTATCAGATTGTTGATCACTCAACAGCGTGACTATGCGTTCTAAAGACGCAGAAATATTTTGTAATCGCTTTAGTTCGCTGACTAATAAAGGGTCTGTTTCTTGCTTTGGGTACTGCGATTGGATAAGTGATAAATCGTTTATTTCAGTGTTTAATTGTGTTTGTTTAATGTGTAATTCAGCGTTTAATTGATGAACTTGCCAGCCTTGCCAAGCACTGTAGCAGAGCGCAAACAGGAGCAATAGGCTAACGCCAAGGATATACATCTGTTTGTTGAGTCCTGCTTTTTCCTCTTGTACTGCAGCTTGGTATAAATTAATTTGTTGGATCATGATGCGACAACCTCGTGGCGTAAGGTTGCACCTATAACTGTGGCACAATAGGCTTGAGTTTTATCCGGGAGTAAAGCTTTGCCCTCTAAAATAGTGGCAAGATCCATAATGCGCGAATTGGCACTTAAATTTTCATTCAAATGATTCAAGATATTTTCCGTATGGCTAGGCACAGGAATAACCGCGAGAGTCGAGATAGAGGGGATGCCGTAATAACTTTCAACATAGTCTAAAGAGCGTTGGATTTCTAATGCTAAATTATTGATTTCTAGCGAGGGTATATCCGAATCTAAGCGCAAGTCTTCAAAGCCAGAATCTAATTTACGCGATAAATAAATACGCCCTTGTTTTTGTATGATAATACTGCCATTTCTAGGTAATAAATGCAAAATAGCAACGCCGCGATTATTTTCCGGGAGTAGCGTTGCTAAATTGCGTAAAGCCGTTTCCTGAATGTCAATCACCTCTAAAACGAGACCGACTTGTTGGCAGAGCTTTATTTTTGGTTTGAGCACTGCAACGGGACTAACAATGGCGGCCAGCATTTTTTTGCTACTGGCATGTTTGGCGTCAGGTAGATGATAAAAATCAATGCACGCATTTTCTACTGAAAAATCAACTAAATCAGCGACTTTCCAGCGCAATGCCTCACGCAGTTCATCATTGCTAACGGGTGGAGTCTCAATGGTTAAATGTCTATAATCGGCAGGTGCTAAAAGCAGATGGCAATGAAATTCGCTTAGGCCATACTCCGCTGCGAGGCGCGTCAGAATATTTATTTGTTCGAGAGTATTACTCACGGTAAAAAAATCACTGAATTCTAATTGCAGTTTATTTTCGAGCGTATATTTTGCGATAGCAACACTCAAACCTTGGGGGATAAAGCATAGGCTAATAATCCCACGGCAAACCTTCTTTCTTCCTAAAAGCTTCGTTAATAATCCCAAGTGTCTGCCTAAAGTATTTTTTAATGAAACTCGATTTTACAGAAAATCAGCCGAGGGTAAAAAGGTATTTAGTTTAATGCGATAAGGTACGTAATAAATTAGCATAATCTTCATCAACCTTATAATCAGTTGTACGTAATGCTTGAATGCGTTTGCAGGCATTAATAACCGTTGTGTGGTCACGGCCACTAAAAGCATCACCAATTTCAGGCAAGCTATGACTGGTCAGTTCTCTTGCTAGAGCCATTGCCATTTGCCGTGGCCTAGTCACTGATTGTTTGCGGCTTTTAGATAATAAATCCGCAATTTTTATTTTGAAATAATCCGCGACCGTCTTTTGAATATTTTCGATACTGACTAATTTATCTTGCAGAGAGATTAAATCATGCAGTGCTTCTTTGGCGAAATCAATCGTAATCGCCGCGCCGGTAAATTGCGCATTGGCCAAAACACGACGTAAAGCGCCTTCCAAATCCCGTACATTGGAAGGAATGCGCTTACCAATAAAAAAGGCCACTTCATGATCTAATTCGACACCCGATTGTTGTGCTTTATTCATTAAAATCGCCGCGCGCGTTTCTAGGTCGGGAGGCTCAACAGCAACCGGCAAGCCCCAGCCAAAACGTGATTTTAAACGATCTTCTAGGCCTTGAATTTCTTTAGGATATTTATCACAAGTCAAAACAACCTGATTTTTCTTTTCTAGTAGCGAGTTAAAGGTATGAAAAAACTCTTCTTGAGAACGTTCTTTGCCCGCAAAAAATTGAATATCATCGACAAATAAGGCATCGACATTGCGGTAATATTCTTTAAAAGCATCGATACTATTTTGTTGAAACGCTTTGACCATATCCTGAACAAACTTTTCAGAATGTAGATACACAATATTTGCATTTGGGTTTTTGGCCAAAATAGCATTACCGATGGCGTGCATTAAATGGGTTTTACCTAAACCGGAAGCGCCGTAAATTAATAAGGGGTTATAAGCCTTGCCAATATTTTCAGAAACTTGCAACGACGCTGCTTTTGCTAATTGGTTTGATTTACCTTCTACAAAATTGTCAAATGTAAAGGCCGTATTAATAAAGTTAGGCGATCTTTTCTTTTTCGGCGGCTCGCTCGTAGTGTCTGTTGGTCGTCTGGGTTGGTTAAGAGGAACAGCGGGTTTTGAACTGCGTGAACCAATTTCCATTTTTACCTTATATTGACCACCAGAAAACTCAAAAATGGCATCTTCAATTTTGCCTAAAAAATGGTCTTTAACATGCGCAATAATAAACTGGTTCGGAGCCAGCAGGACAATAACATCATTTTCTTCTTGCGCTTGTAATGGTCTAATCCAAGTGTTTAAATCATTGGTAGAGATTTCATTTTCAAGACGAGATAGGCAGGAATTCCAAATAGAGCTCATTAAACGATTGGTAAGATAAAGTAACAGTATGATTTTAGCTGGGGCTTATATCGCTGTTGAAATAAGAAAAAGAACAGAATCTGAAGCAGTTTTCAGTTGCTGTAGATAATAGCATAAAAGGGCTTATTGCCCCCTTAAATAATACCTAAAAATGATGACAAACATGCAAACTATATTAATAACAGGGTGTTCGACAGGAATAGGTCATCGTACCGCTGTCATATTAAAAGAACGTGGCTATCGGGTGATTGCTTCTGCCAGAAAAGAAGCGGACGTGGCGCGCTTGACCCAAGAAGGTTTTGAAGCAGTGCAATTGGATCTGGCTGATAGCGATAGTATTATTCATGCGGTTCAACAAGTGACGGAAATGACTGACGGTAAACTTGACGGTCTATTTAACAATGGCGCGTTTGGTCAAGCGGGAGCCGTGGAAGACTTGAGTCGTGAGGTTTTGCGTGCGCAATTTGAAACCAATTTATTCGGTACACACGAGCTGACGAATCTGATTATCCCTTTGATGCGTGCTCAAGGTGGCGGGCGTATTATTTATAATAGTTCAGTTTTAGGTTTTGTTGCCATGAGTTATCGTGGCGCCTATAACGCCAGCAAATATGCCTTAGAAGGCTTAGTTGATACGCTACGCCTGGAATTAAAAGGCAGCAATATTTATCTATCACTCATTGAACCGGGGCCGATTAGCAGTGATTTTAGAAAAAATGCTTTTGCCGCCTATCAAAAAAATATAGATTCAGCCAATAGCATTCATAAAGACACATATCTAGCGATGGAAGCCCGTTTACAAAAAGAAGGTCCCGCCGCACCGTTTACTTTACCGGCCGATGCCGTAGTGGCAAAAGTCATTCATGCGATGCAGTCGAAACGCCCTAAAGTGCGTTATTATGTGACCTTTCCTACCTATTTATTTGGCTTTTTAAAACGTATTTTACCTGCAAGTTGGCTGGATTATTTGTTGGCTAAGGTGGCGTAATATTTTAGGCTTTGTTTAATCCGTGGTGTTACGCAGGCATTTTAATAAAGCGTTGTCATTCGACCTAAATCCTAGTGTTCCCATAAAGAACAATATCTCTCCTGCGTCGAGATGATACGTGCGTAACATCATTAATCAGTCGCTATCGGAAAGGCAAGATGCTTATAACTCCCTTTGCGAATATTAAAAAAAGCCAATTCAGGCAAACTCATCAATATACCCACCCCGCCCTTTTTTAAATTTTCCCCCGCATCAAATGGCCAGGTAAAACCGCCATAAATTCCTATACTGGCTGCTGTGATTAAATTGAAGCTACCGAATAATGGGCGAGACCATACCTGATCTTGAGTAAAAAATAGAAAGGGTGCATCTAGTTCAGTAAATTTATAGTCTTGAGCGCTCAAGGTGTTAAATTCTCTTAGGTAGACGCGCAGATTATTTTCTTGCGCGTACATTTGTGCTAATTGTTGCTCGCGAAAAGAAGCTAAAATTTGTTGCTGCTGTGGCTCTGCTATATCCGCAAAGGATAAATAGGGAATAAAGGCGACGGGGTCTTTATTTATAAGCTTTAGTAACTGAGTTAATGGCGCTGCATCGACTTGAGCATTTTGAATAGCAGTAAAAATTTCAGTCACGCAGTTGTGCGTCAATAAGTGATAGGGATAAAGAGTTTGCATCTGCTGAGTGAGGCTTTTTTGATAGCCTATTAGTCGGGTTTTTGCCGTTTCTATTGCTTGTGGGCTTAATTTTGGCAATAACTGCGCAGGCAGCGGAATGGATTTTGACGGTAAGCTTTGTTCGCCGCTGATTCTAATGTCTTGCTGCTTGTTTAAACCGCGCTCGCGTTCATAATAGTAATTGCTTAATCTTTCAAAGTGGCTGTAGTTTTTTTCGGTAAGAATTGGTTGGCTAAAGAGTTGCTGTTTTATTTCTGTTATAGCGCTTAAGGCCTCTTGCCGTTGTGTTTTAAAGACGCTTTCGTAACGCCCTACTTCAGCATAAGCAATGCTCGGGCTGTCGTCCATATAAGTATCGAGTAAAACCCAATGACCTGAGCTAATCGAATAAGAGAGGCTGATGATGCGTGCATACAATATCAAAGCCGCATTGCCCCAATCAGGCCGTTGAGAGTGTAATAAATTACCCAAGTCAACGATTAAGCTATTTTGCAAGTGCGTTAATTTTTCAATTTCTGCATTAGAGAGTAGGAATAAGTTATGCTTGGGAGAAAAATAATGGACTTCGTTTAAGGGGGCGTTATTTTCTAAGGTTTGCAAAAACCATAATTGGCTAAGGGTATCAAGATAATGATGGGCAAAGGAATAAGGGATAGAAATAAAGGCATTTTTGCTTAAATGCAAGGCGCTTTCAGGCCAGCGTTGAGGTTGAATTGTCGCTAGTTTTTTTTTTAGTTGAAGGGCTTTTTGCTGTAAAAAAGCAGAACCTAGTCGGTGTTTTATTTGTGCATTAATAGCTTGGCTATCAAATGGCGCTAATTTTGAAGTGTTGGTTTTTTGCGTAAATAATCCAGCACCACGAATCGTTAATAGCGCGTTGAAATCCGTGGTTTTTGGTTCTAATAAAGCTAGATTAAGTTGAATTTCTTTGAGTAGTGTATTTTGCTGTTTTTGTTGTAAAAAACGTAAATTAAAGTGGTCGCGTAATTGAGCGTATTGCTTGGGATTTAGTTCAATGTTGGATTGATAAAGTGTTCTATTTTCTAAGTAGCGATATTGAAAGTCAAAGTCAGCGCTAGCCTGTTTGACGAGGCGAATGATGCCGCCAGAGTAGTGTTGAAAATGATAGGTCTCTGTATCGAAACGCAGTGCGGTATGACCGCCGCTAGCTGTGCCTTCGCTGGCATTAATATAGAGATAGTTGACCGCTTGCGCGTGGAGATTTTGCGCGTAGATTAGGCTAAGGAATAAGCCTAAAAGGAGGGGGGCGAACTTGGCCGGGTTAAGCTCTGCCCTACTGTCCGCCCTATAACTTATCTTACTGCTGATCATAACCTTTTTGAATGATGAGCATTCTGCTTTCCTTGGCGTCTGCTAAGCTCTTTTTATAGGTTTCATAAACACTGCCGGTTAATTTTGCTTTTTTCAATGCACGACCGATACCGATTAAGGTATTTTCATCATCCTCCCATTGAGTAATGCCTGCTTCAGTGGCAATTTCAGAGATGCCTTGGATATAAGCTGCCCGCTCAAAGCCCGCTGTTGAAAGGTAGGCGGTGGTATAGTCCATGATTTTAATTTGATACTCTTTATCCGCATTTGCTGATGATGAGGAAGGACTACTGATGATTGATTTAATAGAGTCTGAACTGCTCTTTGAACTATCAGAACTACTTTCTGAACTAGCAGAAAAAGAACAGCCTTGTGCCAAGCCTGCGACCACAAAGATAGGGAATAAGTAAGATTTAATTTGCATGATAAGTCCTTAGGTATGGTATTTTGTTGTGCAACGTGGCGCACTAGAATGATAATGATAGATGCTTTATGTTCTTTTGAACATAAAAAACACAATAATTTGTCACTAACAAATCGAATGACCTGGTCTTTAGCAAGGTGCTATTTTCCAGCTTTTAAGCTTGCGCTAGATTGCGTAAGCCTATTTTTAAACTAGAGGTATATATGACTAAATCCGCTATTTTATTTGCAGATGCTAAAACTGTTATTCCAGGGGGCGTGAATTCGCCAGTCAGATCTTTTAGTGGCGTTGGTGGGACGCCTGTTTATATTGATCGAGCCAAGGGTGCTTATCTGTATGATGCTGACGGTAAGCAATACATAGATTATGTCGGTTCATGGGGACCCATGATTGTAGGGCATGCTCATCCGGATGTACTGCATGTGGTTAATGAAACAGCGGCAAAAGGTTTAAGTTTCGGTGCGCCAACCGAGCTTGAAACTTTAATGGCGAAAAAAATATGTAAATTAGTGCCATCAATCGAACAAGTACGCATGGTCAGTTCGGGCACTGAAGCCACAATGAGTGCTATTCGTTTAGCGCGCGGTCATACAAAGCGGGATAAGATTGTAAAATTTGAAGGCTGTTACCATGGGCATTCAGATTCTTTGTTAGTTAAAGCGGGGTCAGGTGCTTTAACGCTAGGTGTACCGAGCTCTCCTGGTGTAACAGCGGCGGTCGCTGAAGATACGATTACTTTGGCTTATAATGATAGTGATGCCGTTAAACAAGCCTTTGCTGAGATTGGCGAGCAAGTTGCCGCGATTATTGTTGAGCCGGTAGCTGGCAATATGAATTGTATTTTGCCTGCTCCCGGTTTTTTAGAAACATTGCGAGCGGTGTGTGACCAATACGGCGCATTGTTGATTTTTGATGAAGTCATGACCGGTTTTCGCGTGGCTAAGCATTGTGCGCAAGGGCTGTATAATATTAAGCCGGATTTAACCACGTTAGGAAAGATTATTGGTGGCGGAATGCCCGTCGGTGCTTTTGGTGGTTCGCATGCCATTATGAGCTCTTTGGCACCCGTAGGGCCTGTTTATCAAGCAGGCACCTTATCCGGAAATCCGGTTGCCATGGCGGCAGGTTATAAAACTTTAGAGTTATTATCCGCATCAAAATTTCATGAGCAATTAAGCGCTAAAACCCGCACCCTGGCAGAAGGCATACAAGCTAAAGCGATTGCCGCAAATATTGGTATGTCGATCAATGTTGTCGGGGGCATGTTTGGCTTGTTTTTTACTCAAGAAGATCATATTAGTACTTTTGAGCAGGTGATGCGTTGTGATCAAGAGCTGTTTAAGCAGTTTTTTCACGGTATGTTAAGTGAGGGCATCTATCTTGCCCCGTCTGCTTTCGAGGCGGGATTTGTTTCTGGAGCGCATAGTGATGCAGATATTGCTGCGACTATTGACGCTGCTGAGCGTGTTTTAAATCAACTATAAGCAATTGAAGGTGGGTTTAATAGCCCACCTTTACTCGTATGCCTAGCTACTTACCTGTAAAACAAGATCTTTTTACGCGTTTCTCGGTCACTGAAAACGCTTTAATTCATCAAGCGATTGCCTTGGTTGATTGCCTGCCTGACACTGATGCTAAGCGTCCGCATGGTCTTGATGTCGCGTTAAATTTATTGCCGCTCAATGTCGATTTGGAGACTATATTAGCGGCTATTTTAAGTGATTGGCGCTTGACCGATTATCCCATCAAAAAAGAATTCGGTGCTACTGTCGCGAGTTTAGTGGCTAATGTTAAAGAGCTGAATGGACTGAATATCTATTCTAAAAGTATTGCAACGAAGGCGTCTCAAATAGAAATATTAAGGCGCATGTTATTGTCTACCGCTGACGATATTCGTGCGATTTTAATCAAGCTTGCTTATCGCTTGGCTCGCTTAAAAAAATTGCCTCAAGAAACCGAAGACATGCGCCACTTTATTGCGCAAGAAACCTTAGATCTTTATGCGCCTATTGCTAACCGTCTCGGGATTGGACAATTAAAATGGGCTTTAGAAGATTATGCATTCCGCTATTTAGAACCAAGTCATTACCTTTCTGTCGCCAAAGCACTAGAAAACAAACGCATCAATAGAGAAGATTGTATTGCAGGGTTTATTGCGCAATTACAAGAAAATTTAAAACGTGCGGGAATCAAGGCAGAAATCAAAGGTCGACCTAAGCATATCTATAGTATTTGGCAAAAAATGCAGCGTAAGCAATTACCTATAGAAGAGCTATATGATTTGTTAGCGGTACGTGTCATGGTTAAGGAAACAGTGCAATGCTACGAGGTTTTAGGCTTAGTGCATCAGCATTGGGTCAGTATTCCCAAAGAGTTTGATGACTATATTGCCAATCCTAAAAATAACGGCTATCAATCCTTGCATACGGTTATTTTAACGGAAGACGCGAATCGCATAGAGGTGCAAATACGCACCAAAGACATGCATGATTTTGCCGAATTAGGGGTTGCTGCGCATTGGCGTTATAAAGAAGGCAGTAATCAAGATATTGCGACAGAAAAAAGTATCGCAGCATTACGTAAATTATTAGAAACTGAAAATGATAACTTACTGACGAACTTTCGTACCGAGCTATTTTGTGATCGCGTTTATGTATTAACGCCAGCAGGCGAATTAATTGATTTGGTCAAGGGGGCAACACCCTTAGATTTTGCTTATGCTATTCATACGGATATAGGCCATCGCTGTCGTGGCGCTAAGGTGAATGGGCGCATTGTTCCTTTAACTTATGTTTTGCAGACGGGGGAACAGGTTGAAATTTTAACCAATCATGACATTGCGCCCAATCCCAACTGGGTTGATCCCAATTTAGCCTATTTAAAAACGCCTAGCGCCATTCAAAAAGTCAGAGCGTGGATTAACCAGCAAAGTAAAAATAAGCATAGCTTGATTGGTCAGCAAACGTTAGATAAAGAAGTGAAACGACTGGGCTTAAACAAATCCTACTTAAGCCGCTTATTACAGCGATTCAAATTAACCGGTGTGGATAAGTTATGCATTGCTTTAGGACGCAAAGAAATTACGGACAAGCAATTAAGTCTTGCTTTACAAGAGCTTAAGGAACAACCTAAAAAGAATATTATTAAGAAAAAGTCTTCAACGAAAGCACATTCAGTAGAAATAACCGTTGCTGGATACAATAATATTTTGACCCATTTTGCGCATTGTTGTGACCCCTCGCAAGAGGATGATGTTATTGGTTTTGTCACGCATGGTCATGGTATATCGATTCATAAGAGGGATTGCGCGCATATTATCGGGCTTAATGAGGAACAGAAAAAACAGCTGGTTGTCGTTGCTTTAAAGTACTCTTAATTATTGCTTAAACGCCCAACAAACCTCTTTAAGTCTTTGTATTTAAAGCATTACATTCTTGGGTAAGCGCCCAGGAAAAAAACATCAATGGGGTAGTGAAAGTGATCAGCAGATTGAGAAAAGGGGATCAGGTGATTAAGTCGGAGTATTTGAAATTTAGTTTATATTTGGAAGTAAATCATGAAGCATAATCGCGTAAAATCTTTTCGATTCGGCAGAGTTATGGGCGTTTTCTTAATTGCTTCAGCGGCTAGCGTCGTTGCGGAAACACGACAAGAGATGAATTCTTGGACTTTCCATCAAGAATGGGACAAGTTGAATAACGTCAAATATACACTGGCGCGTTCGCCTTTACCGCCGCGTGGCTTGTATGACAGGCTTAGGATGGATATTGTGTGTAAAGAGAATAAGTTGCAGTTTGTATTGGATGCCAGCAGCTTGCTGGCTTCGAAAGACAGTGCTTTTGAATTTGAATATCAAATCGATAACAGGACACCGGTCACCATTACAATGCGCGGTGATAGTGATAGGCGACACGGTTATACCGATGAGAATGTCGATAAAATCGCTCAGGATATGTTGACTGGCCAGAGCATTTTTATCCGCGCCAACACCATGATTAGAACGGTATTGGCCAGTCTGATTTCCTTAGAAGGTGTCGAGCAACCTATTCAGCAGGTGTTGATTGACTGCGGCGTTACTTTGCCGGGTAAAGACTCTGAGTAGTCGGCTTATAGTGTGGTCGACTTTAAACACGATTTTAAATCGCTTTCATCCGGGCGATAGGGACGAGCCTTTGATTTATGATTTTTTAATACAGAATGGTTTCCCCTGAAACTCAGGTATCTTAGTTTTTCAGTCCTTTTATCACAAATCAAAGACCTGACCCCAGGTTGTTACGGCTATCATTTTAACACGGGACATATTGAAAACCGTAGGGCGCGGCTTCAGCCCGCCTTTAGAATAGATGATGGGCATTGGCGGGCTGAAGCCGCGCCCTACCAATATATAATGTCCCGCCTTAAGTTCATAGCCGTTGTTACAAGACAAAATTTCTCTAGAGCAATACTTCAAACTCATTAATCGGTACAGGCATACTATAAAGGTGGCCTTGAAAGTGCGTACAGCCTTCACTGAGCAGTAAAGCTTGTTGCTGTTCAGTCTCCACGCCTTCTGCAATAAGGTTCAAATCCATACTTTTCGCCATGGAAATAATGGTGCGGATAATTTTTCTATCATTTTCATCACTAACAATATCGCGCACAAAAGATTGGTCAATCTTGAGTTGATATAACGGAAGCCGCTTCAGATATTGTAATGACGAATATCCAGTACCAAAGTCATCCAATGAAAATTGAATGCCAATTTCCGTTAAGTTGGTCATTTTTTCAATAACGTCTTCGATATTATTTAACAGCAGACTTTCTGTTAATTCTAACTTAAGCAGCTTAGGGTTAATGCCATGCAGTAAGACTGTTGAACGCACCTTATCAACAAAATCAACCTGATGAAATTGCTTGGCACTGACGTTGACCGATAATGTCAGTTCGCGTGTTCGGTCCTTTTTCTGCCACCATTTAAGTTGAGCACAGGCACTATTTAGTACCCATTGTCCTATTTCTAGTATGCTCCCTGTTTCTTCTGCAAATGCAATAAAATGAAAAGGAGAAATGACTCCCCGCTCAGGATGAACCCAGCGAATCACTGTTTCTGCACCTAATGGACGTTGCGAGCTATCCACTTGTATTTGGTAGTACAGCTGGAACTGTTGATTTTTAACCGCTAGCTTTAATTCTTTTTCTAAAGTTACACGGGCTGTGAGGCTGGCTTGCATTTCTGGATCAAAAAACCTCAACGCATTACGGCCAGAATTTTTTGCTTGATACATAGCGATGTCGGCTTGCTTAAGTAGCTCATCCTCATTAGATTGATTATCTTTAAAGAGCACAATACCAATGCTAGTACTACTCGAATACTGATGGCTGGCGAGTTGATATGACTGATTAAGCGAGCTCAGAATTTTATTTGCAATATCGCCCGCTTGTTTTACAGCTTTAAAAGGTTGCACACTCAGATTTTCTAGTAAAACAACAAACTCATCGCCTCCAAAGCGAGATACAGTATCTCCTTTACGTATGCAGGCGTTTAGCCGTTCTGCAACTTGCTGTAATAATATATCGCCCATATCATGCCCAAGCGAATCATTAAGGGTTTTAAAATTATCTAAATCAAGAAAGAGTAATGCCCCTCCATGTCCATTACGTGCACTAGAAACTAGCGCCTGATGTAGCCTATCTTGTAGCAAGCGGCGGTTTGCCAGTTTTGTTAACGGGTCATAAAAGGCGAGCTGTTTAATCTTCTCCGCATCGGCTTTACGCTGACTGATGTCTTCCACCATGGACATAACGTAATCAACCTCACCATTATCTTTGCGTGCGCAACGCACCACCAACTGCGTGGGTATGACTTTCCCCGTTCGGCTAATAAAACGTTTTTCTAAGCTATAACCTTCAATTTCATTTGCTAGCAAGCGTGTAAATTGTTCCTCATCAGAGCACAAATCATCTGGGTGAGTCAGTTGCGCCCAAGTCATCTCTCGCAATTCCTGTTCAGAATATTCTAGCATTTTGCATAAACACTCATTAGTACGAATCCAGGCTTTATCTGGCGAAGTTATCGTTAAGCCGACCAAATCTAATAAATAAAAGGAAGCTAATTGCTGCTCTCTTTGCGCCAAACTATCAAGCATACTATTAAATTGTCGAGCAAGTTTCGCGGCTTCATCATTGCCAGACATCGTAACGCGCAAGTTAGCTCCCGCCTGCACTTGATCCGCCACCTGCTGAATGAGATAGAGTCTTCTGGTCAAATAGCGACTCGCTAGTGCCGTAATAAATCCACTAAATATAATAGCTACTAACGCATAAAGGAGGCCGTTTTCCCATATTTTTGCAAGGTTAGCATGGTGGAAGGTACGATCTAGTTCAATCATAACCCAGCCAATTTTCTCCTCAGTGAATATAATAGGCTGGGTAACATCAATCTTATTTTTCGTGAGTTGTAATCGATTAAATTCTGGCTTGCGAGGTAAGTCGTTTAAATATAATCCAATTTTACTTGAATCACTGTGAGCTAAAACCTGTCCTCTAAGGTCAAGTACGATAGCATGATTTAGGTTGGGGAAATGTGAGATACTTTTGACGATCTCCTGTAAGCCGCTAAAGTCGCGTGAAGCAACGGATATGCTTGACAAGGTAGCCAAACTATCAGCAAGTGCTTGAATTCGCTGAATATGTTGATTTGTTTCCTCAGTTTGTTGTTGGTATGTAATGCTCCAAATAAATAAAGCCATCATCAATCCAACGGTCAGCGTTATCCCCACCATTAATTGACTGCGTAAAGTTCCTAGCATTATTTCTTTTCCACTGGACGCACTACCTGCTCAAAGTGCTTAATATACTCTTGTACAATATTATAACTGTTATCATTGGCAGCATAGAAATTTGCGGTTTCCATACCGATGAGGATTTCTTTTCCTTGTGGCGATTGAGCTAAATTAATAAGAATATTTTTTATCTGTTCACGGATATTATCAGGAACATCATCACGCACCATGAATGAGTTATTGATCAGCGCTGGCGTTTGCCAAATAATGTCGAGCTGTTCAGCCATTTTAGGATGATCCCTCTGAAATAGTCGCCAAGGCGGTGGCCATGTCGCTCCAACAATACTCTTACCGAGATAGGCATTCATTATAGAAGACTCTTGAGAACCAACGTAGACATTCTGAATATCACGGTTTATATCAATTCCATGTGTGTATAGGTAATACTGAGGCATGATGGCAGCAGCTAAAGCGGTTGGTGAAGGATAACTGACCACCTTACCTTTAATATCCTCAGTTGTCTTGATTCCAGTATCTTTACGGGCAATGAAAATACCCTTAAAGTCCTCTGCGTCGCCTGCCATAGCAATGACATGATAACCGACAAGTATCGCCTGTAGTGTCTGCCATGGATTAGGGAGCAATAACTCTGGTTTGCGAGCACGAAACTTACCCTCGAAAACTTGATAATCTTGTGATGCTTCCAACTCAATGTGTATATCTTGTAATTGACTATTAAGATAATTCACAAGTGGCAGATAAGCCTCGAAGAGCTTTTTTGGATTGTGCAGTGGGTGAATGGCAAGACGATAAATTGCAACTGTGTTGGGCGTTGGCGTATTGCTGTACTGTAGTGGTTTATCCTCAGGCAATTGCTCGCAAGCCGTTAATAAACAGGTAATGAGCAATATTAAAAGAGAGCTTAAAATATTCATGGGATTCCTTGGTGAGGTAAATAGGGTGCTGTGCACATTCGTGCGTAAATACACGTTAAGATATTTTTTCACCGTCGTACCTTTACGTTATTCAAAAGCGACTGAAATTATCAGGTGCTTGGTGGGCATTCGAAAATGTTGGGCCAATGCTAACATTAAGGAATGAGCACAAAATAACTTCGACAACTAATTTTTTTGTGGGAGCGCAGACGGCTCGTCTGCCTTTCGCAGGCAAGCTGCCTGCGCTCCTAAGATGAAGACATTATTTCATGCACATTCCTAAGAATTATTGACTATAAATTTAAGACGGGACAGGGTGCTTCAAAATATGAGGCCGGAGTGCAATAGCTAAAGAAACTGTGAAGGTATTTTTTGTAGATTGGGCTGAGGAACGAAGCCCAACAATGATAGCCATATAAGTTGATTGTTGGGGTTCGCAAACTCACCCCAAGCTACAAAGTCGTATTTTCAGAAAAATTATTGAATACTTTCACAGCGTCTAAATCTATTGCACGCCTAATTATTTGTCCCGCCTTAAAATGGAAGTCAATATCTTAAAATACTTTAAGTATGATACATAGCACTACTGTTCTTTGCTCTTTACGTAAATATTTTAGATATAATCGTCTGTATAAAGTCACATATAAGGTGAAACAATTGAATTCTCACATAGTTACAATATTTATAGCTTTTTTTATTTCAAGTTTATTGCTTGGGTGTGATAACAAAAGTACTGAGGTTACTGATACTCATATTGTTGATCCTGCGACGGTAGGCGTATCAGTTGAGCAACTAAACAAAATTGATACGCTTGTTAAAAAAGCTGTTGAAGATAGGGTAGTTCCAGGAACTGTTGTTCTGATTGCAAAAGAGGGAAAAGTAATCTATCACAAAGCTTTTGGCAATTCTAATTTAGATACTGCCATGACAACAGATACAATCTTTTTAATGTACTCTAGTAGTAAAATTGTTCCTGCTATTGCAATTATGCAGCTTGTAGAACAAGGTAAAGTGAAACTTGATGATCCTATTACAAACTATTTACCTGAATTTAAAGATTTAAAAATAAAAGTAAAATTACCTGAAGGCTCTCACCCTGAATTTAAACTTGTACCAGTAAAAAACTATCCGACCATCCGACATATTTTAGCAATGACAAGCGGAATAGTTGGATATTGGGATGTGGATTACCTCATAGAAGGAGTTGATATCGGTGATGGTGACCCTGATTTTGATTTAGCTGAAAATGTCAGGCGTCTCTCAAGAGTCCCTCTTTTATTTGAACCAGGGAGCGATTATGCTTATACATTGGGAATCGATGTAGCGGGTCGTATTGTTGAAATAGCATCTGGGCTCTCTTATTCTGAGTACTTACAAACAAATATTTTTCAACCCTTAAAGATGCAAGATACATTTTTTT
Organism: Methylococcaceae bacterium; assembly: GCA_021736705.1. Taxonomy (GTDB): domain Bacteria; phylum Pseudomonadota; class Gammaproteobacteria; order Methylococcales; family Methylomonadaceae; genus Methyloprofundus. Next base: position 344 of record JAIPFI010000003.1, on the reverse strand, counting down.
ATCCACCAGTGGAAAAAATTGCTCGTACTTCTGTCATCTACGAATCAGATGGCAATATACTAACTGGAAAAATCAAGCCTCATAAATATAAAAATAGAAAATTATTCTCTGCTGGTGTTGGTATATACAGCACAACAGGCAACTATTTTAAATTAGGTCAAATGCTGCTTAATGGTGGCGAATATAAAGGGGCTAGGATTTTAAAACAAAGTTCTGTTGATGAGATAAAAAGAAACCAAGTTGGTAACTTAACGGGTGTTAAGAATTTCCACTTCTTTCAACAAGGATATGAAAAATACGGATTAGGATGCTTTATCCATGGAAGTGATGGATTTAGAGATAAA